>NZ_KV917378.1:3668645-3994042 GCF_002019735.1 Salipaludibacillus agaradhaerens
AACGAAGAGCTTGATGATTCTCCTGAATTTGTAAACGAATCTCCATATGAAAAAGCTTGGATGGTTGTTGTGGAGCCATCTGATAAATCGGAAATAGATAATCTGATGGATGCAGAAGCTTACGAAGAAATGACGAAAGAAGATTAAAAGTATGAACGCCCAGTGCTTATTAAAGGCATAAGGGCGTTTTTTATTTTTCTGTGTTGAAGAATGAAGATGGTTTCCATCCGACATAGTGTTTCCTGTAACTCCCGCGCCCTCTCGTGAATAACAATCTCAAAAATTAACATGATAAGGTGTGGAAGGAGGCGTTTTAATATGACGAATCATAATGAAGATAATATCGGTGAAGGACAATTATCGCAGGATACAATCATGGGTCAAGATGAATTGGTCGATATTTCATCTGATATAGAAAAGAAACCAGAAGAAGATGGGGAAACAGCACTATTTTATCAAACTGAAAAAATTGGCAAAGTAAAACAAAGTGGCCATAGTTATAACTATGAAATGGCAGATGGCTTTGAATTCAAGAATGAGAAATTTTATAAACATACTCAAAATAAGAAAAAGGAGTATCCTCAGTCATATGTTGAGGGGTGTGATATGGGGTGGTGTTAATAGTCGTTTAGCTCAAAAGTTTCATTCTGCCTGATAAGCGATTTTAGCAGGAATTTATCAATTCACGTCGAATATTAGTGATATATAGAATGTATAGGGACTATTATCTAAGGACGTGAAAAGATGGAAACTTTGCTGTATTCAGCTATAAATGATATGAGTCAACAGGAGCAAGCGTCACAACTACTAAAAAAATATGATATTAAAGTGAAACTAACATGTGAAGGGCGTGTGTGGTACTTAGATTTTCAACAAAGTGCTGTCAACGTTATACAAGCGGTGGAAGAGCATGAAGTAGCCGTTTTTATTAGTGGTGATGAGGAAGTTATTACACATCTTTTAAAAGGAGAAGACTTTTTATTGGCAATGTCGAAAAGGGGAGACCTAATAGCAGATGGTGCATTAAAATATTTACTTTGGCTTGAGGCCCTTTTTTACCTCTACTACCCAAAAAATCACATTAATTGATTGCCTCCCCTTTATATCTTATACCTTGGCATGCTCTCTTCCTTCTTTTATATACCCCCTCCTTGGCAGTCTCATCCAACTAAAAAAACATATTGACAACATTATGAGCACATGATAATATTCAGATCAGACTTTAAAATTAATATGAAATTATCTTCTTATCAAGAGTGGCGGAGGGACTGGCCCTGTGAAGCCCGGCAACCACCAGAATTAATTCTGGAAGGTGCCAATTCCACAAAGTGTAATTGCTTTGAAAGATGAGAGGAAGGCTTTTCAGTTATGATAAAACCTTTCTGCTTATCTTTTTGCAAGCAGGGAGGTTTTTTATATGGTGAAAAGTCATACTTAATATAAGCCTAGACTGACTTGCTGTCATTTCAAATAGTGAGAATTGACATGTCTGTGTAAAGGAAGAAAGAGAGGATAGACATGATTTCGTTACAAAAAATAGCTAAAACGTTTCAAACGAAAGACGGTGACGTAACCGCTGTTGACCACGTTGATTTAACTGTCGATGAAGGCGAAATTTTCGGAATTATCGGTTATAGCGGAGCTGGTAAAAGTACATTAATTCGTTTACTAAATATGCTTGAAACGCCTTCCTCAGGTGATATAACGGTAGCAGGTAAAAACATGACGACCCTTACTAAAAAAGAACTCCGAAAAGCTCGTCAAGAAATCGGTATGATTTTCCAACACTTTAATCTTCTTTGGTCACGTACTGTGGAAGAAAACATTGCGTTTCCATTGGAAATAAAAGGTGTTTCGAAAGGCGAGAAGAAAAAGCGCGTGCAAGAGCTCATTACGCTCGTTGGGCTTGAAGGGCGAGGGGGGTCCTATCCTGCTCAACTGAGTGGCGGACAAAAACAAAGAGTTGGAATAGCAAGAGCGTTAGCTACTAACCCAAAGGTCTTGCTATGTGATGAAGCGACCTCGGCTTTAGACCCAAAAACGACGGACTCTATTTTAGATCTGTTAGTAGACATTAATAAAAAATTAAGCTTAACGATCATACTTATTACGCATGAAATGCACGTTATCCGAAAAATTTGTCATCGCGTGGCCGTCATGGAAAACGGTCAAATTGTTGAAGAAGGACCGGTTCTTGATGTATTTAGGAGCCCGAAGGAAGACATGACAAAAGAATTTGTTAAGCAAGTGACGGAGCCTGAAGAAACAGAGGAAGCAATAGCACATCTGTTTAAAGATGACGGCATCGGACACGTCTTACAGCTTACATTTGTAGGAAGTGATGCTAAACGCTCGCTTATTACGGATGTCGTGAGGCGTTTTGATATCTCTATCAGCATTTTACAAGGGAAGATCTCACAGACGAGAGACGGATCGTACGGGTCATTGTTTGTGAATGTGACTGGCGAAAAGACTGTGATTGAAGAAGCGATCACCTACATTAAAGAGCAAAAAGTAGACGTGGAGGTGATCCACTATGTTTGAGAATTTCTATAATGAAGAAGAAGGATTATTTCCAAACGTTAATTGGGATAATATGTGGGTAGCAACTGAAGAAACACTTTATATGACTGCTATAGCACTTATTTTTACATTTATATTTGGTGTGTTGTTAGGGTTATTATTGTTCTTGACTGAGAGAGGTCAAATTTGGCAAAACAAAGTGATTAACTTTATTACAGCATTATTTGTGAATGTCTTTCGATCAATTCCTTTTATCATCTTAATTGTACTCCTTATTCCATTTACAAGATCTTTAGTGGGGACAATGCTCGGCCCCTCTGCAGCTTTACCAGCACTCATTATTGGTGCGGCACCATTTTATGCAAGAATGGTGCAAATTGGCCTTCGAGAGATTGATAAAGGTGTTGTAGAAGCGTCGAAAGCGATGGGAGCAAGTAACAGCCAAATTGTCTTAAAAGTCTTGTTACCTGAATCAATGCCAGCGATTGTATCAGGAATTACAGTGACAGCGATTGCTCTCGTCAGTTATACAGCAATGGCTGGCGTGATCGGTGCTGGTGGATTAGGTGATTTAGCTTTTCGGGATGGTTTCCAACGAAACAACCCAGATATTACGTTTGTAGCCACAGTGATTGTTTTAATAATCGTCTTTTTACTTCAAATGTTAGGTGATTATTTAACAAATAAATTAGATAAGCGATAAGCTCAAAAAACTTAGGGGGTAAGAACATTATGAAAAAATTGCTTAAAACATTAACAGCGGTAACGTTAACAGTTGGTGTCCTAGCTGCTTGCGGACAAGAAGAGGAAAATAACACAACGGAGATTGGCAACAACACAGGTAATAATAATGAAGCAACCAACTCTGAAGCTACTGAGGAAGAGGAACCATTAGTCATTGGAGCTTCTAACATTCCTCATGCTGAAATTCTAGAATTTGCTGAAGATCTTCTTGAAGAGGAAGGCGTTGAGCTGGAAATTGTCACATTTAATGACTATATTTTACCTAACCAAGCTTTAGACGAAGGTGAACTAGATGCAAACTACTTCCAGCACGTTCCATACCTTGAGAGTCAAATTGAAGAGCACGGCTATGATTTCGTTAATGTAGGCGGTATCCATATTGAACCGATTGGTTTGTATTCTCAAGATTATGATAGTGTAGAAGCATTACCTGAAGGCGCAGAAATTATTATGAGTGACAGTGTAGCCGATCACGGGCGTATTTTATCCATGCTTGAGAATGAGGGCCTTATTACTCTAGCAGAAGGCGTTGGTATTAATGCGACGATCGATGACATTGAAGAGAATCCAAATAACTTTGAATTCCTTGCAAATGTAGAAGCAGCACTGCTGCCAACCGCTTACGAAAATGGCGAAGGTGACGCTATTCTTATTAACTCAAACTATGCACTAGATGCGGGACTTAACCCTCTTGAAGATGCTATTCTCACTGAAACAGCAGACGGAGATAACCCATATGCTAACGTGATTGCTGTTAACAGTGGTGATGAAAACGATGAGCGTATTTTAACATTAGTAGAAGTGCTTCGTTCTGAGGAAGTAAGTGATTTTATCCTTGAAACATATGACAATGCAGTCGTTCCAGTAGCTGAATAATGGTTCGATCATTTAGAAAGCAATATCCGTATTTTACGGGTATTGCTTTTTTATTTGCGCACATGGACAAACTCTATCAAATTTTGTGAGTGAGTGGCGTTGATTGTCTCTTTTAGCGCCACTCAAAGCCCATTTTCTGAGTGAGTGTCGCTGATTCATTCTTTTCGCGCCACTCAAAGTTTTATTTGTGAGTGAGTGTCGTTGATTCATTGTTTTCACGCCACTCAAAGTCTTATTTCTGAGTGAGTGTCGTTGTTTCAATCTTTTCGCGCCACTCAAAGCCCATTTTCTGAGTGAGTGTCGCTGATTCATTGTTTTCACGCCACTCAAAGTCTTATTTGTGAGTGAGTGTCGTTGATTCATCCTTTTTACGCCACTCACACTCCGTTGATATTCTTGCACAAATAAGATCAATGTTTAAAAATGATCGCCGACGCTCCCCTTATTCCCATAAATAAAGTAATTCTGAGCTTGCCACCGGCGATCAAAAATACAAAAACAAAAATTACATACTGGTATGGCTCTAAGGAATCCTTTTTCTTAAAAAAATCCGCTGAAGCTATTTCGAAAATCCTTCCTTCTACACAGGTAAAGGTTTTTCAAGGCTTCGATCATGGTGAACTCTGCATTGGCAATCCGGAGCTTTACATCCAGAAATCACTTGCTTTTTTTAAAGAAGAGGCAAAGATAAACAACCCCTAATGCCCTTGTCTAAAGGGTATGCAGATTTTTACTCAATGGCCATCAAATGGTGCATTAGTCGTGGTGTTTTTATTTCCCCTTAACAAAATTTTCACTGAGCAATATCACCGTTCACGTTGACAACATAGATGAAGGAACTGAATTTAACTAACACATAGGAGACGTTTTTTCGGAGAAGCTAACGATATAACTTACGAAGGAGTGAACGATTTATGGAAAATGAGTACAATTCTTCAATTGAAGCAGCTTTACATCATTATAAAGAAGGAATGGGCTATTTTTCAGAGCAAATGCCAGATATTGCACATAAATATCATACATTTACTGAAGCTTGTTTTGCTGAAGGGGTATTATCTCAAAAAGAGAAACAGCTGATAGCATTGGGAATTAGTATCAATGCTCAAGATGAGTATTGTATTATTTATCATGTGAAAGGTTGCCTAGACCAAGGGGCCAGTCGAGAGGAAATATTAGAAACGGTAGCTGTAACAGGTGCATTTGGTGGAGGGGCAGCTTTGAGCCAAGGAGTCACTTTAGTTGAAGAAGCCATTCAAGAGTTGTCAGGTGACATGTTCTCATAGTCTGTAACAGATGATTGAAATGTAGAGTAAATTCACGGATGAAGTAGAGATTATAACGCAAATGACGGTGAGATTTCTTGACACTGTCACAAGAACAATTGTCAGAAAATTTAACATTATTTACGAGTTGGGGTGTGAAAGCGGGAATGCTAAAATAAATCATATGGTGAGGAGCTAATGGTTAGTATGCCATAACGGTTTCCTCTATATTTGAAAGGAATGTGATTTATTATTTTACTATCTCAAATGAAGCATACCGCTGAAATGGAGAAAGCTTTGTATCAAAGTTATGGAATGAGTTACGAAGAGTACAACCAAGATCTAGATAATCTCTTGAAGATTGAAAGAAAACGGGAAAAAGATTATCAAAAAAGCATGAAAATAGTTAAAGAATTAGCACACCTTTAAAAGTCACACTTCTTGTTAATTAAGTGATCATCTTGCTTCTATGTCCCGTTGTCTAAGCTTTCAGGTCAAATCGCATACGACTCATAATAGCCTGGGAGGATATCATCCTCCCAGGCTATTTAATCTAATTAAAAATCATTCTCAATTAGAGGTGGAAGAAAGGCATCTAATTGAGAATGAAGTTTTTAATTTAAAAGTCATTCATGTTAAAATTAAAAGGAAAAAGTTAAGATACTATTTTATAACGAACCAAAAAGCGAGCGTTATAAACATAAAAGTTAAGATTTAGAAAGCGTATAGTAACAGTTTTTGTATAAGAAGTTCTCTATTGGATATTTTATGAAAGAAACATGAAAAGAATTGTGCATTTCCCTTGAACTGCTTTTTCATTTGATATAAGATTGTAATGAGAATAAAGTGAGAATGTGTTGAAATCTTTCATTTCTCATCTTAACATGTTTTAAAACAAACTTTCAAAAAATAAATGGAGGTACGTATCATGACGAAACCAAATTTAACAGTAGAAGATCTTCATGTATCAATTGAAGATAAAGAAATTTTAAAAGGCTTTGGTATTGAGGTAAATGGTGGAGAAATTCACGCTATTATGGGGCCGAACGGGACAGGAAAATCAACACTCGCTTCTGCACTTATGGGCCACCCTAAATACGAAGTCACTGAAGGAAAAGCAACACTAATGGGTGAAGACCTTTTTGAGATGGAAGTAGATGAGCGTGCACGAGCAGGCTTGTTTCTTGCGATGCAATATCCTAGTGAAGTGTCTGGTGTGACGAATGCTGATTTTATTCGTTCTGCTATGAACGCTGGACGTGAAGAAGGCGATGAGGTCTCTTTAATGAAGTTTATTCGCCAGATGGATGAGAAGATGGGAACATTAGAAATTGACGAATCATTTCAGCATCGATATCTAAATGAAGGGTTCTCTGGTGGGGAGAAAAAACGTAATGAAATCCTGCAATTACTTATGCTCCAACCGAAAATTGCGATCCTTGACGAAATTGATTCAGGGTTGGATATTGATGCCCTTAAAGTCGTTGCTAAAGGAATTAACGAACTGCGCAGTGAAGAGTTCGGCTGTTTAATCATTACCCACTATCAACGCCTATTAAACTATATTAAACCTGATTTCGTACACGTTATGATGCAAGGACGCATCGTGAAATCCGGCGGTCCTGAGCTTGCACACAAGCTTGAAGAACAAGGCTATGACTGGATAAAAGAAGAGCTTGGAATTGAAGATGAAACAGTAGGTCAAGAATAAGGCCGGTCAAAGGAGGAGGAATGAAGATGACGACGGAAATAACGTTTCCAGTAAATCAACAAGATATCACAAGCTTCTCTAAAGACCGCAATGAACCTCAATGGTTCTCTGACCTTCGTCTAACGTCTTTAGATAAAGCTTTAAACCTTGAATTGCCAAAACCAGATAAAACAAAAATTTCGAAATGGAATTTCACATCATTTGATTTTGACGCGAAGGTTGAAGAAAGTAATAGCTTCTCCCTACTATCAGAAGGTGTCCGCTCTTTAATTGGGGATGAAAAAAATATTCAGAACCTACTGGCACAAAAAAATGGTGTGACAACCTATGAAGCTCTTCACGATGATTTAAATAGTAAAGGTGTTATTTTTACAGATCTAAAAACGGGCTTGCAAGAACATGAAGAGCTCGTGAAGAAATATTTTATGAAGGACGCTATTTCTTTAGATGAAAATCGCTTAACAGCCCTTCATGCGGCTTTAGTCAACGGAGGTATTTTTATTTACGTCCCTAAAAATGTGGAAGTTGAGTTACCTCTCCAAGCAGTGTACTCACACGAAGGGAATTTCGGATTATTTAATCACGTCCTCATTGTGGCAGATGAAAACAGTAGTGTGACATATGTAGAAAACTATTTATCCGAAGGTTCTTCCACTGAAGCAGTCGCGAACATCGTGTCTGAAGTATACGTTGAGAACGGTGCGGTCGTTCGTTATGGGGCAGTAGATAATTTAACGGAAACAGTGACAACTTATGTCAATCGTCGTGGCCAAGTTACTGGTAGAGATGCACAGTTATACTGGGCGCTCGGACAAATGAATGATGGTAACACTGTATCTGAGAACACTACGTACCTCGTTGGTGAGGGGTCTTATGGTGATACGAAGACGGTGTCCATTGGACGTGGGAAGCAATCTCAAAACTTCACGACGAATATTATCCATTTCGGAAAAAATTCTGATGGACAAATCTTAAAGCACGGCGTTATGAAAGATGCCGCTACGTCAATTTTTAATGGCGTTTCGAAAATTGAACACGGTGCGACAAAAGCGAATGGTGAACAGACAGAGCGTGTTCTCATGCTTAGCGAAAAGGCAAGAGGTGACGCTAACCCAATTCTTCTCATTGATGAAGATGATGTAACAGCAGGGCATGCGGCTTCCGTAGGAAAAATAGATCCTGTGCAAATGTTCTATCTCATGAGCCGTGGACTCTCTCGAAAAGAAGCTGAACGTCTTATTATTCATGGTTTCTTAGAGCCTGTTGTCGGTGACTTACCGATTGAATCAGTTAAAGAGCAGCTATATGATGTGATCGAAAGGAAAGTTTATTAATGGATATTCAAGCCATTCGTGAACAATTCCCGATTCTTCAGCAAGAAGTTAATGGTCATCCGCTTGTTTATTTGGACAGCGCCGCCACGTCTCAAAAACCGAAACAGGTTATTGATGCAGTAAATCATTATTATAATGCGTATAATTCTAACGTGCACCGAGGGGTTCATACTCTCGGTTCACGAGCTACTGACGGATATGAAGGGGCTCGTGATACGGTTCGTAAGTTTATTAATGCGAAAAGCGTTGAGCAAGTGATTTTTCTAAGAGGTACAACAACAGCTATTAATACAGTGGCTGCAAGTTACGGAAGAGCCAATGTTGGTCCTGATGATGAGATTGTCATTACACCGATGGAGCATCATAGTAATATCATTCCTTGGCAGCAACTAGCTAAAGCAACAGGTGCTACGTTAAAATATATCCCATTAGAAGAAGATGGAACGCTTTCACTTGATAAAGTGGAAGAAACCATCACAGATAAAACAAAGATTGTATCTGTGGTTCATGTCTCCAACGTACTAGGAACCATTAATCCGATTAAAGAGATAGCTGACATTGCTCATAAATCAGGGGCTGTTATTATGGTTGATGGCGCACAAGCTGTCCCACATATGAAAGTGGATGTCCAAGATTTAGATGTGGACTTTTACGCTTTTTCAGGACATAAGATGTGCGGACCGACTGGTATCGGTGTTCTCTACGGTAAAAAACAGCTTCTGAAAAACATGGAACCTGTGGAATTCGGTGGAGAGATGATTGATTTTGTTGATCTATATGACTCTACTTGGAAAGAGCTTCCTTGGAAGTTTGAAGGTGGGACACCAATTATTGCAGGCGCCATCGGTCTTGCTGAGGCAATCAGATTTTTAGAAGCGATCGGTTTGGATAATATTAAAAAGCATGAACAAGAGTTGGCATCGTATGCTATAAGTGAGCTGGATAAAATAGATGGTGTCACTGTGTATGGTCCTAAAAAACGGGCAGGTGTTGTCACATTTAACTGTGAGGATGTTCACCCGCATGACGTTGCCACAGTCCTAGATGCTGAAGGGGTTGCTGTAAGAGCCGGTCACCATTGCGCTCAGCCGCTTATGAGATGGTTAGATGTTACAGCAACTGCAAGAGCTAGCTTTTATCTTTATAATACTAAACAAGATGTGGATGCTTTCGTGAAAGCATTAATAAAAACAAAGGAGTATTTTGGAGATGTCTTTAGGTAATCAACTAGACACACTGTATCGTCAAGTGATTATGGATCATTACAAAAACCCTCGAAATCGTGGAGAGCTTGAGGGTGACTCCTTGAAAGTGAATATGAATAACCCTACATGTGGTGATCGTATTCAACTACAGATGCAAGTGAACAATGGAAAGATAGAAGATGCGAAGTTTGTTGGTGAAGGCTGCTCAATCAGCCTCTCCTCAGCGTCTATGATGACGCAAGCTGTGAAAGGGCGTCCAGTTGAAGAGGCACTGCAAATGTCTGAGATTTTTTCAAAAATGATGCTTGGAGAAGAGTACGATGAAGGTCATTTTGATTTAGGAGATATTGAAGCCTTACAAGGAGTGGCGAAATTTCCTGCACGAATTAAGTGTGCCACGTTAGCGTGGAAAGCGATGGAAAAAGGTTTAGAGGAAGAGGAACAAGACGAGACGGAATAAATCAGCCAGTACCCTTGGTTTTTACTATGTGTGTGTTGTAAAATAGAGACTATAACCTTTTAAGTCCCTGCCGTCGTGAAACGAGTGACATGTTTAGTTAAGTAAGAATTCAATTGAAGAACAGTTTACCTGTTCCCAATCTATAAGGAGGGTTTCACATGGCAAAAGAAATGCCAGAAATCAGTGAATATCAGTACGGTTTTTCTGATAAAGACGTCTCGATATTCCGTTCGAAAAAAGGATTAACCCGTGAAATCGTTGAGGAAATTTCTCGTATGAAGGATGAACCTCAATGGATGTTAGACTTCCGTTTAAAATCACTAGAGCAGTTTTATAAAATGCCAATGCCACAATGGGGTGGGAATTTGGCAGAATTAAATTTTGATGATATTACGTACTATGTTAAGCCATCTGAGAAATCCGAACGTTCTTGGGATGAAGTGCCAGAAGAAATTAAAAACACGTTCGATAAATTAGGTATTCCAGAAGCTGAGCAAAAATACCTTGCAGGCGTTTCAGCTCAGTATGAATCCGAAGTTGTGTATCACAATATGCAGGAAGATCTTGAAGAACTTGGTGTTATCTTTAAAGATACTGACACTGCTTTAAAGGAAGACGAAGAGATTTTTCGCAAGCACTTTGGCACAGTGATTCCGCCAACTGATAATAAATTTGCAGCTCTTAATTCAGCCGTGTGGTCTGGAGGTTCATTCATTTATGTACCGAAGGGTGTTAAAACAGATACACCTTTACAAGCATACTTCCGTATCAATTCTGAAAACATGGGACAGTTTGAGCGTACACTTATCATTGCAGATGAGGACAGCTCTGTGCACTACGTTGAAGGCTGTACAGCACCTGTTTACACAACAAACTCATTGCACAGTGCGGTCGTTGAAATCATCGTTAAAAAGGATGCATACTGTCGTTATACAACCATCCAAAACTGGGCGCCTAACGTATTCAATCTCGTAACGAAGCGTGCAGTAGCAGAAGAAAATGCGGTTATGGAATGGGTAGATGGTAATATTGGCTCTAAGCTGACGATGAAATATCCAGCTGTTGTCATGAAAGGCCGCGGTGCTCGTGGAAATGTACTGTCTATTGCCATCGCTGGAAAAGGCCAACACCAAGACGCTGGTGCTAAAATGCATCACCTAGCACCAGACTGTTCATCAACGATTGTGTCTAAATCCATCTCAAAGCAAGGTGGTAAAGTATCGTACAGAGGAATCTGTCACTTTGGACGCAAATCAGAACGCTCAAAAGCAAATATTGAGTGTGACACGTTAATTATGGATAATCAATCCACATCGGATACAATTCCATATAACGAGATTCTCAATAATGACATCACGCTTGAGCATGAGGCCACAGTCTCCAAAGTATCAGAAGAGCAGCTGTTCTACTTGATGAGTCGTGGTATTTCTGAACAAGAAGCTACCGAAATGATCGTCATGGGCTTCATCGAGCCATTTACAAAAGAACTACCGATGGAATACGCAGTGGAAATGAACCGTCTGATCAAGTTCGAGATGGAAGGTTCAATCGGTTAATAACTAAAAACCTTATTTTAAAGAGGTTTGGAATTAATATGAGGATTTGAAGCGTGACGTTTTTGTGCCGATTCAGATTACCTTTTAGTGTGGAAGGCGAACTTTGGAAGTTCGTCTTCTTTTTTCAGTGATATTAAGATCAGTATCTGCTGTTGTTTTGAGGGTCTTATGTTTGAATGATCTAGTACATATTTCAGACTCGTACTCGTTTCAAGTGAAGGAACAGCGTGTGTGCCTGAAACCGTTGGTGTCTTTAAAAAAAGTCGTTATCGTCATATGAAGTCAGCGAGGGCTTTCATACCAATAGTCTGTCTGTAGCCGATCAGTTACTAATATTTTTAAAATAATTACTTACTATATGTATGACTAGCCGCGACCAGTGAGCATTATAAGAAAATCACACAAAATGGATAGAAATTTGATGAGCCAGAGAAAGCTAAGCTCATACATTAATGAAACTGGATATAGCATATGTAGTACGCGAATGGAAGGTTGATGATTTTACGTTTACGTAATATGGACTTGATAGTAAAGGGGATTATTGGTAGGATAAAAAGCTACAAGCGAACATAACGATTCTGTTTATTCCCCAACCAAGTAAATAGAAGAGGGGTTAAAAAAGGAATCCAGTCAGTATTTACACTGAATTCCTTGAATTTCAATTAAGATCCAAAATTCCCATTTTCTTAACATCGTTTAGAGCAGTGAGGAAGTCGTTAACAATGTGATCTTTAAATTGGGATCTTGTAACTATCGGTAATCCAGAAAAATAAGTTACTAAATTATACAATCTACTAACATTTCCACCAATATAACACTTAGACACTGACTTAAAATCATCTGTTTCCAATATTACTAAGGATCCTATACTCAGTATAGTATCTACGTCAGTAATAGTCTTGCTTTGTTTTTGTAGTGTTCGAAACTTCATTTCGTTTATGCAGCTTACTTTGCCTTCTAAAAGTTCAAGAATGGCTAGATTATAGATCCCATAAGTTCCACATATTTTATCTCTACTAGGTATTTCGCTTTCAATAAGGAATGGTTTAATATCTGGATCTAATAAAGATAATTCTTTTGCTTTTAACGAGCTTTTAAAAAAAATATCTACATCTTTAATCTTCCACGGGGGATAATTATCTCTCAATTCTAAATATTGTTTGTATTTTCTCATTAATTTGCTTTTCCAAGTCCATAAAATGAATGAGACGATTTACCTTTTGGATGATAATGATGAAATGTTCGAACGCCTTTAGAAGCCTTATGAGGACGATGATAAAGTGTATCTTTATAAGACGAAGCTGTTTTTGCAATTTTTTTCGCTTGAGTTGAATTTATGCTCCAGACATCTGCGTTTGCTTTTAGTCTATTAACAGCTTTTGTTTGTGACTGACCAGGACCAACTAATATACCCAATTTATTATTTACTCTTCTTGCTTGGTAGTGAACCCATTTTCTATTCTTCTGTTGTTCTTGTGCAACCTTACCGGCTACCCATAATGCTCCTTTGTATAGTGAAATTAAGCCTTTAGCTGCTAAATAAATCAAGACAGCAGCACCAACAACAATCGCAAAACCAGCAATTAATGCGGATCCTAAAGTAATTCCTAGAGCAGGAACAAAAACAGCAGAACTAGTATACTCTCCTAAGTCTGATTCCAGATTAATAGTTTCACCAGTAATTTTATCTGTTAATGTGCCTGAAATATTATCTTCATTAAGTTCCTCTAAATCCAGTGAGTAAGCAAACTCTTTTTGGTTATCTGAAGTAGTAACTAAGTTCACTTCATCTTCACCTAGATTCAGACCGATAGTGGTAGAGAACTCTTCGCCAGTGTCATCTAAACCAATAATTTGAATTACTAAATCATTTTCTTCAATTACGTTTTCTACTTCATCGGTTAGAATATCAAATTCTTCTTTCATCTCTTCTGTTAATTGCTCATCTTCTAAAGTCAACTCTTCATAAGTGAGCTCTTCTTCCTCAATTAGAAACTCTTCTTCCAATTGTGGATCTTCCTCAATAGCTAAGTCAACAAGCTCTTCTTGGTTACTCATTGGCAATTGTGCAGTAACATCTATTTGCTCAAGTCCCATACTTTCTAAATTATTTTCAATATTTTTCTCAAGATAATCTAATTGATTACTGCTTACATCCCCTTCAGCTAAGGTTTGTTGTTGAAAATTAAAAGATGTAATTAATAGGCTAATAATTATTACAAATGTAACTAAACTTCGACTTTTTTTCATAATATGTCTCCTAATTTTGTATTAATCCTTTTCCAAATAGTTCTGGATTACCTAAGTTAATAGCATTATTTTCTAACTTTTTCCTCACCTCCTTAACAGTATATTCTTCTTTTGATTCAAATTGGCTAATATAATTTGCAACCGCGCCACTTACAAATGCTGTTGCAGCAGAAGTATGTGATATATAACCATATTTGTTGTTTGGAAATGTTGTTAAAATATTCTCCCCAGGTCCAACAAAATCTATTTTCCCATACGATGTGAAAGGAACTTTACTAAAATCACTATTTATTGCTCCAACAGATATGACATTCTGATTACTTGCTGGAAAATCGACTTTTCCATTTAAATTATTTCCCGCCGCTGCAACAATAATAATGTTTTTACTATAGGCCTTATCTAAAAGCTTCTCGACTCTTTGGTCACTACTTTGAGAGCCTAAGCTCATATTAATAAGATCAACATTCTCTTCAATCGCCCAAGTTAGGGCTTCTAGAATATAATCATCTTTACTTTTGTCATTTTCAAATGCCTTTATTGAATAAATTTTGAGCGGAATGCTAGAAGAAACGCCCGAGATTCCGAACGAATTATCATTAGCTGCTATAATGCCAGCAATACCAGTTCCATGGCCAGTATCATCAGAGATATCTCTGTCAGGATAGATGACATTTTTTTCTGCTATGACAACATCTTGTAGATCGGGATGATTTTTATCTATTCCTGAATCAATAATAGCTAACTTGACTTCTCTTTGTATTGCTACTTTTTTGGGAGCAAGGACTGTAACTCCCCATCCTGTGTATTGTTTCTCATATATCTTGTGAGGAATACTTTTATTAATTTCGTAATTAGAGATAATAGGTTTCAGGAGATATTCTGATCCTGAAAGAATATGAAACATGATAAATATATGTATAAATAGCAAAATACTCTTAATAGTCAACATCCCCAATAAGAAAAATTAAACAATAAAAAGAAAATAATGTATATAAAAATATACTTCTTACAGGAAAAAAAGTCAATACATTATACCGGGTCAAAAGTCTGTGTTGTTCATAATAAGTGTATTTGTCCCTTAGATAGAATCTTAGGTTAGTTTGTTTTTTGCAGCGTGTAGAGAATGATCTGACGATAGTATGGTAGATCTTTCAAATATAACTAGTAAAGATACAGAAGAAATATTTTCTTTTTTAGTTACCCAAGCTTTGAAAATGCTGAGGAACTTTCAAATACTTCAAGTTTAGTTGTTAAAGGAAAAGTAATTTAATTTTGTGAAGAAATATTGATACTTATATGGAGCCTGAGGAAGATTCTGAGGAAGAAAATCCAGGTGAAGAGCCTAGAGGTTACAGAAGTTTATCATGGAGATGCAAAAGTGGGTGATGTATTCCCCATAAAACAGTTTGGCGGGAAAAATGGATGGCGTTACTTACAGTATTGAAGATGTAGTATATTTGGAAGATGATAATGAGTATGTTGTCTTTTTAAGTGTTTTTGATGACTCTCCAGCTGTACTAACAAACTATACACAATCTTTGTATGAAGAAGAAGGGAACGAATTTGTTCTATTATTGGAAGCAGAAGATAACATTGAATTAGAAAGTACAGAACTTGAAGACTTAGAAGCTTTGATTGAGGAATATACTGAATAAATACATTTAAGAAAGTGATCTTATATTTTTTGGGATCGCTTCTTTTTTTTGAAACGTTTTGCCGCCCTAAACTGTCTAATATATGAACGACAAAGGAGAGTGGGAATGTGAAAAGGGAGGCTATTGAGTTTGTATCAAAAGCAAAAAGAGGTGACATTAAGGCTTTTGAGTATTTAATCAACTTAGAGAAAGATAAACTTTACAGATTGGCGTTCACTTATGTGAAAAATGAAGAGGACGCATTAGAAATTTTTCAAGAAACTGTAACCAAAGCGCTTGAAAAAATATCAGGCTTAAAAAATGAACAGTATTTTAGTACATGGATAACAAAAATTTTAATTAACACTTCAATGGACCATCTTAATGTCAAAAAAAATTAAGACACTTGGATGAGAATGAAAGAAAGAAATATTGATGACATTAAAGGTGATATTGAAGGGGCAATGGATTTAATTGATACCTTTAAGCAAATCAATCCAAAAAGTAAATCAGTTCTATACTTAAGATATTATAAAGATTTAAAAGTGAATGAGATTGCAAAGATATTAGGGTGGCCTTCTGGAACAGTAAAAACAACTATTCATCGAGGTCTTGAAGAATTAAAATATATGTTAGAAGGGAAGAAAACATAATGAATGCTGATAAATTTAAAGAAGAGCTTGATAAAATTGAAGTACCTAGTCAAAAATTAAATAAAATAATAAGTGAAGAAATGCAATTGGCTAAAAAAAGACAGAAAAAAGCGTATGTTAAAAATAAGAATCTCTATTTCGCCATCACAGCTGCAGTTCTCTTTTTTTATTGCCCTAATAGTGACAGATTTTAACGGCTTTTTAGATGGTGATTCGAGTGAGAATGTGTCTCCTCTCGTTGATAGTCCTTATTATAATAACCTTAATGAGTTTTATAATCATGCGCAAATCATTGTAAGTGGTACGATGCTTAACCAAGAAAAAGAAATGGATAGTGGAACAGAGATATCCTATATAATAACAGAGTTATCTGTCTCTAATGTCTATAAAGGAGATTCATTAGTTGAAAGTGTCTTTATTAGACAACTAGATCCAGATAAGGTCGCAACTAATACTGGCGTTATAGAAGAAAATAAAGAGTATTTATTTTTCTTAGAAGGTGATCCACAGGGACAACTTTTTCCCATATCTGAACAAGTTTTCGTGATTAATGATGATTCAGTATCTAGTAACCAAGGAGATGTTAGTTTTACTTTAGGTGAATTGGGCGATTTATCTAAATGATAATCTAAGTAGTCATCATTCAATTACAAAGGTTAGTTACAATGATTAATATCCAGTTAAAGATTAAGGAGGCGGATATGCTGTCAGATTTTAAGAGGAATCTATCGTCTTTAAATGAAATTATCTATTTTGACGATAATGAATTTCTCCGTGAGAAGACCAGTGATCCAGTTTTGTTACAACAGTATATAAAAGAAGCGAATGAGTTTTTAAAAAGTCCTTTAAATGAGCAAGAGGAGTATTTTATTAGAGGAACACTTGGTAACTTGTACAGGGTGAATGGAGAAGCGCCAAAAGCCATTTCCCATCTAACTTTTTGCCGTAATTACGCGAAAAAAGCTCAAGAAACTTCAAAAGAGATAGTCTCGCTAATACGGTTAGGGGAAGCCCTGAAATATAATAACAATCATAATGATGCACTTAACATGTTCAATCTGGCACTGGAAAAATGTCAGTCTAGTAACACAAAGAACTATATAGACTTCGTGCATCAGCATAAAGGAAAATGTCTTATGGAATTGTTAAGGTTAGATGAAGCAGAAAGGTGCTTTTTAGAAGCCCTTAGAATAAGGCAACAAAGAGGGGATGAGAAGTTAATTAGTTCAACACAAAAGGCAATAGAGTTATTAAAAAAATTTCTGTCTGAGAGAATGTAAATTAGGCTTTCCTATGACGTTAACGAAGTGTGCTAATTGAAAAAAACTCACAGTTCTATAAATCTGTGAAACGTGTTAAAATCTTTCCCAAATAACTGATTTTGCTGTTAATTATCGTGCCAAATTCAGGCCAAGTTGAGATTGTGACTTATTTTATACTATTTAAAAAAACAGCATTATACCAAGGGTTTTGGTAAACTTTAATATTAAATATAGAAGATGATTTATATTAAATGGAGGGATTAAATGGGCGAAATGCAGGTGATGAATTTAGATAAAGTATCATTTCAATTAAAAGAAAGGCACAACTTCGAATGGCTGACAAATATGGGAGAAGTATTCAGTGTTTTTGATCAACAAGACTCAGGAAATATATGTTTTGGCATAGAAAAAGACGGGATAAAAAAATTTATAAAGTATGCTGGTGCAAAGACGAAAGAATATGCTGGACAACCAGAAGATGCGATAGCGATATTGAAGCATTCAATTCCCATTTATGAAAATTTACAACATAAACACTTGATCAATTTACTGGAGCATTTTGAAACTGAGAAAGGTTATGTATTGGTTTTTGAATGGTTTGTAGGTGAATGTCTTCACTCCCATTGGTCATTTCCGCCACCTCATAAATATACTCACCCTGAGTCTCCTTTTTACCGATTTAAGCAATTACCCATTGAACAACGTTTAAAGTCATTTAAGAGTATATTAGAATTCCATCTAAATGTCGAAAGAAATAACTATGTAGCAGTTGATTTTTACGATGGAAGTATTTTATATGACTTTAAAGATAATGTTACAAAGATTTGTGACATTGATTTATATAAGAGAAAACCATTTATTAATACAATGGGGCGACTGTGGGGATCATCAAGATTTATGTCCCCAGAAGAATTTGAATTAGATGCTAAAATTGATGAAAGAACGAATGTATTTAACATGGGAGCTATCGCATTTGCTCTGTTAGGAGGAGAGCTTGATCGCTCAGATGCAAAGTGGGATGCAGGACAGGAACTTTATCAAGTAGCAATTAAGGCAGTTGCATTAGATAGATTAGAAAGATATTCAACAATAGAAGAATTCCTATCTGCTTGGGAAACAGCCTTAAAATACGGATCGTGAAAGATGTGCCCAACGAACTCTGGACGTTAATCTAATTAGAGATACAAAAATCAAAATAACCTTAGTTAAATAAAAAGGGCTCACAGTTCTATATATCTTTGCACTCACGTATTAACACCCTTCCCACATGCTGATTTTTCTGTTAGGTATTTTCCAAAAAGTTTGTGACAAGTTGAGAAATGATTTAAATCAAATAGTGCCTTATTCCCTTACTTTTGTAGTTGCTGTTAAATCTAATTTATTACAGATTGGGAACTAAACCTCCCGACTCAAAATAGAAAGCAGAGCTAAAGCTATTTAGGCGTGAGCTAACCGGATGCTAACGTCCTGATTGAAGGTTCGTTTTATAAAAGTGATTCATTCTAATTAGAAATTTATAAAAACTGAGGTAATAAAATGAGAATATACGCAATTGAGGAGTCAGGGAAGAATAAGATAATAGAATTTTTTAAGTTACATTGGGGAAGCTCCGAAATGGTTATTTCCAGTGGGGTCTATGATTGTAGTGCGCTAGATGGTTTTACTAGTATAAATGATGACGGTGAAATTATTGGTGTAATTACTTACATAATCAAAAAGGACGAGTGTGAGATAATTTCATTAAATAGTATTAAAGAAGGACAAGGAATAGGTACAAGCTTAGTTCAAGCAGTAGAAAGCTTTGCTATCAATAGAAAGTGTAAACTCGTTAGACTCATAACAACGAACGATAATTTATTAGCATTAAAGTTTTATCAAAAACGAGGTTTTATCCTGTCTCGAATTATAAATAATGCCGTAGAGAAAGCAAGAAAGATAAAGCCGGATATTCCCCCGGTTGGTAATGATGGTATTCCTATCAGAGATGAAATTGAATTAATAAAGGTATTGAACTCATGAGAGTAACAATTTAATAAGAGTGAAAATATGAACTAACAAAGCAAATTATTCAAGGAAGAAGGTTAAAAATAACATACTAAACAGGAGGTCACGATGAGGATTATTACGGATACAGGTAGGAGTTTCGATTTAGAAAAATTTCTTTCTATGCCATTAGTAGCTCATTTATCAACTATGACAGAAGAGTCGCCGAGGGATTCACCTGTTTGGTTTTGTTGGAAAGATAAAAGGATTTGGATAATAGGTACTGCTTCAGATACATTTCCAGATAGAATAAGGAAAAATCCCAAATGTGCTATTGGTATTGTAGATTTCAATCAGCATACCGGTCTTTTTTTACATGCAGGATTTAGAGGGAGGGCAACAGTTAAGCCTTTTGAAAAGGAAATGGCTAATCAGTTACTTTCTCGCTATTTAGGAACTGAAATCGAAGAATGGGACCCACGTTTTAAAGATTTAGATGAAAGTAATGTTTTAATATGTTTTAAACCTGAAACAGTAGTCGTGCGTGACCAATCATATGTTCTTCCTGAAAGGAATAAAAAGGATGGTAATGCAAAAGAAAGCTGACGGGTAGTTTTTCTTGAAAAGGACTGTTTGCACTAACGGAGCAATTAGTTCAATACAAAGGATTAAATGGATATATATGAGCACTAGTACTGCATAAATAGTGTCATCATTTTTATACGATAGCATTGGCTTAACTTATGATACAACTCGTCAAGCAGATCCCGAAATTACAAGGCGGTTACGAAATCATTTGCAAGTACCTAATGGAAGCAAAGTTCTCGATATTGCTTGTGGAACAGGAAATTATACTAGTGTTTTAGAAAAAACGGGTTTAAAAATAACTGGAAGCGATGTTTCAGAAGAGATGATTAAGAAAGCTAAAGGAAAATCAAGCACAATAGCTTGGGAAGTAGCGGATGTAAACAAACTACCTTATGAGGATAACTTTTTTAAAGGTGTAACTTGTACATTAGCCATTCACCATTTTAATGAACTTTTAACTCCTTTTAGAGAGGTTTTTAGGGTTCTTGATAAAGGTAGGTTTGTCATTTTTACGTCATCTCCTGAACAGATGAATAATTATTGGTTAAAAGAATATTTTCCAGACGCTATTGAAAAATCAGCCAATCAAATGCCGAGCGTAGTAGAAGTCGATGATATATTAAAAACGGTTGGATTTAATATTGTGGGTCATGAAACATTTTTAATACAACCAAATTTAAAAGATTTCTTTCTGTATAGTGGCAAATATGAACCAACGATGTATTTAGATGAAAAAGTACGCTCGGGAATATCTACCTTTGCAAACTTGGCATCTATAGAGGAAGTGGAAGAAGGTTGTAATAGGCTGAAAACGAACATCGAAACTAATAAAATAGAAGATGTACTTAATGACTTTAGTAGCGACTTAGGTGATTATGTTTATATAGTTGCTGAAAAGAAATAAAGAGTATTAGCAGAACAGAGCTATGGCTTCTTCAACTATAGAAAAGTATTATTTGAGGAGGACATCGCTTCAATATGTTGAAGATAAGTCAAGGAATATAACAATTTTCTTTCTATTTTGAGGCAGGATGTTGGAAATGAATAAACAGCGTATTAACAATAAAAATACGTGGGATATCGGTGATATGAGTTTTAGTATAAAAAGGACGGCTCTTCGAATCAGAGATAAAATTGCATTAATAAAGGTATTGAACGGAAGCAACAATTTAATAAGAGATACAAAAACTGACTAAGAGATGAGATATGGAGGGATCAATATGAATAAGTATCAAGGGACTTACATTGGATATGTTAGCTCTTCAAGGAAAGAAATGAGCGATGATCATTGGGGGAAAGTCATTAGTAAAATAGTGTTAAATTCTAACCTCCCTGAGGAGTCTCTTAAAGGCTTGGAGGCTTTTTCGCATTTGGAAATAATTTTTCATATGGATCAAGTAGAACCTGAAAAGATTGTGACCGGCGCTCGACATCCTAGAGGTAATGAGGAGTGGCCAGCTGTTGGCGTATTTGCACAGAGAGCGAAGGCAAGACCAAACGCGTTAGGAGTATCGAGATGTAGACTTTTAGACATAAAAGGAAGAGAGCTAACCGTTCAAGCACTAGATGCCATCGATGGGACACCTGTGTTAGATATTAAGCCTTATATGAATGAGTTTGCACCTATTGGCGAAGTTAAGCAACCGGCATGGTCTAGTGAGTTAATGAGAGATTACTATAACGATGTAGAAGAATGAATGTAGTTGGATCAGGTCGAAGAGAACCATTAGAAATACAAATGGCGCTGCTAGTGAGGTTATTCCTAATTTGAAGGATGTGATTTTTAGTGTGGAACGAGCAGTTAATCATAATGCTTCGGTTCTATAAGAGTTTGAACACTATAATGACTTCCACAGGTAACGATGATTTGACTGTGTGCAGCGAACAACTATCAGTAAATCCCCATTGCTTCTGTTAGTGATAAAATTTAAATAAAAGAATAATAGTAATTATTCAAGCAGTTGAACAAGCAAAAGCAAATTTTATCTTTTGGGAAAGGAGGAGGACAGTGAAAGATAAAATTAATATCATAGGGGCTTCAGGGGCTGGTACGACAACACTAGGCTCTTCATTATCAAAGGTTTTACCTCATACACATTTTGATTCCGATAATTACTTTTGGGAAACTAAATTTACTAAACAAAGAGATGTTGCTGAAAGTATAAGGAGGCTCGAAAAAGATGTATCACTTAGTGAAAGCTGGATTCTTTCAGGAGGAGTTTTGGGATGGGCGGATAACTTTAAAAGTTATTTTGACCTCGTAATATTCTTGTGGATTCCTCAGGACATAAGGCTTGAAAGGTTAAAACAAAGAGAGTTTCAACGATATGGACATGAGATATTAGCTGGTGGCAGTAAATTCGAACAATCGAAAGCTTTTTTAGAATGGGCTTCTTTATATGATAGTGCTGGAATGGAAGTGAAAAGTAAAATGTTGCATGAGCATTGGATGGCAGACTTATCGTGTCCAGTATTAAAAATAGAGGGAGATTATTCAGTCAATGAAAGAGTTGATATGGTCTTAGATTACCTAAAATCTAATTGAACTCCAGGGGCGTCAAATGAGACATGCAAAAGGGATTAGAAAATTTATGAGATATATTGTGAAAGCTTTATTAGTTGAATAATTGTTACTGAACTAATGAATAGTTTATTGAAAAAGAAGGACTTAAAAACAATAGAAAAAAAGGAGAAAAGCATTTGTTAGGTTATTATAATAAACTTTCATCAGAAGTATATGATATGGACAAATATATTGGGCGTTCATTTGGGGATGTGGAGTTTTATAGCGATAGATTAGCTTCTTGTAAGGGTGACATTCTTGAACCAGGAGTTGGAACTGGTCGAATTCTCATTCCGTTTTTAGAAAGAGGCTTGAAAGTTGATGGCTTTGATGTATCACAAGAGATGTTAAAAATATGCCGCAATAACTGTGAAAAAAGAGGGCTTAATCCCAAATTATTTGAAGGACATATGGCGTCATTTTCAATAGACACAAAATATGAAGCTATTGTCGTGCCAACTGGTACATTCTTATTGTTACATAAGAGAGAAGATTCTATTAAAGCACTAAAAAATTTTTATAACCATCTTACAAATGACGGTAGGCTAATTTTGGATATTTCTTTACAAACTGATTTATCCGTTGATAAAGTATCAACAAGAACTTGGGAATCAAGGAATGGTGATATTATTACATTGGAAACTAAAGTAGTTGAGGTTGACTATATTAACCAATATACAATATCTCATAATCGCTATGAAAAATGGGCTAATAGCGAACTAATACAAACAGAATTAGAACGGTTTCCACTAAGGTGGTTTGGAATTGAAGAGTTTAAAATGCTTCTTGAAAATATGGGTTTTGATGATATCGTAATTTCGGCAGATTACAAGTACGGCCAATATCCAACTGATTCAAGTGAAATGATTACATTTGAAGCTACTGTAAATAAAGAGTAACATTTTTCTTCATAAACAAACGAGATATGTTAATTGTAATGAGGGGGCTAGTCCCCCCACTTACTCAATTTTACACGTTTGCTTCTAGAATATACTTGGCTTGATGGGTTTCAACGATCGCTTGATTTTCGTCGACGGAGAGAGACATCTTATCTTCCAGCGGAATGTCGAAATGATGAGCTGGCAATGGGCCTGACGCATGTTCCGAGCCTTGAATGGCCCCTTCGCCACGAAGCACCAGTTCATGATTGGCTACATACCCGTCTGGATCTCTACTCTCACGATCACTAAACGTGACTGCCTCTAACGTCATGGAGACTTGATCTGAATCGGTTATCGACGTCATTCCTGCTCCATATTCCAGTTTTGAAATCATAAGCTTCTGTCCTTTATGAGCTTCCAGCCACTCGGTTAATTGTTGCATCGCATTCATATGTGATCCCCCTTGTCAATTCTTTTTCTAGTGTATCCGAGAAGGGGAGGCGCTATGCGATTGATAAGCTTTAGAGCGCTTCATCTAGTTCGAGCAAAATAACGTTTTCTTGTTCTGGAACGCTGCCGAGGCCACCCCCTCTGATTTTAAAGCTAGCCATACCCCTTTGTGAATAATTGACAACGGTCACATGTGTTTGCCAATGAGTATTTCAACTGTCGGCATAATCCACTATCTAATTTTCCTCATTTGTCCCTCCATTTTCTATTGAAGGAATTCCATATGAATGAAATATGTGGTAGTGTTATCCAATAAGAGTGACTTAAAAGCTAATCACTACGTTTGATTGGCTGATAGGAAGAAAAGGAGAGAAGAACGGTGTACAAGGAAATAAAAGGCGTTAAAGTGTGGGGGAATCCACTAGAGAGCGCTGTTGACCAAGCAGTGACATGCTCTCAGCATGGGAATGTAGAACAAGTGCTTTTGATGGCTGATCATCATAAAGGCTATAGTCAACCGGTTGGCGGTGTGGTGGTCTACCGAAATCAAATCTCACCATCAGGGGTTGGATATGATATTGCGTGTGGGAATAAGGCCGTAAAAACAAATGTGAAATATGAAGATATAAGAGAGCAGCTATCTGGGATTATGGATGAAATAGCGCAGTCCATCTCTTTCGGTGTAGGTAGAAGTAATCGTGAGAAAGTAGATCACGCGCTTTTTGATGACCCTGACTGGGACGTATTTAAAGAAATAGGTAAGCAGGAGCATGACAAATTAAAAGCGCTGGCGAAAAAACAGCTAGGCACGGTAGGCAGTGGTAACCATTTTGTTGACCTTTTTGTTGAGGAAGCAACAGATGACGTTTGGGTGGCAAATCATTTCGGGAGTAGAGGATTCGGTCATAAAACGGCGAGTGGATTTATGAATTTGGCCAAGGGAGCCCAGTTTTCCGATAAAGTTAAAGGGGAGCGGATGGAAGACGCGCCTACTCTATTAGATTTAGATTCAGACATTGGTGATATGTACTACCGCGCGATGCAGTTAACAGGTAAATATGCCTATGCTGGTCGAGATTACGCCATTCAAAAAGTGTTAGACATTTTGCAGGCAGAAGCTCTGTTTTCTGTACACAATCATCATAACTACGCGTGGAAAGAAACGCATGATGACAAAGAATATGTCATCGTTCGTAAAGGAGCAACGCCATCAGCACCAAACCAATGGGGGTTTGTAGGCGGAAGCATGGGTGACAATTCCGTCATCATTCGCGGGGTAGATAGTGAAGAAAATCGAGATGCTTTTTACAGTACGGTTCACGGAGCTGGACGAATCATGAGCCGAACAGAGGCAGCTGGGAAAATGAACTGGAAAACGCGAACGAGAAGTGGCGGAAAAGTAACACCGGAACAGATGAAGCAAGCGATTAAAGAGTTTGGTGTTGAATTGCGCGGAGGCGGTACGGATGAGAGCCCGTTTGTTTATAAAAAATTAGGAGATGTTCTAGAGGCGCACAAACAGACAGTCAGCATCGAACATGTGTTAAAGCCAATTGGCGTGTGTATGGCTGGAGAAGGGGAATTTGATCCATATAAAGATTAAAGAGGCTGTTTTACCGCAGCCTCCTCTAATTTTCCAAATTCTAATTCAACAGCAGTATAAACGGTGTTAAAAAGCAGGGTATTTGCTGTTTTATATAGAGGGGGAGTAAATTATCTTTATTATTATTGGTTTAGGACTGCAAATCATTTTTATATTGTTAATCACACTATTCAACTTTCTAAGAGTATTTGATATAGACAATTATTCTGTTTATCCAGTAGCATTATTTGAACTCTTTATTGGTGTCGTAAGTTTATTTTGCGGTTTATACAGTCTAATTAAATTTAAAAGACCCTTACTTTCGGTTTTTGTTATTCTTTTTGGCCTGTTTATCCCACACTTAAGGGGCAGTAAAACCCCCACCTTAAAACGTAAGAAGGTCGAAAAGTTTAGGTGGGGGATAAACTGCCCCTAAAGGTCCGATAAGTTAAACTAACAATCAGTGGGGATGAAGGAAAACCCCCACTGATTGAAGCTTAGCTTTATATGTTTCTTTTTTATTTTCATATATTTATTACCAGAAGCGGGAACCCCGCCAGTAATACCTTGGTTATAGCTTGATTAGCTAACGTGTGAGAAATCGATTACTTATTTTTGACACATGAAGATTTAGTGTAGAAGGTGCTAAAATTAGAAGAATACGGTTGATTATTCAACTGCCTAATCAAATAGATAAATAGAGAGGAGAACATAAGATGGATGGATTTGCTCTTGGAATGTTCTTATTAGCTATTGGTTTTAGTCTTATGGGTTATTTTATAGGGAAGGGTTTACAAAATTTTAGCCGTCCAGATAAAGGACACAATTATAATCACTTAATAAAAGAAAGCGATCTAAAATTTTATCTTAATTTAAGTCAAGGAGAAATAGAAGAGTTACTACATAAATACCCTAATCCACCTAAGGTTGAGCTGAAAGGGACGACTTATTATTTGTATAACCAATTGATGGATTGGTTGTCGTCTCATGATCTTTGCACTAAATATGACTATGAGAAGGTTGATTAATAGTCAATGGATAAAAAGATAATAGGTGTTTTACCACAGTTTACCGATCCATCTGAGATGGCGGTTTTCTTTTTTAGTTTTTTCGAAATACTACAGATCGGGAAACAAGGATTTACCAAAAAACTAGTGATGGCACAACGTAGAGAAAAAAGTTGAGTAACGTGAAATCCCTGCTGTAGAGAAGCTTATTAAGAAAAGGTACTGATACTTGAAAACAATAATGCCATGCATTCTCAGGGTGTTGAATAGGTTTTCTTTAATGGATATGAATAGAACCTTCTGCTATCATTTTATATGAGGATCA
This sequence comes from Salipaludibacillus agaradhaerens, assembly GCF_002019735.1. Lineage (NCBI taxonomy): Bacteria > Bacillati > Bacillota > Bacilli > Caryophanales > Bacillaceae > Salipaludibacillus > Salipaludibacillus agaradhaerens. The sequence continues at coordinate 3,695,495 of NZ_KV917378.1, forward strand.
TCCGTTAGAGGGTGTCATTATTATGCATAAAGGAGTTACGAATATGAGTCAGATTAACATCGGCCTTAGTGGTTGGGGAGATCATCATACGCTTTATGAGGGGCTCACATCAGTTGCTAAAAAGCTTGAAGCATATGCAGGGCATTTCCCGATTGTGGAATTAGATTCATCGTTTTATGCTATTCCGCCTGAAAGAAATATTATGAAATGGTTAAATGAGACGCCACCAACGTTTCAATTTATTGTAAAAGCTTATCAAGGGATGACGGGGCATCAACGTGGAGATATTCCCTTTGATACAAAGGAAGAGATGTTTACTGCATTTAACACGGCCATAAAACCATTAAAAGAAGCAGGGAAATTAGCAGGGGTCCTTTGTCAATTTCCACCCTGGTTTGATTGTCAACGTAAACATGTGGATTATTTACGGGTTGTTCGCCAGCAATTAAGTGAATTCGATGCCATTCTAGAATTTAGACATCAATCATGGTATGACGGAGTGATGAAAGAAAAAACGCTTGACTATATGAAAGAAGATAATTGGATACATAGTATATGTGATGAACCTCAAGCAGGTGAACGATCGATTCCTTTCGTTCCGGTAACAACCCATAGCAAGAAGGCGTTTGTAAGATTCCATGGACGAAATGTCGCGGCATGGACGAAGCCGGTAAAAGGTCAAGAGTGGCGAGATGTCCGCTATCTATACGATTATTCTCATCATGAATTAGCTGAACTAGCTGAACAAATTAAAAAAATTGCTGCTTCAGTCCCTAACACATATGTGATTTTTAACAATAATTCAGGTGGACACGCAGCAGGGAATGGCCAATCTTTTATAAAGGAACTTGGCATTTCGTATGAAGGGCTTGCACCGAAACAATTAAACTTATTTGATGAATAAGGGAATGATAGACATTATAATAGATAATAAGTGAAGACAAATGTCATAGTCATATACCGCATTTCTTTAAGATGCCATTAAGGTTATCAAGTTATACAAGGGTGAATGGATCTTATAGAAAATGGTCTTGCCGTTCTTGTAACCTCACTCGTGCAAAGTCTCTTACAGCGGATAAAATCGTGACATGATCAAAATCTTACTATGTTCTAGAAAGCAGGCTTATATATGGAATGGGTTATATTGGCATTTATAGGGCTTATTGCTGCCATATTAGGGAGTATAATGGGCCTTGGTGGAGGAATTATCGTTGTTCCGGCTTTAATGCTTTTAGGAGAATATTCAGAAATTTTAAACGGGATAACGCCCCAAGTAGCTGTTGGAACATCGCTTTTAGTGATGATTTTTACTGGGCTATCATCAACACTCGCTTATTTAAAGCAGAAAAAAGTGGATGTGCAAAGTGGCCTTATTTTTTTTATCGGAAGTGGACCAGGTGCGTTATTTGGCGTGTGGCTTAATAAAGGGATGAACGTAGATGTGTTTCTAATTGCCTTCGGATCATTTATTGTCATTGTTTCCTTTATATTAATGGTGAGACGTTATGTCAAGCCGATAAAAATGGCAAAGAGAGGCATTAAACGAAGCTACCAAAACCTTGACGGAAAGATGGTTATGTATGGCTATCATCCATTTATTGCGATTACCATCGCTTTTTTTGTAGGCATGTTTTCTGGCTTGTTTGGAATAGGTGGTGGCTCGCTCATGGTTCCTGCTATGATTTTACTCTTTGCTTTTCCTCCACATTTAGCTGTTGCCACCTCCATGTTTCTCGTCTTTTTGTCGGCTATAGTCAGCTCAATTTCACATATAAGTTTAGGGAATGTTGATTGGTATTATGCCATCGCACTCATTCCAGGCGCATGGATAGGAGGGCAAGTTGGCGCTGCAATCAATCGACGTTTGACAAGTGATACTGTTGTTCTCATGCTTCGCATTTTCCTTATTATTATTGGTGTCCGTTTAATATATCAAGGTCTAGCAAGCTTGTAATGGCATATGTTTTAAATATTAATTTAGAAGGTGGGAGGCTCATTGTCCAACGAAATAGTAAGAATACTACATACAAATGACCTACACAGTCAATTGGAAAACTGGCCTGCTGTTACTAAATTGTTAAAAGAAAAAAAACAACACGCTTTAAGTCACAATGAGCACGTCCTGTTGTTTGATATTGGCGACCACTGTGATAAAGTTCATCCCATGACTGAAGCGTTAGCTGGAAAAGGGAACGTGGCGCTTTTAAATAATATGGGATATGATGGTGTCACAATCGGGAATAACGAAGGGATTACCTTATCCAAAGAGCAATTAGACCATTTATATGATGAAGCTAAATTTCCTGTTATTTTAAGCAATTTAATATATGAAGACGGTAGCTATCCAGAGTGGACTGTTCCGTATAAAATTTTCACATTGTCGTCAGGTGTTTCTATCGGCGTAACAGGTGTGACGATTTCTTTTCCACTGTTTTATCATACGCTGGGCTGGCGGGTGACAGAGCCATTTGCTGCATTAAAACGCACAGTTGCGAGGTTGAGCGAGAAAGTAGATGCGATTATATGTTTATCCCATCTAGGTTTAAAAGAAGATGAAAAAATGGCCAATGAAGTTTCTGGGATTGATGTCATACTAGGGGCACATACCCATCATGTCTTGGAAAGAGGAAAGAAAGTAAATAATACGTGGATTAATCAGGCAGGACGTTCAGGTACTCATGTTGGAGACATACAATTATCGTTTAAAGAAAATGAAAAAGGGGCGTTTAGTCTTTCAGTAAATCATGTTCAATCTATAAAGGTAAATTTAAACGAACGTGATGCAGAAACAGAAAAGCTTCTTTCAAAATTGGCGAAACAAGCCGATAATATCCTTAAGGAACCTGTGACACATTTAGCAGAATCATTGGAAGTTCAATGGTACCAACATAGTGATTTTCCGAAACTACTGGCTGAAACATTGAGGGAATGGTGCCACGCAGACTTGGCCATGGTTAACTCAGGAGTGCTATTAAAGAGTTTGGAAATTGGCCCGGTCACGTTAGGAGATCTACATGAGTGCTGTCCCCATCCAATTAACCCTGCAAAGGTTGTTGTATCAGGGGAGAATTTGATTAACATTTTGCACGAAGCGCAAGAGGAGAGAATGATACACTTTGCGTTAAAAGGCTTTGGCTTTAGAGGCAAAGTGTTAGGATATATGGTGTTTGACAACTTAAGAATTGCAAAAGGCGCGCCAGCCCTTAATGAAAAGAGTATTTTTATCGGAAATAAGCCATTACAAAGAGACCGTAATTATACACTCGCCACAGTTGATATGTTTACATTAGGGCAACTATATCCTGCCATTAGCACGTCGACTAAAATAGATTACTTTATGCCGGAGTTTTTAAGGGATCTACTCGCTTGGAAACTAAGAACCTTTAAGACACCCTCCCGTTAAAGAGCCTATTACATAGAAAGGAACGGGGTTTTTATGAAATTGATGCCTTTAGATAAAATAACGCATGAGGCCCGTCTTGCTGAGCCTATTTATAATGAAGAAGGAAAAACATTATTAAATCGGGGCATGCTGTTATCAGAAAATGTTGTGGAGCGTTTAAAAGAAAAAGGCGTCACATTTGTGTATATTGAGGATGAAGTAACTGCTGACCTTTATCCGGAAGAATTGCTTACGCCACATGAACGTCAACAAATGTTGACTACCATTCATAAGAATTTCAATGACATTTCCAATAAAATGTCAGAGGGTGCAACAGTTAATATGGATGAGTTTTCCCAATCATTTTCAAAAGTCATTAAAGAAATCTTAGAAAAAGTAGCGGCCAATAATGAAGCCATTTCGTTACTGACCAATGTTATCTCGTTCGACTCATCGATTTTTCAGCATTCATTAAACGTTTCAGTTCTTTCACTTGCATTAGGCAAAAAACTTAAGCTTAATATGTATGAACTGTATGAGCTTGGGCTAGGGGCCTTATTACATGATATAGGAAAGCTTGGTATTCCAGCTGACATCTTAAATAAAACGGATTCATTAAGCGATGATGAATATGAGACTATAAAAGCCCATACGATAATAGGCTTTGACATGATACGTAAATGTGGCACATTACCATTATTGGCAGCTCATTGTGCGTATCAGCATCATGAAAAAGGAGATGGCAGTGGTTACCCTCGACAATTAACTGCAAATGAGATCCATTTGTATGCTAAAATAATTAGTATTGCCGATGTCTTTGACGCGGTCACATCAAATCGTGTTTATCGTAAAGCTCTCTTACCTCATGAAGGTTTAGAGTTACTTTTTAGCGGGGCTAACAGCGTGTTTGATCAACAATTAGTAGAATTATTTGCCAAAACAGTGGTCATTTATCCAATTGGATTAGAAGTGCAGCTAAGTGATGGGCGGGTCGGGATCGTGGCTAAAACACATGCGCATTTACCATCACGTCCTGTTGTGCGAGTGGTGACTGATAGCACGCAATATGACCTTGATTTGTCAAAGGAATTAGGGGTGACGATCTCTGCCTGTGAGCAGCCACTGATAGGTTAAGTCATCATATTAATAAGGGGGATATGTCATGCAAGCTTACCTCAATCTTTGTAAGCATATTTTAGAAAATGGCACGAAAAAAGATGACAGAACAGGTACAGGAACGATTAGTACATTCGGTTATCAAATGCGTTTTGATTTAGGAAAGGGTTTTCCAGTCTTAACGACAAAAAAACTAGCACTTAGAGCGATTATTCATGAACTTCTCTGGTTCATCAAAGGTGAGACAAATATTGCTTATTTAAAAGAAAATAATGTTCGGATATGGAATGAATGGGCTGATGAGAATGGCGATCTTGGTCCTGTATATGGTAAGCAGTGGCGTTCATGGCCTGCCCCAGATGGTCGTACGATTGATCAATTGGGAGATGTTATAGAACAAATTAAAACGAACCCTGATTCTCGCAGATTGCTTGTCAATGCCTGGAATGTAGCAGATATTGATAAAATGGCGCTCGCTCCTTGTCATTGCTTATTCCAATTTTATGTAGCAGATGGGAAATTGTCCTGTCAATTGTATCAGCGGAGTGCGGATGTCTTTTTAGGTGTGCCGTTTAATATCGCATCATACGCATTATTAACAATAATGATTGCCCAAGAATGTGGCTTAGAGCCAGGAGACTTTGTCCACACATTTGGTGATGCTCACATCTACAATAATCATGTTGAACAAGTAAAGCTCCAACTGACACGTGAACCTCGCCCTCTTCCTGAAATGCGATTAAATCCAGAGCGGAAGAAGATTGAAGACTTCACAATAGATGATTTTGAACTAATAGGCTATGACCCGCATCCTCATATCAAAGGGGAAGTGTCAGTATGATCGCAATGATCGCTGCTTTTTCAGATGGACGAGTTCTAGGTAAAAATGGGAAGATGCCGTGGCATCTTCCCGCTGAATTACAGTATTTTAAACGTGTCACCAGTGGGCATCCTGTGCTTATGGGACGGAAAACATTCGAATCCATCGGCAGGCCTCTTCCGAATAGACGGAATATTGTCCTCACACGCAATGAAAGTTTTACGGCGGAGGGAGTTGAAGTCTTCCATCATATAGAGGATGTTAAGCCACTGATGAAGGAGCAAGAAGAATTTTTTGTGATCGGCGGCGCGACTCTTTATGAAACGCTACTAGATAAAGCCGATCGTTTGTATATTACAAAAATCCATGCCTCATTTGAAGGTGATACGTTTTTTCCTAAAATTGATGAAGACGAATGGAAAGAAGTGTCTCGTCAAGAAGGAACGGTGGATGAAAAAAATCCTTTGGCACATACGTTTCATGTTTATGAACGTTTAAAATAGGTGCTTTAAAGAATACTCAAGTTAAGTCTGCCTATTTCGAGAAACTTGTAAGACGGTCACCAAACCTTAGTTTTTAATCTATTTTGATATAATCGCCTCCGTTATATTTGTTTGTATGGTTAACTTACATTAATACAACGGGGCGATTTTTTAAAAATCAAATAGTCATAGATAAAACGCCTTCAATCAGTAAGTGTTTTCGTACTTATTCCCCTGATTGGTCGTTGAGTGAATCAAGACATTAGCGTGCGTTAGCTCTCCTCTCTATTGTGAGTCGGGAGTTTTACGGACGTTTATCTGTTGATAAACCAGCACAAAAGAGTAAAAAATACGACTCCAGTGAGGTTTATCGCAGTCTGACAATCCACTTTGATGATACTTCGTAGGTATGAGTGGAAGGCAATTTCACGGAAAACGGCTGCGTGCATGGATTTGAGTAACATTTATCTCTTATAAAATAGGATGCCGTAAAAAATTGGTTACTTTACCGACTTTTGGGATATCCCTATTTTTCTTAAATTTAACGGTTTGAGAAATGTACTTGTTAATTTTTGTGACCTGGTTATATCAAAATTACATTTCATAAATTTAGTATATAAAGAATATTGAAATTGATGGTTATAGAACCTTTAAATTAAATATGCTGGATGGTAGTTGAATATAATATTCATTAACTTATATTTGGATAACTCTTCCTAAAGGGTTAGTCGAAAAATAAGAGATTTTAGCACTACCAAAAAATAAATAGACAAAGGCTTTTAACAGGAATACCTTACTAGAATTATGGTCTATTTCGATTTTCCACTTGATTTATCCAGTTTAAATCTGCTTCTAAATGCAAAAGGGTACTAGTGATTAATAAATACCTATTCTCGTCCCCTTGAAGAAGAAATTCTGTTTTAAATTTAGTCAAATCCATAACATCTTTCATTATCATCGCTTTTTGTTGATCAAGCATTTCATTTTCCTGTTTGAAGTCAATCTTACGAGCACAACTCCATTTAAAATGAAAATCTTCTTTAGTAGAATGATAGGGTACTGGTTCCAGTAACCATTTTTCCAACTCTTTATTACCTTTCGTCGTTATTTCATAAAATTTTCTTTCTTGGTCATCCATTCCTACAGATATGACAAGTTGATCACGTATTAGACGGTCTAGAGTCGTATAAATTTGACCAGGATTAATTTTCCCTTTAATCCCAAGGAGGGATTCTAGTTCTAGTTTTAATTCATATCCATGATTTTTTTGTAAATATAGCATTGTTAATATTCCATATTTCACCGACATATTTGTTCAACCTTCTTTGAGTGATGATATAATATCTATTCTACTCGCTGTAGCACTTGAAATCCAGGAAGCAAGGAGACTCAGGCAAACTCCAGCAATCAGTGCTAGAATAATATTCCCGACAGGTAATTGAAAAGATATAAAACCTCCTAATAGTTCGGATTGGCTAGTTGTATAAAGTAAAACTATACCTGAAATTATACCACCAATAACCCCTGACAATCCTATGAGTAAACCTTCTCCAATGATCATCTTTTTGACTTGCAGTTTCGTAAATCCAAGCGCTCGCATTGTCCCTATCTCAGAGGTGCGCTCTAATGTATTCATTAATAAAGTATTAGCTGTACCTATGCTAGCTAGCCCGATAATTAAAACTAGCATAATCAGAATTAATTCGTTCATTCCAGAAAATGCTGAAGTAGTTGATTGTATTTCATCTTCTATCGTTTCAACTTCTGAGAGGTGAGTGCTGAAATCCAGCCATAACTGATTTCGTAATTGTTCACCAGTATATCCGTCGTTTAAAGTTAATAAGATATCGAAGTGATTTGTCCAACCAAATTCATTATTTAAATGATTCTCATCCATAAATCCAACATAGCCTGAGTAATTCGATGTTTTCACTACATCAAGGACTTCAAGATGCTGTTTACCTGAGGGTGTATTAATGTAAATATATTCTCCTATATCTCCACCCCATTCATTAAAAGCTCTTTCCCCGAGGATAACAGAAGGTTCCTTTGCTAGTTCATAATACAATTCCTCTTTATTAGAACTCTCAAATAAGGTTGGTCCGGCTTCATCTACAGCAAAAATGGAAAATTGTCTCGTCTCCTCATCGGTGGTTACCCATGTAATTGGCGTAGCTTCCGTTAAAGGCTCAACGTTTACAACAGCATCATACAAAAGTAGCTTTTCTCTATCCTGTTTAGACCAAGGCGCTTCTGATGAAACTCTCAGGTCTCCGCCATACGTATTTCTGATTTCATTTTCATAACCTTCAGGTGCGGATTCAATAACAGCACTTAGTAATAATATCACTGCAATCCCCACAGCAAGAATAGCGGCAGTATTAGCATTTCGATTTAATTGTTTTGTAAGGCTTTGCGCCGCCAGACTTCCAGAGTATCCGAAGAATATTTTTATAATAGGCCTAAATATACATATCAGACCAAGTAACAGTAATGGAAACATCAATATGACACTTGCTAAAATCGCTAAGTAAGAGATGGGGTGATCGATAAATACAAAAACAAGCAAGCCGACACCTACAATTGCCCTAACTATGTATAGGCTTCTCAATGATTGGGGTTGGTTTGCCATTTTTAGTGTCAATAACACAGAGGTTTTCCCAGCATTGTAAATAGGAAATAATGAAGATAAAACAGGGAATGAAATTCCAATTAATACAGCTATTAATACAGGTATTTCCCAATTTAATGTGTAAACCATTTCAAATTCAAATACGCTTAGTAAAGTTTGCATGAACATATCCCCAAGCAAAATTCCTATAGGCACCCCAATAGCTGTACCTATTATTCCCAACAGTAGTACTTCAATTAGAATAAGTCTGGAAACGGAACTTTGTAGATATCCGAAACTTTTCATGATTGCAAATTCTTTTTTTCTCTCCATGACACTTGTATAAATCATATTAAATACAATGAATCCGCTAATAAACATGGATAACCCCGCGATTAAGTAAAAGAACGTATATAGTCCCCCTATGTCGTTACTTTGTCGATCATCCGCGACAACTGGTTGTACATATACATTTGAATGACTAAATTTTTCCTGTAGAGATAGAAAAAGTTGCTCTCCTTCTTCATTTATTTGAAATCTTACATAGGAAAGTTCGTCTTCCATACCCGTCCATTCTTGTAATAATTCAAGTGGAGCCATGATTCGGAAGCTGGTTGATTCAGCACGCTCCCAATTACCCGGGCTTGAAAGCAATTGTGTATATTCAACAATGGCGGAAACCTTAGCTTCTCCCAAATTGGTAAATCTAATTGTATCTCCTACCTCTTTATTTAACAGTTCTGCAACAGCTTTTGGGATCACCAAACCTTCATTATCCAAACTCCCTTCGATAACAGGAAGTTTCAGTAAAGAGCTGCTCTGATCATTCACACCTGTAATTCGGACGGATCTTTGATTTAGAGATTGATCACCCTCCAACTCAAAAAAAGCTTGTTTATCAAGCGCAAGCATGGTTTCTGTTATAATTGGACTAGTTAAAACTGACGAAACCATATCCACAGAGTAAGAATGTTCATCGCTTAGAATCCAATAATCGGCATTTGCCACATACATTTCTTCATAATAATCGAAAACATCATTTGTGGTTTTGTTTGCAATAAGCATAGATGTTACAAAAGCTACACCTAAGATTATCCCAAGTAGGGAAATAAAAAACCTTTTTTTATTTTGTGTTATATTACGCCATGAAATTTGCCACATATTTAGCAAAATCATCATCCTTTCTAGAAATCACTTGCTCAATAACGCCATCTTTAAATAGAATAATTCGATCCGCAACCCCAGCTGCAAAAATATCATGAGTTACCATGATGATTGTTTGATTATTTTCTCGATTGAATCTTGATATTAATCCGAGTATTTCGTCGGCTTTCCCTCTATCTAAATTTCCTGTCGGTTCATCGGCTAATAAAACAGAAGGTTCATTGACTAACGCCCTGGCTATGGCAACTCGTTGTTGTTGACCGCCACTCAGCAAATTAGCACGCTTTGGACCAAGTTCTTTCAATCCGATAGAATCAAGTAATTCTATAATAATTTGGTTATTCTTTTTACCATCTGCATGAAGAGGGAAAGCTATATTTTCCTCTACACTTAATGTAGGGAGCAGTTGGTAATTTTGAAAAATAAAACCTAGGTATTTTCTACGAAATATAGTTCTTTCTTTTTCCGTCATATTACTTAAATTACTCTGATTTATTACTATATCTCCTTCAGTAGGGACATCAAGCCCCCCTAAAAGTTGGAGTAATGTACTCTTTCCAGAACCACTTGGTCCCATTACAGCCACAAATTCGCCTTCTTTAACATTCAAATCAAAGCCCTTCAAGACGTGTGTTCTTTCTTGTCCCTGTGTAAATTCCTTTTTCAAGTTTCTAACCTTTATCATGGGTTAATTCCTCCTATTCTTCTAATGAAATTATATACTAAGTATATAATTTTCGAAAGAGGAATCGTTTTAATTTCTTTATACATTATATGTTAACTATAAATATCTTAAATATCATATATCCTAAATATCATATATACTTAATATGTATGGTATTTAGGGGAGATACCCATCCATAAAGTTTGAATATTTCTGCTGTTGACTTTAATATAGTCGGAACAATTAGCTAAGTTATTGACGAAATTAGGTATTAAAAAATTACGCTTCACGGTTTAAGAGATACTCATGCATTATTCTATTTTCTCAAGACATAAAATATTGAATATGTATCCAAACGATTAGGACACAAACATACATACTACACAGAATTATTATCTGGAACTTAACGCCTTGAGATAAATCCCCCAGCACTCTACAATATATTTCGTTGTACAATCCTCCTTTGTTGCATAGATATTAAAAGAAGGGGGAATGACCATGTTAACTCTCCGCACCATTCGGCCGCGCCGTAAAAAGAAAGGACCTCTTCCATTTCGTTATGTCTTTATGATCTCTTTAATCATTTTTATTATCTTGACGGTACAAGGGTTAATAATCGTTGAGAAAGGGGTCCGACCTACATTATTAGCCATTGCTAAAACGGAAACGCAACGTATTGGGACACTGGCAATCAATGATGCCATTTCTCGACATATTTTAGAAGATACTGATATGGAAGACCTTGTGGAATACGAAAAAGATGATGAAGGCAATGTGATTCTTGTTCAGTATAATCCCGTTATTTATAATCGTGTTTTACAAGAAACCACGAAGAGAGTACAAAATTATTTAAATGATATTGAGCATGGACGCGTGCAAGATATGCGTATCCCAAATGAAGTTGATGTAGATCGAGATGGAGCGACCTTTTCGGAGGACGGTATTATACATATGATTCCATTAGGTCAGGCGACTAACAATGCATTGTTGGCGCACTTGGGGCCGAGAGTGCCCGTCAGATTATCAGCAATCGGGGATGTGAAATCACAATTGAAGGAGAATATTGTCCATGTGGGGATTAACAACACTTACATGAGTGTATCAGTTGACATTGAAGTGGATGTTAAAGTGGTCATTCCATTTGCTACTGATACAGAAGTGGTGAAAACATCGATCCCTGTAGCGATGGTGTGGATTCCTGGTGAGGTACCAGACTTTTATGGTGGAACAGGTGGAGAAGGTGGTATGACACCGGCAGTCATCCAGCGACCAGAAGAGCTAGACATAGAAGATTCCATTGACTAACTATTGAATTATGACCGTTATTTTGATATTATAGTTCTCGGTCTAATAATTAAATACTGTCAGCATACCTCATCAAGAATGGGGTAGAGGCGCGAAATTTATGAGTAATGATCAAGAGCTAGGACAGCTATGAGGGGTCATGAAAGGAAATTTTGCCGAAGCATTTTATTTCGTCCAAAATAAAGGAGCTGGGGTTGCATTGAATAAGTGCAACACTGTCACTTTCGGGAAGACCGGAGTGGAGGACTACTTTTTACCTTGACGAGGATGATTTTCCTGACTTCAATGAAGCAGCAAGAACACACCTCTTGCTGCTTTTTGTGTTGGTATTTTAGAGGAGGAAAGAGAAAAATGGAACATGGTATTTTATCATTACTACCGCCAATTTTAGCATTAGTAATGGTTATCGTGACAAAAAGAGTCCTATTCTCCCTAGGGGTAGGGATCGTTGTAGGTGCCCTTATGATTAACCAAACTGAAGAACTATTTATTAATCAGGCATTGTCGCAAGTTGGAACAATTGTGACAAACATCTTTTATGTTGATGGTGGGATAAACACTTGGGAATTTTATATTATTTTATTTCTTTTAATTTTAGGGATGATCGCGTCTCTTATTTCCATAAGTGGCGGAAGTCGGGCATTTGGAGAATGGGCCTTAACAAAATTTAAAACCCGTATTAGCGTTCAAATAGCATCGGCTGTTCTCGGTCTGCTCATCTTTATTGATGATTACTTTAATAGCCTGACAGTGGGAAATGTAAGTAGGCCTTTGACGGATAGGCATCGTATTTCGAGAGCCAAATTAGCTTATATCGTCGATTCGACGTCAGCACCAATTTGTGTTATTTCTCCTGTTTCTAGTTGGGGAGCTTCCATCATTACAATTATAGCTGGCATATTTGCAACACATAATTTCACAGAGTATGGTTCTCTTCAAGCCTTTTTACTCATGGGCCCAATGAACTTTTATGCTGTTTTTACGATCTTGTTAGTTTTTGCAGTTGCTTATTTTAAATTGGACTTTGGCCCAATGCGCGTGCATGAAAATAGAGCTCTCTCAACTGGAGAAGTAGTGGATAAAACAAAAGGTCCTATCCCTGGGGATAGCAACTTAGATAAGAATGATAAAGAAGGTTATGTTGGAAACCTATTGTGGCCTATTGCAGCACTTATCATGTCTACAAGCATTTTTATGGTTATCACTGGTATAGAAGGGACAGAAGGTAGTGCTACATTATTAAAGGTATTTGAAAATACAGACGTGGCAGCCTCATTATTATATGGTGGTCTAGTTAGTTTAGTGATTACAATTGTGATTGTGTTAGTTCGTAGTCTATCGGTGAGGGACATGGGGATCGGCCTTTGGGCCGGTATTAAATCCATGCTTCCGGCAATATATATTCTCATATTTGCATGGACGATTATAGAAATTATTGGTGAGTTGGGCACTGGACAATTTTTGGCAGGCATAGTGGATGAACATGTATCACTTGCTCTTTTGCCAGCTTTACTATTTGTCCTAGCAGGTGTGATGGCATTTAGTACTGGGACGTCGTGGGGAACATTCGGTATTATGCTTCCTATTGCTGGTGATATAGCGGCCGCCACAGATATGTCTTTAATGCTTCCAGTATTGGCGGCTGTTCTTGCAGGGGCAATATTCGGGGATCACTGCTCACCAATTTCGGATACAACTATTTTATCGTCAACAGGTGCAGGTAGTCATCATATTGATCACGTATTAACGCAATTACCTTATGCGCTCATAACAGGAGCTATATCCATTTTAGCTTTCTTAGCCTTAGGGGTGACAGGGAGTTTATGGTTAGGTTTATTAGTTGGTGGTATTTTATTTACTCTCACCGTCTTTTTGCTACGCATCATCACCTTACGATTATCCGTTTAATGGTAAAAGATAAACGATTCCGTTCCAGTCTAGGCTGGAACGGTTTTTTGCGTGCAAAATAATGAAATAAAAGGCGTGTATACATTATGACTGTAAAATAATATATTATCGGGGCCGTGATTATTTATGAAAACCCTATCTAAATAAATTCCAATTTTTAGATTTTTATATAATATTCCGAAAATACTTTACTTTCAATTATCTGATAACTATAATAAGATAACGTAAGTTAAATCATTTACCTAGATGTTGATAATTTTTAAGGGGGAAACTCGTGCCATTAGTCGGTAAATGTATCAATAAAAGTCACTTTGTAAAAGAGAGAGAGGAGTTAGTAACATGAACAATGGGAGAGAAAGATGGGCTAGTGGACTTGGATTTATTCTTGCGGCTGTTGGCTCAGCGGTAGGATTAGGAAATATTTGGCGTTTCTCGTACGTAACGGGGGAAAATGGGGGAGCTGTCTTTTTATTAATTTATATTTTATGTATTTTCCTCATAGGGCTTCCAGTATTACTAGCTGAATTTTCTATAGGTCGTAAAGGCCAAGCTGACGTCGTGCAGTCATTTAGTGCAACGACGCCCTCAAAGGTGTGGAAAATAGGCGGTATACTCGGCGTATTTACATCATTTTTAATTTTATCGTTTTATGGCGTCATAGCTGGTTGGATCAGTTATTTCTTGTATAGTTATATAACAGGAACAGCCGGAGCTGTACCTGAAGGTGAGTTCGGTGATTTCTTTGGTGAATTTATTAGCGGAGACATAGCACCTGTTTTTTGGCAGTTTTTGTTTATGGCGTTTGTTATTGCTATTGTGTTCTTTGGTGTTAAAAAAGGGATTGAACTTTCAAATAAAATTTTCATGCCATTATTAGCTATCATTATCATAGTCCTATCAGGTTATAGTTTAACACTCGATGGTGCTGGAGAAGGGTTGTCATTTTTATTCTCTCCTGATTGGAGTGTATTAAAAGATCCAAATGTTTATTCTTCAGCTATAGGGCAAGCATTTTTTACTCTTTCCCTTGGGATGGGGATCATGATCACTTACAGTAGTTACTTGCCGACAGAAAGTCGTCTTCCCCGTGCTGCAGGACAAGTTGTCGTCTTGGATACCTTGTTTGCAGTCATTGCAGGTGTCATGATTTTCCCAGCGGTGTTTACATTCGGTTTAGATCCTGCTGGAGGTCCAGGTCTTATTTTTATTACTCTTCCTGAAGTCTTTAATCAAATGGGCACAGGAGGCACGATGTTTGCCATACTTTTCTTCTTCCTCGTTGCCATTGCTGCCTTATCATCAGCTATTTCGCTGTTGGAAGTTAGCGTCTCTTACCTTATGAGAAAGATGAATTGGGAGCGTAAAAAAGCGACTTTAGTAGCTGGTGTTGTTGTCACATTGGTTGGAATACCTTCTGCTTTAAGTCAAGGTGGTTCACTTAGCGAGTATACGTTATTTAATTTGCCATTCTTAGATCTTATAGATACGATTACTGACCAGTATACGTTACCACTTGCAGGTCTTATTATTGCCCTATTTGTTGGGTGGGGATGGAACAAAGTAGATGCCCTTAAAGAAACGGGTCTCACTAATTCAATAGTAGGGACTATCTGGATTTGGTTTCTACGCATAGTAGCACCTTCAGGGATTTTATGGATACTGGTGATTAACATTAGGAATTTATTTTAACTGTTTAAATTCGTCAAGCTCAACGGCTAATCCGTTGAGCTTGTTGTATTGAGGACGTATAAATCGCTTATTGCCGCTTTTTTTCTTCCTTTTCCCATTTTTTAAGGAGGGGATAAGGATCAAAAGACCACTCAGAAAACCCGTTGTCCCTGTACATACCATAATGAAGGTGGGGAGGAAACTTACCTTGTGTACCTTCTTTTCCATAGCCGGAGCTTCCTACATAGCCAATAATATCCCCAGGTTTAACGACTGTTCCCTGATCCATCCCTTTTTCAAAAGCGCTTAAATGGGCGTAATAGTGATAAACATTATTAGTATCGCGAATACCGACTCGCCACCCGCCATATTTATTCCAGCCCTTCAGCTCAATAATGCCATAAGTAGTCGATTTTACAGGGACTCCGTGATTGGCAAAAATGTCTGTCCCCTCATGAATGCGTCTACCTCCCCAGCCTCTTGCGTTTCCCCATGTACTGTTATAGCTGTAGTTAGCACGTAATGGAAGAGGGAATGCTCTTTCCCTAACATTTAAAGAACCAATTGTTTTGTAGGTTTTAGCGTGACCTATTATCATTTGCACTGCCTTGTCCCTTTGATAGTAATCCCAGAGGCCAATGCGAATATCTTTTTCTTTAAATCCGTATGTTGACAAGTAGGAAGCGAATGTCCAAAGGATGTCTTCATCATTTTCTAAATCGGCTAATCCATCGCTGTTACCATCTTTACCTATTCCTCCAAAAAAATCAATCGAGCTAAGTTGTTGATCATCCTGATTAGGGTTCATTTCTCCTACCCATTTTTCTTTTGGGATGTGGATAGCAATAAGTCCTTCTTCTTTAGGTAATGCCTTTTTTGCCCGACGTAATCCCCGCTCATAACTATCAACAGCGGCAAAATAGTACCATGGTATGGACGTTTCTGCTTCCGTTTTTAAGTAAAGTGCCATTCGTTGTTTATAAAGTTCCTCTAACGGTAAATCATCTGACAAAGCAGCAGATGAAAGTATGGGAAAGGACATCACGCATGAGGCCATAATAAACAATATAAGAAGCGCTGTATGTTTGATTTGTCGCATCATAATCTCCCTTCAGTAAGTTTTGAAAAATGAGAAGGCCTAGCAAAGTAAAAATCACTATAGCTACTGTTAACAATTAAATAGAAACATCATCATATCTTGTTTTAATGTTTATGCTTTGAAAACATGACATCTGGCGCTTTTCTTATATCGTGTCAAAAAAAAGCTGATTTCATTCGTCTGTATGTGAGCAAATTAATTCTTTGAGATCTGTTTCACAACGTGTTACAGTAAAAATTGAGATTATGCAGAAATATCGGAAAAAAGGGAGCGTGAAGAGCTTGGCAAAGCAAGCAGAACATGTCCGAAAGCCTGATTGGTTAAAAATTAAGCTAAATACAAATGAATCTTATACTGGTTTAAAAAAATTGATGAGAGACCAACGGTTAAATACAGTATGTGAAGAAGCAAAATGCCCAAATATTCACGAATGCTGGGCGGAACGAAAAACCGCCACTTTTATGATTTTAGGAGATATCTGTACGAGGGCTTGTCGCTTTTGTGCCGTAAAAACAGGCCTGCCAACCGAGTTAGATGAGCAAGAACCTGAAAGAGTTGCTGATTCAGTAAGTATTATGGGATTGAAACATGTGGTGATAACGGCAGTAGCACGAGATGACTTGAAAGATGGTGGCGCGAAAGTGTTTGCTGAAACAGTTCGTGCTGTTCGACGCAAAAGTCCTTTTACAACGATAGAAGTTTTGCCATCAGATATGGGAGGTAAGGAAGAAAATTTAAGTACATTGCTAGAGGCTAACCCGAATATCTTTAATTATAATGTCGAAACAGTACGTCGGCTAACACCGAGGGTTAGAGCGAGAGCTACATATGATCGCACGATGAAAGTGTTAAGAGAAGCAAAAGAGATGAAGCCAAGCATCCCTACGAAATCGAGCTTGATGATAGGGCTAGGGGAAACAAAGGAAGAAATTATGGAGACAATGGATGACCTTAGAGCTGTAAACGTGGACATCCTAACGATCGGCCAATATCTTCAGCCGACAAAATCTCATTTAAGTATTGAGAAATATTGGACACCAGAAGAATTTGCAGAATTAAAAGACATTGCTCTTTCGAAAGGGTTTAAACATTGTGAATCTGGCCCACTAGTTAGGTCTTCATACCATGCAGATGAACAAGTTAATGCGGCAAAGAAATAAGCTTCCATACCCTTACAGTAAAAAAGACAGGATTTTAAAATCCTGACTTTTTTTACTTTTTAGGTGATTATTGGATGTCGGTCTGAATCATAATAGATCTGAATATGTCAGCTTTCATCGATGGTCACTAATTCGCTGAAAGCGTCTCACATGAATAGGTTCAATTAATAAGCCAATTAAGTTGAAGTCAATAAATATAAATTCACTGATGAAAAAAAGATAGTAAATTTCAGTATGATGATGTGTCATACTAGTACTTAGAAAAAAGTATGGCTTTCGCTTTAAAAAAAGAGGCATCCGCAAAAGATTATCTCTTTTCGGATACCTTTGATCATTTAATTATCTGTTGGATCTTCACCTTGAGGGAAAGATTTCATTTGCTCAATCGTTTGTTCTAAAGCGTCACTTTCAGCTTGGTTTTCTGAATAGTGCCCTTTAAAACGTTCGATATCGTTCATAAGTTGTGGTTCGTCTGCGACGTACACATCATAATACGATGGAACGACAGACATAGCGGTTTTTTTCACTTGATCAGCAACTTTAGTTCGATTATCACTGTTAGATTTGTAAGCAATCAATACGTGCTGACTTGTAACGAGAACGCCAGCATCTTCCACATCAGGGATGATAGCAACCATTTCGCTAATACTTTCAGCTAAAAGGGGCCGATCATAAACGGCATAACCTGGCATCCTTTCTTCACTTGCAGCTTCTTTTGTATGACGTTCATAACCATATTGAATATAGGGAGTTGGATCATCAACATTTTCTTTATTAATGGCCTGACTCGGTTCTACTGTTTGGTATCCTCTCATAAAGTTAAAGGCTTCCCCATTATTATTGTCGGGTGTATTTCCACACCCTATTACTGTTTGACTCATAATAGTGACTAATCCTGCTAGGATACATAAGCGTCTTTTAATCATTTTCTACACCTCCGTATGATTAGGATGTGCAATTTTCTTTCGTGAATTTTGGTAATTTGAGGTTGTTCGATGTGAACTAAATATTGAAATTTTCAAGAATATAAGGCACTATAGAAAGAGATTATAAAGGAAGGTGTCCAATCATGATTCGTGTGCAAAGTAACAGTTACGAAGTCGTGGAAGATGTAAGAAACGGATGGTCTGAAGAAGCATTTAAAGAAAGATATAGTGATGTTTTAAATAAATACGATTATATTGTGGGAGATTGGGGATACGAACAGTTGCGTCTTAAGGGCTTCTTTCATGAAGAAAATCGAAAGTTTGGCCATGAATCCAAAATTGGCTTTCTGCCAGAATATTTGTATGAGTATTGTAACTTTGGATGTCCTTATTTTGTTATAAAAAAGGTGAACGAGACAAACGAGACTAGTTAAAACCCGTTACCGCTCAGGGTGATACAGGGGCGGTAACGGGTTTGGTTGAGGTTATAAAAAAATGAGACGTTTTCCCGAACGTCTCATAAGTGTTAATCGTCATTTTCCCGACTGTCGTGGGTCGGATGTGCTCCTGGATCTTTCCTTTTGTTCCCTTCATGCAGCTCGCGGTTTTCATAGGTAAAGGCACTGATTGCTCGTCTGTCAGGCTTGAGGCCGTTAGTACTTGCTTCAGAAGGAGCATAAGGAGAACCATAGGCCCCATCAGGAGTACCCTCTGGAATGATTTCTTCGCGATTCTTCTCAACAGCTTGAAAATCTTTTGTGTCAGGGTCTTTACTCATAAATAAGCACCTCCTCACCATAGTATGGCGCGGAGGTGCTTTCTCATACCTTTAAATGATTTCGTAAAGAAACTCTCGTAATTCTTGTCCGTCTTCCGAATTTAGTTCAAATACCGTCTCCAAATAATCGTCTTCTTCGAGGTCATCGGTTCCAATAATCGCGTAACGACTTGATAACATATTAAGGACGAGCTTTTTACCGTAATATCTTGTCGTGGTTATGATAGCAAGGTCAAAACGCTGATTTTCCCCCATGAAACTAACGAAGCGAGTTTTCGTTTCTTCTGAGTCATCGTATAGAAAAAAACGTTCAGTCACGCTATGTCGTCACTCCTATCTTACGTATTTTCAGGCATGACTAAATGAGGTTTTTTATTCAAGCGGTGATGGGCTTTAATATACCGGACGGTCCCTGTCTTTGCCCTCATGACAATCGTATCAGTCTCTACAAGATCCCCACCTAGGAATCGGACACCTTCGAGTAATTCACCAGTTGATACACCAGTAGCGGCAAAGATAGCGTCATCTCCCTTAACGAGATCATTAAGCATCAACAATGTGGTGGGATCTTCAAGCCCCATCTCTTGACAACGTTTATACTCCTCATCATTCATCGGGACTAAGCGAGCTTGCATATCACCGCCCAGTGCTTTAATGGCAGCTGCTGAAATAACGCCTTCCGGGGCACCGCCTGTTCCTACAAATAGATCTATACCTGTACGTGGTAATGCTGTCACAATAGAAGCTCCTACATCACCATCTCCAAATAGTTTAACACGGGCCCCTTTGTTTTGGATACGTGTAACTAATTCTTCATGCCGTTCTCTCTCTTGAATAATAACTGTCACATCACGAACTCTTTTATTATTCATTTTCGCTACTATGTCGATCGTTTTTTCAATAGGGTCAGTTAGCCTAACTAACCCAGCAGCTTCTGGTCCCACTACAAGTTTTTCCATGTACATATCCGGGGCATGCAGCAATGTACCGCGGTCTGCTACAGCAATCACTGCCATCGCATTAGGATGACCTTTTGCTACGATATTGGTGCCTTCCAGTGGATCGACAGCAATATCTACTTCGGGTCCGTTACCTGAGCCTAGTTCTTCTCCGATATAGAGCATTGGTGCTTCATCAAGCTCACCTTCACCAATGACGACTGTTCCTTTCATAGTGACGGAATCAAACATCGTTCTCATTGCTGTTGTTGCAGCGTCATCAGCTTCGATTTTTAATCCTCGTCCCATCCACTGAGCAGATGCTAATGCTGCTGCTTCGGTTACACGTACAATTTCCATTGCTAGTTCTCGATCCACAATGACTCCTCCAGTAGTTTAAAGTTATAATAAAAGTAGCTTTTTAAAATCCTTCATCATAATACCAAAAAAAACACACGAAATAAATCACATTTTTAAAAATAGTGTATATTTTTTCGGCGTGGTGCTACTAATGTGATATACTATTTCGGCTGGAAAGGGGTAATATTAGATGTATTTTGTTGACAGAGAGCTACTAGAAAAAAGATTAACGTACTTTGACGGTTTAGTCTCTGATTTTAAACAATTACCAAGCACACTTGATAAGGAAACCTCACTTATGACGGAACGCCTCTGCCATATGATGATTGAGGTCATTATGGATGCTGGTAATCAGATGATTGATGGTTTTATCATGCGAGATCCGGGTAGTTATGAAGATATTATTCACATATTAGTCGATGAGCATGTCCTATCTGAAAAAGAAGGTAAAGATATCGCTTCGTTAATACCTTGGCGCAAGGAATTATTGCAGAACTATACAGAGCTGGATGTAACTAAGTTATTCCATGCTTTTCAACATAATATAACAAGCCTTAGCCATTATCCTGACCGATTAAAAGTGTATTTAGAACATGAACTTGGACCTGTTTCAGCTTTTCTACCAAAAGAAAAATAACGGATGATGACGACTTAGTGAAAAAGTGAACAAACTTTGTACGTATTACGTCAATTTTTCAAACTTTTTACTTTCTAAATTTACTGTTATACAAACCTTCGATACAATGGTAGGGAAGGATGGTGAGGAATGATGGCCACTAAAACCACCTCAACACGCGATCAGATCTTAGAGCTGTTGAAAAAAAACAGGCAAATGACTGTATCAACGATTGCCAAGGCGTTAAGTATTACGGAGATGGCAGTACGTCGCCACTTAAATACGCTGGAAAGAGACAATATAGTTGAAACCACTTTATTGCGCCAGGCAATGGGGCGTCCTACAAATGTGTACCAATTATCTACTGATGGACAAGAAATGTTTCCAAGGGATTATAGTGCCTTTTCAATTGACATATTACGGCATATTCAAGAACAAGAGGGTCTCGAGAAAGTGAAAGAGCTGTTTAATTACCGGAGACGGGCTTTAAAGCTTCGTTATGAAAAAAGAATGGTGTTAAAAGATTTTCCAAGTAAGATCCGTGAGTTAGAAAAAATCCAGAATGAATTAGGTTATATGGCGGAAGTAACAGAAGAAGAGGACGGTTCTTATTTATTTAAAGAGTTCAATTGCCCTGTTGCAGCTGTTGCTAGAGAATTTCCGATGTTATGTGAAGCGGAGATCGGATTGTTTAAGGACCTTCTTAACACAGACAGTATTCAATGTCATCGGTGTATGGCAACTGGACAAGAGATTCATTGTTATTATAAAATCAAGCAAACAGATATAAATTGAACGTCACTCTTTTGGAGTGACGCTCTTTTTTCGATGATTGTCGGTTAAACGTTCTACTTAGAAGTTGTGAATGAAAGCTGAAGAACGTTTAAAACTGACACAAAACTAGGAGGCGTTTATGCATTATAAAGGTTATTTAATTGATTTAGATGGCACGATGTATCGCGGAGAAGAAAAGATTGATGCCGCATCTCGTTTTGTAAAGCAGCTGGCAGAAAGAAAGCTTCCTTATCTTTTTGTGACTAACAATTCTTCACGAACCCCAGAAGATGTGGCAGCAAAGCTGCTGGCAATGGATATTCCTGCTAAACCAGAGCACGTTTTTACGACGAGTATGGCTACTGCTCGATACATAGAAGAGAACTATGGGAAAACTGATGTTTATATGATTGGTGAAGAAGGTTTAGAACAGGCTTTAGAAGCTCAAGGTCATAAGCTAACAGATGTCGATCCAGAAGTCATTGTTATGGGAATCGACCGGAATCTTTCTTATGAAAAATTAGCTAAAGCCTGTCTAGCTGTGAGAAACGGAGCGGCTTTTCTATCTACAAATGGGGATACAGCCATACCCACAGAGCGGGGATTGTTACCAGGGAATGGTTCTATAACTTCAGTGGTTCATGTTTCTACAGGTGTAACGCCTCTTTTTATCGGTAAACCAGAATCAATCATCATTAATCAGGCGTTAGAGGTTTTAGGCACCCAAATTGAAAATACGTTAATGGTGGGAGACAATTATCAAACGGATATTATGGCAGGCATTAATGCGGGAATGGATACATTAATTGTTCATACAGGCTTCACAACACCTGAACAATTAAAAATGGAAAAAACGCAACCGACATATGCTGTAAACTCATTAGATGAGTGGCGTTTTTAAGAACCAAATGAATGAGATACCATGGATGTCAAAAAAGTAAGCTTAATAAAAGGTCTATGTGTGTCTTTTTCATAATGATATTTTTAAAGCAATAGCATGAATAGTATGTAATAAAATTTTATTTAATATATGATGCTGGTGATAAAACGAACCTTCAATCAGGGGGGATTGCGTTCTTCTCCCATTGGGACATTAACGTCCATTATCTCCAGCCTACATAGCTCTCTTCTCTATTTTGAGGGTGGACGGTTTAAGGATGATAAAAAGTGGATGAAATGTAAGACGGCGACGCTCAGAGGATGAAGCGTAGTCTGAGAAGCCACATTTGTTAGGGTTTACCGAACTTTAGCTGAAGACAAGCCTCGGAAAAGCGTCCGTTTGAAAAGGTCACAGTCACTATTCGAATAGTGACAGCTTAATTTGAGTTATGCACTAGAAAATATCATGCTGGTGCCATACGATAACTTTATAAAAATTGATGAGCAGGCCTTCTTTTTAGAAAGCCTGCTCCCTTTGTTAAGAGAGTTAGTCTTTTTTATTGATCTTAGAGTTATTCGCTAGTTTTCTCCAGCTTCCCTATGGGCAAGTCGGCTTGAAGCTGCTGCTGCAATAGCTCCAACAATATCATCTAAAAATGTATGACAGCCAAACGATTTGTCATTTAACTTTTCAAGTATACCTGGTTTCACTTTATCAATGTAGCCATAATTGGTAAAACCAATTGAACCATAGACATTGACAATAGATAAGGCAATGATTTCATCAATGCCGTAAAGGCCTTCATCACGTTCAATAATATCTTGTAAAGGTGATGTCAGTTTTTTTTCTTCTGCTAACTTATCTAACTGAATCCCCGTTAATATAGCGTTATGAATTTCCCTCTTGGTTAAAACACTATCCACATTTTCTAAACAATCTTCCAGTGTCAGTGAAGGATAATATTTGGATTGCAAAGTGTATACAAGCTCTGCTATATCATTCAGTGTAACACCTCTTTCTAACAGCCAATTTCTAGCTGTTTCTTCTATCATGCCTTTCTGCTTTTTCATCACGTTGCGCACCTTCTTTTAATAAATGATGTTCTTTGCGTTTAGTGTATTCACAGACTTTGAAGATATACTGTAAATTCGCACAATGTGGGCTTTTGCCACATAAACTAATTGGAGAATACGATAGAGGATAGAATGAGGAGTGTGAATAGCGTTGCTTGAGAGACAATTGTATGATTATTATCGATTAGATAGTGATAACATTATGTATATTAATGATGATATTGTTGTGTCAGCAAAAGGAAAATTATATTTAATTCGACCTAGCCGTTCCATGATCAACAAGAAAAAATTTGCGGAGCAATTGAGAATGCTAGAACACTTAACGGTTAGAGGAGAGTTTCATTTATTGATCCCAGTGAAGGCAGAAGGAGGCAACTACGTTTCGTTAATTGATGGTCAAGAATCAGTTCTGTTTGAAATAGTAAATGACTTTTCTGCTACACCTTCAGTGGATACCTCGATTGGAAGGAAACTTGCCCAATTTCATATAAGGGGAGAAGACTATGAACCCTCATTTTCATCGTGGCAAGGAGTTGCCTGGTTGGCTTGGCAAAACCGTTGGATAAAGCGTTTAGAACAGCTGGAGGGTTGGTTTGTTAAAAAGCAGACAGATGTCCATAAAACGTCTGCCGATGAGCTGTTCCTCCTCAGTTTCCCTTATTTTTTGGGGATGAGTGAAAACGCCATACAGATGCTGACGGATATGCAGTTAAGTCATGCCTTTATTATACGAGAAGGAAAAGGTCATACCATTTGTCATCAACGTTTTGAGGAGAATACATGGTTGACTTTAGATAGCCACCATATTTCATTATACAAAGTGCCGACAGATTTTATCTATGATCATCTGACACGGGACATTGCAGAATATATTAGATATATTGCCACCACATCTGCTCCCTTATTTGAAAAAAAGAAACGAATTCATCTGTTTTTAACTCGTTATTCTCACGTGCGTGTATTAGAAACTGTGGATAAAACATTGCTATTAGCTCGTCTTTGTTTCCCGATTCATTATTATGATGCTATTGAAGCCTTCTATCAAACAATTGATAGCAGGAAATTAAATTATTTAGAAGAGGACATGTACCGTATAATCAATGAAGCAGATGATTATGAAGCTATTCTAAATAGCGTGGCAGCTTATTGTTTTCCGGAAGGACGTAGCAGGGAGATTATGCCCGAATGGCTTTTGAAAAAATCCTCTTATACTTCTGACCACCTTTAACTACAGAATTTGATTATCATTCACCACTAGTGATAATGTGAGGAAGTAGGTAATTTGAGTAACGGAAGGAGCTTGAATGATGGAAGAGAAGCCATTTGTATTCGTGACTCGGAAGGTACCTGTATCATCCTTAGCTTTATTAGAGGAGATAGCAGAAGTGGAAGTTTGGCCCAAGGAAGATGAACCGGTGCCCTACGATATTCTAAAAGCGAAGGCGAAAAAAGCGACTGGTTTATTCACGATGCTTTCAGATCGCATTGATGCAGGTTTACTAGCTGAAGCGAAACAGTTAAAAGTTGTAGCAAATTTAGCGGTAGGCTTCGATAATATTGATGTAGAGGCAGCCACAGAACAAGAAGTAGTTGTCTGTCATACACCAGATGTTCTCTCTGACACAACTGCCGATTTAACTTTTGCTTTGTTAATGGCTGTAGCAAGACGTATTGTGGAAGCCGCAGAGTACGTGAAAAAGGGTGATTGGAAAAATTGGGCCCCACTGTTACTTGCCGGTCATGATATTCACCATAAAACAATTGGCATTGTCGGGATGGGCCGAATTGGAACGGCTGTTGCCAAAAGGGCTAAAGGATTTGATATGACCGTCCTGTATCATAATCGTAAAAGGGATTATGAAGGTGAAAGGACAGTTGGGGCAACTTATGTGTCATTTGATGAGCTAGTTTCAAGATCAGATTTTATCGTATGTCTGGCTCCTCTAACAAATGAAACGATTAATTTATTCACGTACGATACCTTTAAACAAATGAAAGAATCGGCTATCGTTGTTAACGTGTCGAGAGGAGCGGTTATAGTTGAAGAAGACCTAGAAAAAGCACTTGAAAATAAATTGATTGCAGGTGCTGGTTTGGATGTATTTAAGGATGAGCCCATAAGTAACGGTCACCCCTTGCTTCGATTTCCAAATGTCGTTGCTTTACCGCATATCGGAAGTGCAAGTAAAGAAACGCGTGAGAAAATGGCTTCCTTGTCTAGTCAACATATTCTCAATGTATTAAAAGGAACGAAGCCTGAAGCTATTGTCAATGATGACGTATGGAAGAAGTAACTGATAGTTAGACATGTGATCGATTAGACGTTATTCCTTTTTCTAATATTTTCATAAAAGCAGTTTTACATATCAGCACCATGAAGTATATTAAAACGCTAAGTTAATCTACATGTTAGTAAATGGAGAAGGTGATTATTAGTTATGAAAAATAACAATTTTGCAAATGGTGGAGAAGTAGAATTAAAGCTTCCAAGCAGGAGAGGTGTTGATTCTAATGGTTTTATTATAAACCCTACCGGCAAAGATAACATTCAGTCTTCAATTAAGCCTGTATTACAGGCCATTGTCAGCTTACTTCAAGAGCTATTTACAGAAAAGGTGCATAGTATCTATGTGTATGGAAGTGTGGGACGGGGAGAGGCAAAAGAAGGATTATCTGATTTAGATTTGACGGTTATTTTACATTCATCTTTAACAGGGGCTGACATTCACATGCTCAATCATGCTACAGACCGGCTACTGCAAGATTTTAAAACGGTTTCGAAAGTAGATTACGACTTGAATTTATATGAAGACGTATTGGCTGAAGAAAATGTGTATGAGCATGGATTTTGGTTGCGTCACATGTGTACGTGCCTGTATGGAGAAGACCTATCCGTACATTTTAAGAGGATGAAGCCAAATGAGAAGATAAGTTTAGCACTTAATAAAAACTTTTTTCAAGTAATGACTCAGTATCGAGAAATACTCTTACAAGAAACGCTATCGGCGTCAAAAAAGAGAACAATTTTAAAACGGATGATCAGAGGAGTATACTTAAAAATTAACGTTCAAGATGAAAGCTGGTCAACTAAAATAACTGAAAATCTTAACATCATCCAGCAATACTTTCCTGATGAACCGCTTTTCCGAGAAGTGGCGCCCATGCTTCATTCTGAAGAGGAGCTGTCACAAGAATCTCTTCTGACAGTAGTTGAATCGTTTTTAAATTGGTATGAAAAGCACAGATAACAGAAAGTTTGTATTTATAACTATTATGATACAAAAAAAGGGCTGCACATGGCAGCCCTTTATCAGTCATTAAAAAACTTGCTCTAATTCAGTTACTCCAGGTACTTCTTCTAAAAGAGCACGTTCGATTCCGGCTTTCAGTGTGATAGTTGAACTTGGACAAGATCCACAAGCTCCCATAAGTCGCACTTTAACAACGCCGTCTTCTACGTCAACAAGTTCAACGTCCCCGCCATCACGAAGTAAAAATGGACGCAATTTATCGAGTACTTCCTGAACTTGTGATTCCATTGTTTCTGTTGTCATATCGAAACACTCCTTTCTTTACAACTATTATAATATCCTTTTTTAAAAAAATCCATGAAGATGATTTATTTTTCCTTAAATAAAAATATAAATACAGGTTATTGTAGTTAAAATACGTTTAAATTTAGGCTTTATCCCACACTTAAGGGGCAGTAAAATCCCCACCTCAAAATTTAAGAAGATCGAAAAGTTTAGGTGGGGGTAAACTGCCCCTAAAGGTCCCATAAGCTAAATTAATAATCAGTGAGTATGAAGGAAATCCCCACTGATTGAAGCTTAGCTTTATGGTACCATTAGAGAGTAAGGGAGTGAGACAGATAATGAAAGAATTAAGGTTGACCGTTTACGGTGCAGAAGTAAAATGCCCAAGCTGTATAAACCTTCCAAGTGCAATAGAAACAAAGGAATGGTTGGAAGCAGCTGTTAAGAGAAAATTTCCTGAAACGACGATACATTTTGTATATTGTGATATTTTTAAACCAACCACCACGGAAGAAAAAATTTTTTCAGAAAAAATTCAAAACGAAGACTATTTTTACCCTCTCGTTGTCATTAATAACGAGGTGGTAGCTGAAGGTAACCCTAAGCTACGAGCCGTTTTTGAAAAAATTGAAGCTGAGTTAAATTATTCTAAGTAGCACTACAAAACCAGAGCAGCTCTTTTAAGAGAAGCCCTGATTGACTAAGTGATTTTAACCAGAGTGGTGTTTATACATCCACAGAACACCAGATTTTAAAACACGAGGAACCCTGCCGGTTAACGACTTTTCTCCCATTAAGCCAAAACCATGTTTTTTTCCGAGAGAACCAAGGACCCCTTTTAGCTTAATTTTTGGCATTTCCTCTGGATAAGGTTCATTATTCCATTTTTTGTTTAATATCATGGCCACACGTTCTGCTTGGGCTTCTGCTAGCTGAGCACTAGGTGCATGATCGGATGCTGCACAGTCACCAATAACAAAGACATTTGGATAATCGTGCAAATGATGGTACTTTGTCGTGTGGAGCCTTCCCATATAGTCTTTTTCTACGTCTAGTTCTCTCACGATTTTGCTTGCTTGGATACCTGCTGTCCATATAATCGCATCGGCTTCTATCGGGTCGTCATGATTATAAAGAACATGGCGTTCCACCTTTGTTATATTTGCTCTATTAACGATGGTCACACCATTATTAACTAACCAGTCTGTTACATAATTATACAGCTTTGCAGGAAACATAGATAAAATATTTTCCCCTCTATCAAAGAGTCTAATATCTAAGTCAGGTCTACTTTCTCGTAGCTCACTAGCTAATTCCACACCGCTTAATCCACCACCGACAATACAAACTCTTCCATTTGGTTTCACACTATGGAGCACTTGATAGGTTTTACGAGCACGTCTCATGCTTTGAATACTTAAAGAGTTTTCTTCTGCACCTGGTACACCATGATGTTTGTCTTCGCAACCGAGGCCTATGATTAAATCATCATAGCTGAAGAAACGTCCAGATACTGTTTCTACCTTATTTTCGTCTAAGTGAATATGATTGACTGTTTCAAAAAGTAGTTGTAGACGCACATCATTAGGAAATGATAGTCGCAAATGGCGGTCAGCAACCGTTCCTGCTGCAAGAGCATAAAATTCTGTTTTTAGACTGTGATATGCTTCTTTTTCAATTAAGGTAATCGACACATCTTTGACATTCTGCTCGTTTAAAAGTTTTTGTATGACCCGAAGACCACCGTAACCCCCACCTAAAATAAGTATGTTGCGCACGGGATCAGCCCCTTTCATTCGTGAAAACAGATATAGCAGTAACCTACTACTCATGAGTTCAGTTTACGATGATATGACTTAGTTTAAAAATATTTCTTTAAAAGAAAATTCACAATTGCACAATTAAATTTGCAAGAAAAACATTTTGTATTTGAGGCACATTGAGATCCTCAAATAGCAGTTATTAAACAAAAAGTTGTAGAAGTGTGCTTCACACTTCCTTTTTAGCATTTAATGTGTACATAGAACATAATGTGACAAAATAATGACAATTTAAATATATCAGTTTTCAACAAAATCTACAATGAAAAAATGAAAGCGTTTATAATATTGATATAGTAGTTAACGAACGATTTAATTGACAGAAGGATGTGGAGGCGTTAGGATAATCAACGTACGTATAATGATATTATAAATTTCCACAAAGAGATGTGGAGATTGAGGTGAAAAGTATGAAGCCGATTATAGAATTTTGTATAAGTAATCTTGCTAGTGGTTCCCAAAAAGTGAAAGAAGAGCTGGAGAAAGACCCCGATCTTGATGTCATTGAATATGGATGTCTTAGTTTCTGTGGTCAGTGTGCACGTAGTCGATTTGCCCTCGTTAATGGTGAAGTGGTAACAGGGGATACAAATGACGAGCTCCTTGTGAATATTTACCAATTTTTAGATGATAATCCCATGTTTTAAGTTAAAACATGGTTTGCATATTTGTATCAGTAGATATATCTTATGCCGATAAGGAAATCAGGTTGTCTAATTGATATGTGGTAATAAATAACATTGGGGGATAAGTCAGATGAAACCAATACCATTTGAGAATACGTGGCCTTATGAAAAGCAAATGGGGGATGTCTATTTCACGACCTGTCCTTATTGTTCGGCTGAAAACGTGTTAACGAACCTATCAAACAATGGGCTCACTCGTGCTAAGGAAGGTGTGAAAGTAAGAATAAACTTGCCATGTTGTCATCAGACAATGGTGGTACTGGAAGCTGATGACGATTATTTTTGGACAAATGAATCGCTGAGAAAATAATAGGAGCTGCAATGGACGTTATTTAGTCCCACATTGCAGCTCTAATTTTGTTATCAATACTCTTTAATAATGTTGTAAAATGTATCACGTTCAACAGGCTTTTTATTAGCTCCTTTGATTAGGTGAACGAGTTCCTGACGTGTAAGGCTTTGCGATGTTAAAGCACCAGCTGAGTGGGAGATACGTTCTTCAATTAATGTTCCATGAATATCAGAGCTGCCGAACGTCAGCGCCATTTGAGTTAATTGAGGACCAATATTGATCCAATAAGCTTTAATATGGTCAAAGTTATCGAGCATCAGTCGGCTAATAGCAATTGTACGTAAATCATCATATGCTGATGTTCTCCGCTTTAATCCAGCATTGACACTACGAGGCTGCATAGCTAGTGGGATAAATACCATAAACCCATTTGTCTTATCCTGCAATTGTCTGAGTCTATCCATGTGAATTAATCGTTCCTCTTTAGATTCAATGGAACCATAGAGCATAGTAGCATGTGTTTTTAAACCTAAATCATGTGCGATTTCATGAGCTTCCAACCACTCATACGTAGAGGCTTTGTCTGGGCTCATTTTTTCTCGATAGCGTTCAGTTAAGATTTCAGCACCACCACCCGGTAAGGTGTCAAGACCTGCTTTAATAAGTTCCTGCATAACTTCTCTCATGCTTAAACCAGCATGACGGGCAAAAAATTCTATTTCAGCCCCTGTGTAAGCCTTCACCGTACATTGTGGATAATGCTTTTTCAAAGTACGTACTGTGTTTAAATAATAGTCAAACGGTACATCCGTGTTATGTCCACCAACAATATGAAATTCTTGAATATTGTCATTCCATCGATCTTCAACATACTTTAATAATGCCTCTTCATCCATTGTATAAGCGCCATCTTCACCGGGTTTACGTTTAAACCCACAAAAACTACAGCTAGCTTCACAAACATTGGTTGGATTAATATACATGTTTTCGATGAAATAAACATTCTTTCCATTCTTTTTTTCGTTTGCTTGGTTAGCTAATTGAGCCACAGTTAAGAAGTCAGCTGTGTCATATAGCTTCAAGCCATCTTCTATTGTTAATCGTTCGCCATGTAGTACTTTTTGTTTAATGTCTTCAAGATCGTGATCCAGTAAGATCGTACTCATGTTTGCTCCCACCTTTGTGAAAAATAATAACGTTCTTTCGTTTTATAGCTAAAAATTAATTGAAGTATTAGAAACATGACAGAAATAAGAGTTTAATTCGAACCACGTTCTGTTAATACGTTTGAAAAGGAGAAACGATTGGCATAGTCCATTTCGTTACTCGAAACTCTCTATTATCTTATCATCATTTTAACTAAGCTGCCAAATAGAAGATTTAAGGTAATAACTATTCGCAAAAGAAGTGGGGGAGGTTTAGTTCCTTGAAGCGTTGATTCATAGTCGGTATAATACTAATTAAGATCCTTTAGTAAGGAGGGAGATAACATGTTAACAATAACGGAAGTAGCTGTAGGTCAAGTGAAAACCATGATGGCTGATGATGACGATGCGAAATACCTCAGGATCGGAGTTCAAGGTGGAGGTTGCAGTGGGTTATCATATGTCATGGGATTCGATACAGAAATTAATGAAGAAGATAAACACCTTGAAATTGAAGGGTTAGAAGTTGTCGTTGAAAAAGAAAATATTCCTATGCTTGAAGGGGTAAAAATTGATTATAAACAAAACATGATGGGCGGCGGTTTTACAATCGATAACCCTAACGCCATCGCCAACTGTGGGTGTGGTTCGTCATTTAGAACAGCTAAAAATGCAGGGACACCTGAAGAGTGTTAATGAAAAAACACAGTGTTTTAAAAATTTGAAATTAGCGATAAATTTAGAGGGAAATGCGTTCTTACATTTATCGCAGTCATGCTATAACAATCGCTACCTCCGATAGAAGGAGAACAATCATAAAACATACGGACCATCATGACGTGGCCTCTTAGCGGAATCATCATCTCGTTGAGAGGTCTATTTATTTAAAAAAACAGCCCGTAAGAAACGGACTGTTTTAGAGTTAATTTAGAATAAACTTGAACTATGTCCTGCTATGGCACTAGCAGAAGGATCTACGTAGACTTTTGCACGGTTAACAGCAGTTGGCGCTTCACCGAAGCCACACGCGATGAGTTTCACTTTTCCTTCGTAAGTAGCGATGTCTCCACACGCATAAATACCTTCGATGTTTGTTTCCATATTCGAGTTAACAACAATTGAATTTTTCTCGATGTTCAATCCCCAGTTTTTAATGGGGCCAAGGTTAGATACAAAGCCGTAGTTAACGATGAGAGTATCAATATCAATCTTATGGGTAGCGTCCCCTGTTTTTTCCTTAAGCGTGACTGCCACAATACGGTCACCATCGTGATGAAGTTCACTAATGACATAAGGGGTACGGACAGTGATCTTTTCTGAATTTCTCAATTGTTCTACACTATGCTCATGGGCGCGGAATTTGTCGCGGCGATGAACGATGGTTACTTCCTCAGCAATATCTTCTAGCATTAGCGTCCAGTCGACAGCAGAATCACCACCACCAGCTAGAACAACTCGGTCGCCAGCAAATTTTGTTAAGTCACTTACGAAATAATGAAGGTTTTTGCCTTCAAATTGTTCGGCACCATCAATTTCAAGTCTACGAGGTTTAAAAGCCCCCACCCCAGCAGTAATAATAACTGTTTTTGTATAATGAGTTTCTTTATCAGTCGTAAGCGTGAAAATGTTATCTTCACCTTTTTCTACATTTTCAACTGCCTGTTCAAGAACAATAGTAGGGTTAAACTGCTTAGCTTGCTCTTCAAGTTTATCTACTAGCTCTTGAGCACGTACTTTAGGAAAACCAGCCACATCATATATGTATTTTTCAGGATAAAGTGCAGATAATTGCCCACCGAGCTGGGGCATTGCTTCAATAATTTTTACTTTTGCTTGTCTTAAACCGCTATAAAAAGCAGTAAATAAACCAACGGGGCCACCGCCAATTATCGTAATGTCAAATATATCTTTTTGTTCTGACAAAACTCACACCTCCACATGTGTTTGATATTTTTTCTAGTTTCTTCCCTCTATATTATAATCACAATGAAACAGGAAGGAAAGTAATTAAGACTAAATTTGCCCGAATTTTTAAAATCCTTAATGTGTCTTTTTTGTGTCGCTCTGAGAAAAGTTTTTTTAAATAGAAATCCTTATATATCAAGGTTTTTGCTTTTTTTGTCCACACAAAGTTCGATAATTCGTCATAAAATAGTTGAAAATTATCAGTATAAGCCATATGATGAGAGAGGTAAAACAAACTCTCCATAACGATAGTTATATCCGTTTTCTGAAATTATATGGATTATTTATATCCTGTTACGTGAATTTTATCACAAAGTAAAATGCCAATAAAACTCACGCTTGATATGGCCTTCGGAAGGGAAAAATGGGGAATAAGATTATAATTGGAGTGAGAACTATGAACAGAAAGCCGAAAATAGTTATCTTAGGTGCTGGGTACGGTGGTATGATGACCGCTAGCCGCTTAAAGAAGGCAAATGCTCATCAAGATGCGGACATTACCCTAGTGAATAAGCATAATTATCACTATCAAACAACTTGGCTCCATGAACCAGCTGCAGGTACACTTCATCATGACAGAACGCGAATGAAAATTGATAGTGTTATCGATACTAACAAAATTCAATTTATTAAAGATGCTGTCGTGAAGATCAACAAAGAGGAGAAAAAAGTTGTTCTTGAAAAAAGTGAATTAGATTATGATTATCTTGTCATTGGACTTGGCTCTGAGCCAGAAACATTCGGTATTCCAGGTGTTAAAGAACATGCGTTCTCTATTCGGAGCGTCAACTCTGTACGTTTGATCCGTGAGCATATTGAGTACATGTTTGCAAACTACAATAAGCAAGAAGAAAAGCAAGAGGACTTGCTGACATTTGTTGTCGCTGGTGCTGGCTTTACTGGCATTGAGTTCGTAGGTGAACTTACTGAGCGTATTCCTGAACTTTGTGAAGAGTACGATATCGACCGTAAAAAAGTAAAGATTATTTCCGTTGAAGCGGCGCCAACTGCTCTTCCTGGATTTGATGAAGAACTAGTGGAATACGCAATGAACCATTTAGAGAGTAAAGGGGTTCAGTTCAAAATTAACACACCTATTAAGGAAGTACAGGACGGTGTTGTGTTACTTGCGGACGGAACAGAAATTAAATCTCAAACAATTGTTTGGACAACAGGGATTCGTGGAAGCTCTATCGTTGATGATGCCGGCTTTGAAACCATGCGTGGTCGTGTAAAAGTGGAGAAAGATTTACGCGCTCCAGGTCATGATGATGTTTTCATTATTGGAGACTGTGCGCTTATTATTAATGAAGAAATAAACCGACCGTATCCACCAACAGCACAAATAGCCATTCAACAAGCCTACACCTGTGCGAAAAACTTAAAAGCACTCGTAGCAGGCAAGACAGAGCTTGAAGAGTTTAAACCAGATATAAAAGGAACTGTTGCATCTCTAGGAGGAAAAGAGGCGATCGGTTTAGTCGGGGACAAAAAGATTTATGGTCATTCAGCTTCTGCAGTGAAAAAACTGATCGATAACCGTTATCTCTACATGCTAGGCGGCATGCCACTCGTCCTTAAGAAAGGTAAGTTAAACTTATTTTAAATACTAACTTAGGAAGCTAATCTATCGCTAATGGATTAGCTTCTTTAATTTACTTCTTTTTAATGTAGTTCTCAAAAAAGACAAAGACATATTAAAGTGATGAGACAGTATAATCGTGTTCATAAAGTTTTTAGCTACAGGAGAATATCATAGCCTCATTAAGCTTTTCATGGCTGAATTTATTTTTAAAATCTTAAATTACTAGCAATACGAAAAAGTCAAATTTTCAGTTTAATGATTCTAGTTGAGCCAAAGAAGAGAATACCCGGTTAAAATTGAACTTAGACGGGTTACTAGATGATGTAAAGAAACGTTAAATCTAGATAACACATTAGTGACAAACCAAAAAAGTATAATAATAAAATAGGACAGACTTGTCATTAATAAAAACCTCGGTTTAAATGTCTTTACCTGTAGATAGGACGTCTTGTTAACAATTAAGTCATTAGTGAGAGTAAAATAAGCGGAGATTATTCGGTTAGACACAGCAGAGAGCTCATTTTTGGAAATATAAGAGGAAACTTTCCGATTATCTAAAGCAAAACGATCCATTTCTCGGATTTTTCGGGTCAGTAGCGGAATCTTTCCGTCTATTTAAGCTATTGTCATGACTAATGACTATTTAAGAGGATTTTTTCCGTCTATTACTCAGGGTGGATTCTTAACTTGATCCCCTAATCGGTAAGAGAGGACCCTCACGATCCAAGAGAGGCGGGAATCAGCCTATCAACTGGTTGAACTTCTCTTAGCTTGGCCATCTTAAAAGCGAACGGCGGTCAAATCGAATACAACTTAGCCGTTATTAAAAGGCTACATTTTTGAGACATAGGCTTATTTGAGGCGCTTTCCCGAAGGCATGTCCTCAGCTAACCTGTGCTCGTTAAAACCTCGCAAAAATGGCTCTTCATCTAGAGTTTATTGTATATTATGCTGTTATTACTTTAAAAACATTATCATAATTGACTTCCTAATTTTATCACTTGAAAGTGTTGAAATGAAAAAGAGAGGAAACAATTAATTTAGTATAAAAATGAGAGTATTCTCTTGTTGTTTACGCTTACATGACGAGTTGTTAGAAAATATGACACTTTTAATCAAGCGTTTTTTTTGTTATATTATCAGAAACTTCTGAAAAATCTTTCTTTTGAGGGGGGCTTATGATGATTTTTGAGAAAGAAAAGGTGAAAAGTAAAGATTGTCCTTATTGTACTGGGAAAGGATACTTTCAACTTTTGTTAGGTGGTTCTGAAACATGTAAGCATTGTCATGGCTCAGGCAAAAAATAATGATTATACCTGTGAATGATGCTCCACAGAAACAAATGATAAAACATTTATATGACCTCGGTGAAAAAAAGAGTTCCTTTGTTAATAAATTAAATAATTGACGACGTCTCTAGCACACTGCTAGAGATTTTGTTTTGTTAAAGAGGGATTGGAGAGTGTATGTTGTAGAATAAATGAAGGAATATGGAAATAAGAAAGTACACTTATGACATCTCATTGATTGACGTTAGCTTCACAATTAAGTAAACTAAATTTGACTTGATGGGAGTGAGGAAGATAAAATGCTAAATTTGCCACAGTTAATGATAGCGACTTTATTATATTTTGTACTTTTTTTTGGTATTGGATTTATTCTTAATATGTTATTAAGGTCTACTTGGACGATGGCTATAATTTATCCAGTAGTTATTTTCTTTATGATTAATGATTCTGGATATATAAGTTATTTTACCGAACCGGGTACAGCATTTCCTACATTGGGACATGCCTTTATTTCTTTAACGACAGCAGACATCATTATCCTTACTGCAGGCATGATTGGGGCTATTTTAGCAGGGATAGCAATTCGCATGCTCCGAGTACGTGGTTATCAAATGTTCTAACTCTCCTAGTGAATAGGAGAGTTTTTTAGTAAAGGGATTTATAAGTCTATCTCTTAATTAGTAGTTCCTCGAAAAAAGAAAGGTTGGAGTTAAGGTCTATTAGCCTTTATTGTAAGAAGTGCGTATGATTCTTTCATATTTTGGGGATGCTGTGTTGATGAAAGGTGTGAAAAAAATGGCTTTCATTAAAAAACACTTATTAAGAATAGGTTTTCTTATTTTATTTGCAGGTGCTCTTTTGACGACTTATACGACTATCACAAATATTAGCGTGACTCAGCTTAAAGAATGGTTACAAACAACAACCTTATTTAGTCAAGATGGGACAGTTATGGGTGTAACGACTATGAATCACGAGGAAGAAGCGAATAGTTGGGTTCTTGAAACAGCAGAAGATTGGACGAAATATCCTTCTAAAGAAGTTATCGCAACAGGTTATACAGCAGGAATAGAGTCTACAGGAAAAACAGAAGATCATCCTCAATATGGCATTACTTACTCTGGTGTTGAGGTGAAAAGGGACCTTTACTCTACGATTGCTGCCGATCCGCAGGTTTTTCCGTTAGGAACCATTCTGTTTATACCAGGATATGGATTTGGTGTGGTAGCTGATACAGGTTCAGCCATAAAAGGTGATAAAATTGATTTGTATTATGAAACCGTCGAGGACGTCTACAACCTATGGGGCAAAAAGTCCATAGAAGTGTTTATCGTTGAAGAAGGAAGCGGTCAAATAACCGAAGAAGATTTATTCAAGTTGAATGAAGCAGAAGAAGTGCAAGGTTTTCGAGAGCAAATCGTATCTCGTCAAGCTTCTTAAACTAGCTTTCATGTATAATATAATCTCATTAAAATATGACAATGGAATGGTTGTGCCCCTAGGTGTGGATTCAATGTTGAATCCACACCTAGGGGTGTTGGAGACAAATCACTCGCTAATAGAGAATACCATGAAAAATTAAAGCAATAATGATCCCAAGTAATCCTCCGAAGAAAACCTCAATCGGCTGATGACCGAGTAGCTCCTTTAATTCTTTTCGTTTTTCTTGTTCCTCTTTTTGAGGCCAATGTTTCATTTCAGCAATGGCTTTGTTAAAGTCTGTAACAAGTCGATTAATAACAGTTGCCTGTTCACCTGCATGTCTACGAACTCCTGTGGCATCAAACATGACAATGATACCAAAAATAGCAGATATAGCAAAAAAAGGAGAATCAAACCCGTGTTGTAATCCTATGGCTGTAGCTACAGCTGTCACAGCTCCAGAATGTGAACTAGGCATACCGCCAGTACTTGTAAGCAGTGACCATTCAAACTGTTTCGTTGCGATGAAATTCAAAGGTACTTTAATAAACTGGGCAAATCCGATTGTAAATAGTGCTGTCCACAGGGGGAAATTATAAAATAATTCCATATGATGTCGCAATCCTTCCTTCCTTAGCCTTCATAATACAAACAGGACAAAATCATTTAATTTATAGTGTTAATTATATCACATATTTTCCCTCACCCTCAGTTTTATAAACACCTCTCTAGCGCTAATTTTCTATTGTGAAATATTAACGAATAAAGGAAATATATTCACAAAGGGTCTTGAATAAGAATAAAACATGTTTATTTAAAGAACTGACAGGGTATTTATATGGCCATGACCTATTGTGTTATGTCTTAATCGTGAGTTGTCTTGAGTATTTTTCCATTGGCATTATGTGTTGTCACTTGAGTAGGAAGTATCCCTCAATTCACGTATATTTGTCTGACAATCCGTTTTGAGCTAAAAGTTGGATTGCTATATGATATTAAATAACTCACTTACTGGACATATGTTTAAGAGGGGGAATTACTATATTAATTTAGTGCTAACCACGCATATTATGTTATTTTATCGTATTGAAACGAATATATTATTATTTTAAAAAATAAATTATTGCACTATGACATTGTTAGAGAGGGGGAAAACTATTGGATCAGTCACAGGAAAAAAGGCCAGTTGAGAAAAAAAAGAACCGTGTTTTTAACTTTTTGGATGGGACACTTCATACACTAGAGAAACTTATACTCAGCTGGTCAATTATTATTATATCGGTTATGACTATTGGAAATGTGTTGTCACGGCTAATAACTGGAACGAGCTGGCATTTTGCTGCTGAAATTAGTCGCCTTGCTGTGATTGTAGCAAGTTTTATGGGCATTAGCTATGCAGCTAGGAAAGGCCGTCATATTAGTATGTCAGCACTCTTTGATATATCACCTAAACCGGTAAAAAAAGTATTATCTATCGTTAATCCCTTCATCACGGCACTCGTTCTTTTTACCGTAGGGTATTTTGCTGCTTTGTATACATATGGTATTTATGAAACAGGTCGAACAACAGCTGCGCTAGAATTCCCATTCTGGTTAATGGTTGTGGCTATCCCTGTTGGTTGTTTTATTGGCGGTATCCAGTTCTTAAGGAACATGTGGACGAATATTGTTCATAAAGAAGTGTATATTGCAGAAGAAAAAATAGATTATGATGAACAATAATCCCAACCTCAAGGAGAAAAAGTTAATTATTTTTTAAGATCTTAAATAAAATTGAGAGGAATCTATATATGGTTTGGACACTACTCGGAATTATGGTTATTTTGCTCTTAATGGGGTTTCCAATGATGATTCCTTTAATAGCTGGTCCTTTAATTATTATACTATTTTACATGGATAATTTAGACCCGACTATTATGGTTCAACAAATGGTTGAAGGGATTTCATCATATGTATTAATTGCTGTACCATTATTTATTTTTGCTGCAGATATTATGACTTCAGGAAGAACTTCTCGAAAGTTACTGGATTTTGTTGGCTCCTTCGTTGGACATTTACGGGGAGGTTATGCGATTACGACAGCTGCAGCCTGTACATTGTTTGGTTCTATTTCAGGCTCCACGCAGGCGACCGTTGTAGCGATCGGTAAACCGATGCGAGAACGTTTATTAAAAGTAGGCTATAAGGATTCCAGTGCCATCGCCCTCATAATCAATTCGAGTGATGTAGCGCTACTGATCCCTCCAAGTATCGGTATGATCATTTATGCGCTGGTGTCAGATGCCTCGGTAGGTGATTTATTTATTGCCGGTATTGGGCCAGGTGTATTAATTTTTATTTTCTTTGCTTCTTACGCCTATATTCACGCTAAAGTGTATGATATCCCACTAGCGCCAAAAGTACCATGGAAAGAAAGAGGCGACATCTTCTTAAAGGCGCTACTTCCTTTAGGATTTCCAGTTATTATTATTGGTGGCATCTATACAGGTCAATTTACCCCTACAGAAGCAGCAGGAATTTCAGTTCTATATGCTTTTGTACTAGAAGTGCTTATTTTCCGTTCAATTAAACTAAAAGAAATTCCTAATATTGCGTTGTCTTCAGGAATTGTAACGTCAGCAGTCTTTGTACTTGTTGCTGGTGGGCAGGCCTTTTCTTGGGTCATATCATTCGCTAGAATCCCACAAATGCTTACAGATGCTGTCCTAGGAAATGATCCATCGGCATTATATATCTTGTTTATTGTGGCATTATTTTTCTTTATTGGATGTATGTTTGTAGACCCTATCGTGGTCATATTAATACTAACACCTATTTTTGCCCCAGTAGCAACAATGGCTGGTGTAGATCCTATTCACTTAGGTGTTGTTATTGTATTTCAAGCAGCTTTAGGTTCAGCTACACCGCCGTTTGGGGTAGATATCTTTACTGCAAGTGCTGTTTTTAATAAATCGTATTTAGATGTGATCCGTGGCACACCGCCTTATATTATCATGCTATTAATTGTGTCAGTATTAGTCATTGTTTTTGAAGATATTTCTCTGTTCCTTTTAAGATTATTCTAGTCTTTAAAATAAAAAAATTTGGGGGTATTATAATTATGCTTAAGAAAACAGGCTACTTAGCCGGTGTCTTATCTTTAGGTGTCATCCTTGCAGCTTGCGGCGGTAATGATGAGACTGGTGGCAATGAAAATGGTAACGGAGAAGCTGAACATAACTGGCGTTTCACTGTAGAAGAAACCCAGGGACAAGTACAATATGTTTATGCTCAAGAATTTGCAGAGCTTGTTGAGGAAAAATCAGATGGTGCTATTAATATTGATGTGTTTGAATTTGGTGCCCTTGGTAGTGAAGTAGACCAAGTTGAACAGCTACAACAAGGAATCGTTGAATTTGCAATCATTTCTCCAGGATTTACAGGAACACTTGTGCCTGAAGGGAATATATTTGCCTTGCAATTCTTGTTTGATGATGATCAAGAATTAAATCAGCAAGTTTTAAATGAAAGTGAAGCGATTAATACACATTTAGCGCAAAAATATGAAGAACAGTCTATAATGCCGCTTGCTTTCTGGACAGAAGGTGCCATGCAATGGACTGGAAGCTCAGCTATTCAATCACCGGCTGATTTTGCGGGATTTCAAATGAGAACGCAAGAATCACCATTAATTCTACGTTCTTATGAAGCGTATGGAGCTAATCCAACGGCGATGAGTTGGAGCGAGCTTTACACAGGTCTTCAGCAAGGTGCTGTGGATGGTCAAGAGAATCCATTATTCTTTATTGAGGATGCTGGTTTTCATGAAGTTCAAGATCACTTAACTATTTCTAATCATAATATGTACGTCACCATGACGACAGTAAATACTGATTTT
Source organism: Salipaludibacillus agaradhaerens (assembly GCF_002019735.1). Lineage (NCBI taxonomy): Bacteria > Bacillati > Bacillota > Bacilli > Caryophanales > Bacillaceae > Salipaludibacillus > Salipaludibacillus agaradhaerens. The sequence goes on from NZ_KV917378.1 coordinate 3,736,836, forward strand.
TACAATGATTTAGATGAAGAAACACAATCGATTATCGATGAAGCTATTGAGGAAATGAGAGACCGATCGTTTGAAATCCAAGAAGAACAAAATGGTGAGGCGTTAGAATTAATCGAAAATGCCACAGATACGCCAACTGATGTCTATGAATTATCAGAAGACGAAAGAGAGGAGTTCCGTGAGCTTGCTAGTGAGGCACGTGACTACTTCCGAGAAAATGGTGGGGACGATGCGGAAATGATTTTAGATATGCTTATGGAAGAAATTGAAGAGGCACAAGGGAATTAATATATATAGTGATGACCGAGGATAGTTTATCCCTCGGTCATTTTTCATGTTGCGTCATGGATCGTGAAGAAAGATATATAAGAACTCGTGCATTCTAAAAATACGGTGCCCAGACCCTATATAAACAATTGACACATGTTAACATTAGTGATATATTATCGTTGCTTTCATTATTTATCATGATAAAGTAATAAAGTAAAAAAGGGGATTCAAGTATGAATGCAGTGGTTATAGCGGTATTAATTATGATTGTCTTAAGTTTATTAAGAATTCACGTTGTTATTGCTCTTATTATTGGGGGAATAACTGGAGGATTAGTGGCTGGCTTTACACTTGTAGAAACGATTGAGGTTTTTAGCGAGGGACTGAGCTCTAATGTCACTGTTGCACTCAGTTATGCTATGTTGGGAGCCTTTGCTGTTGGGATAAGTTATACTGGATTACCTAATGCGATGGTTAAATCAGCTATTAAACTAGTTGGTAGAGAACAAGAAACACATAGAAAAACAATGACGAAAGTTCTACTCTTATTTTCTATTGCAATTGTAGCATCGTTTTCTCAAAATTTAGTTCCTGTTCACATTGCATTTATTCCGCTATTTATTCCGCCACTTTTAAAGGTGTTTAATGAATTAAATATGGATAGAAGGGCGACTGCTACAGCCTTAACATTCGGATTGAAGGCGCCTTATATATTAATTCCGGCGGGGTATGGTCTAATCTTTCATGAGATTATTGTATCTAATATGAATGAGAGTGGAATGGTTGTAAACATGAGTATGGTACCGAAAGCAATGTTACTTCCAGTTATCGGTATGTTGGTTGGTTTGGCATTAGCGATATTTGTCAGCTACCGTAAACCAAGAAATTATTTGACACAGGAGTTGACTACATCGGGCGATTCTGAAGAACATTCGTTTACATGGCCTGGTATATTTGTTGGTGTAGCAGCTATTGTCTCAGTGCTTGTTTCACAAGTTTTAACTAAATCAATGGTGTTTGGCGCACTAACCGGTCTAATTATTTTATATGTTTATTTTGGTTACCTTCATCTCACGAAAAAATTAAGGTTAAGTCAGTCTGAAGAGTTACTAACCGATGGTATGAAAATGCTGGCATTTATAGGGTTCGTGATGATTTCGGCTGGTGGATTTGCAGAAGTGATTAGGGAAACCGGACATGTGGATCAACTTGTTGCAAGTGTTTCAGGATGGATCGGTCATAATCATGGTCTAGCAGCACTTATCATGTTAATTCTAGGGTTATTAATTACAATGGGAATTGGTTCATCATTTGCTACGATTCCTATTATTGCAGCAATCTATGTTCCTTTAGCTGCTGCAATTGGCCTTTCACCTTTGGCGACTATTGCATTAATAGGTACTGCTGGTGCATTAGGTGATGCTGGCTCCCCTGCTTCGGATAGCACTTTAGGGCCGTCGGCTGGGCTTAATGCAGACGGTCAGCACAATCATATATGGGATACCTGTGTACCGACATTTTTACACTTTAATATTCCATTAATTATTTTTGGTTGGCTTGCAGCACTTATTTTATAGAAGGTAGGAAAAATAGCAGTATAGAGACGAGCAGGGGGATGGTGAACCCTGCTCGTTTCTATACTATATAGAAGATGGTTCTTTATAGCTGTAGGAAACATTATTATGACGCTTCTTTCATTGAACTGGAGAAAGTTTGCGCTTTTTTTAATTTTGGAGCAACACTTGCTGTAAAAAGTGCGAGGATAAAATCTTTAGCAAAGAAAGGCCCCATGCTAATAGCGATTGTAGTGAATTGGATATTCTCTAATTGAAGTATGACACTACTATGAAAGTAAAGATAAGGAACGCCAATAAAGTAGTTTACTAAAAGTCCAATAAGTGATGCTTTAAAGTAGGTTGTGGAAGTTGGCTCAGTCTTTCCTTCTACAAGTTTTCCTGATACGTAAGCGATGGCTACAAAAGAAAGTAAGAACCCTAAAGTTGGGGAAGCGAGAACTTGAAAGCCGCCGGAAAAACCGGCGAATACAGGTACGCCGATAAGTCCGACCATAATGTAACCAATGATAGAAAAAGCGCCTAAATTTTTTCCAAGCAAAATACCGGCTAAGATGGCAATAACGCTTTGAAATGTTAAAGGAACTGTACCGATTGTAATAAAAGCTGTTAAATTAGCTCCTATTGCCATCAGTGCAATAAACATAGCTCCTTTTGTTAAATCACTAATGCGAAATTGTGAGGTAGATCCCATGATACAATCACTCCTAATTGTTAACGTAAAATTATTTTAGTTAACAATAGAGTAATCTCATCTAAGTTGTGTTGTCAACTACATTTTATATTGGTTTACATTTATCCTACTCTTAAGGGGCAGTAAAACCCCCCGCCTCAAAACTTAAGAAGATTGAAAAGTTAAGTGGGGGATAAACTGCGCCTGTCCGATAAGTTAAACTAACAATCAGTGGGGATGAAGGAAAACTCCCACTGATTGAAGCTTAACTTTATGTGACGTTAAGTTGCTCTTTAAAGTGAACTTATTATAATAATAGATTTTCGCTATCTTCTTTTTTGAACTTGAATAGGTGGAAAATCAAATATGGATATCTAACTGAAGCTTATAGTGTTTATTAATGTATATAAGTCTCCTTAATGCTTTCAGTTTGTATGAATCAATGTCATCATCCAAAGCACACGTATAAAATATTCCACTGCAGAACTTTTTTATGGCCATATGTGAATAGAGACTATTTATCTTTGTTTGCTTGTTCGTGGGGGAAATTTAATTGTGCTATCCAAAATAATGAATGAATTAAAATGAAATTATCGCAACTAAACGTTTTGCTTGTTCATTTATAAAAACTTTTATGATGGTTTGTTTATTAGTGTCATGAACAGTTAGGGTACTCAAAGAAGAATTTTTTTGAATTACTATTGACCGCAGTCGTGAAGGTCGTTATAATTTATCAAGCACATGCTATGAAGTGACAGTAAAAAGAAATAAAAAACTATTGCTTTTTATTTTCTATTCTAGTATAATATTTTTTGTCGAGTTGATAGCGGTAAACATAATTTATTTATGAGATTTAAGATATAAATATAACTATTGACTTTCGTGATTAAAGATGTTATATTTATAAAGTCGCTAAAAAACGACGGAATGATTTTGACCTTTGAAAACTAAACAAAAAGCCAAGCAAAGTGGGATATGAAAATATCCCGTCAAAGAAACAAAGCGTTGAGTGGAAACACTCAACAACGCCAGACGAAAGTTTGGACATGATGTCAGAGACATCGAACTCTATCGGAGAGTTTGATCCTGGCTCAGGACGAACGCTGGCGGCGTGCCTAATACATGCAAGTCGAGCGCAGGAAGCCGGCGGATCCCTTCGGGGTGAAGCCGGTGGAATGAGCGGCGGACGGGTGAGTAACACGTGGGCAACCTACCTTGTAGACTGGGATAACTCCGGGAAACCGGGGCTAATACCGGATGATCATTTGGATCGCATGATCCGAATGTAAAAGTGGGGATTTATCCTCACACTGCAAGATGGGCCCGCGGCGCATTAGCTAGTTGGTAAGGTAATGGCTTACCAAGGCGACGATGCGTAGCCGACCTGAGAGGGTGATCGGCCACACTGGAACTGAGACACGGTCCAGACTCCTACGGGAGGCAGCAGTAGGGAATCATCCGCAATGGGCGAAAGCCTGACGGTGCAACGCCGCGTGAACGATGAAGGTTTTCGGATCGTAAAGTTCTGTTATGAGGGAAGAACAAGTGCCGTTCGAATAGGTCGGCACCTTGACGGTACCTCACGAGAAAGCCCCGGCTAACTACGTGCCAGCAGCCGCGGTAATACGTAGGGGGCAAGCGTTGTCCGGAATTATTGGGCGTAAAGCGCGCGCAGGCGGTCTCTTAAGTCTGATGTGAAAGCCCACGGCTCAACCGTGGAGGGTCATTGGAAACTGGGGGACTTGAGTGTAGGAGAGGAAAGTGGAATTCCACGTGTAGCGGTGAAATGCGTAGATATGTGGAGGAACACCAGTGGCGAAGGCGACTTTCTGGCCTACAACTGACGCTGAGGCGCGAAAGCGTGGGGAGCAAACAGGATTAGATACCCTGGTAGTCCACGCCGTAAACGATGAGTGCTAGGTGTTAGGGGTTTCGATACCCTTAGTGCCGAAGTTAACACATTAAGCACTCCGCCTGGGGAGTACGGCCGCAAGGCTGAAACTCAAAGGAATTGACGGGGGCCCGCACAAGCAGTGGAGCATGTGGTTTAATTCGAAGCAACGCGAAGAACCTTACCAGGTCTTGACATCCTCTGACACCTCTGGAGACAGAGCGTTCCCCTTCGGGGGACAGAGTGACAGGTGGTGCATGGTTGTCGTCAGCTCGTGTCGTGAGATGTTGGGTTAAGTCCCGCAACGAGCGCAACCCTTGATCTTAGTTGCCAGCATTCAGTTGGGCACTCTAAGGTGACTGCCGGTGATAAACCGGAGGAAGGTGGGGATGACGTCAAATCATCATGCCCCTTATGACCTGGGCTACACACGTGCTACAATGGATGGTACAAAGGGCAGCGAGACCGCGAGGTTAAGCGAATCCCATAAAGCCATTCTCAGTTCGGATTGCAGGCTGCAACTCGCCTGCATGAAGCCGGAATTGCTAGTAATCGCGGATCAGCATGCCGCGGTGAATACGTTCCCGGGCCTTGTACACACCGCCCGTCACACCACGAGAGTTTGTAACACCCGAAGTCGGTGCGGTAACCTTTTGGAGCCAGCCGCCGAAGGTGGGACAGATGATTGGGGTGAAGTCGTAACAAGGTATCCCTACCGGAAGGTGGGGATGGATCACCTCCTTTCTAAGGAGCTATTAAGCTCAGCTTATTAAAACTTTGCTTTGGCTATTTTGTTTAGTTTTGAGAGGTTAAACTCTCAGATAGAAAAACTTACCCGTTGGGTAAGAATCGACCTTTGAAAACTGGATAACGAAAGACTGATAAATGACATCACCGGTTCACAATCGCTTGATTTAATCAAACGATGAGAGAACCGAGTGTCTTAGAAAAAGGCCATTAAGACGCCTAAAACCGCCTTTTTAATAAAGGAAAGGGTTTAAGCCACCTGGTGATAAGCCAGAAGTGTGCTTAAACAAAGAGCATCAAAGAGATCGAGGAAGCAAGTGAGCGCAACACCGGAACGTACTGAGGTACGTGAGGATGGTGAGCGAACGCAGCTGCCGACGCGCTCTGCCGATGATCTGCGGTTTAAGAGGTTAAGCTAGAAAGGGCGCACGGTGAATGCCTTGGCACTAGGAGCCGATGAAGGACGGGACGAACACCGAAATGCTTCGGGGAGCTGTAAGTAAGCGTTGATCCGGAGATATCCGAATGGGGGAACCCACCGCCTGTAATGAGGCGGTATCCACACCTGAATCCATAGGGTGTGAGAAGGCAGACCTGGGGAACTGAAACATCTTAGTACCCAGAGGAAGAGAAAGCAAATGCGATTTCCTGAGTAGCGGCGAGCGAAACGGAATCAGCCCAAACCAGAAGGCTTGCCTTCTGGGGTTGTAGGACACTCCATACGGAGTTACAAAGAGTGATCGTAGGTGAAGCGACCTGGAAAGGTCCGCGGGACAAGGTAAAAGCCCTGTAGCCGAAACGGTCACTCCTCCGGAGTGTATCCTGAGTACGGCGGGACACGTGAAACCCCGTCGGAAGCAGGGAGGACCATCTCCCAAGGCTAAATACTTCCTAGTGACCGATAGTGAACCAGTACCGTGAGGGAAAGGTGAAAAGCACCCCGGGAGGGGAGTGAAATAGATCTTGAAACCGTGTGCCTACAAGTAGTTGGAGCCCGTTAATGGGTGACAGCGTGCCTTTTGTAGAATGAACCGGCGAGTTACGATCCCGTGCAAGGTTAAGTTGAAGAGACGGAGCCGCAGCGAAAGCGAGTCTGAATAGGGCGCCAAAGTACGTGGTTGTAGACCCGAAACCGGGTGATCTACCCATGTCCAGGGTGAAGTCCAGGTAACACTGGATGGAGGCCCGAACCCACGCACGTTGAAAAGTGCGGGGATGAGGTGTGGGTAGGGGTGAAATGCCAATCGAACTCGGAAATAGCTGGTTCTCCCCGAAATAGCTTTAGGGCTAGCCTCGAGGGAAGAGTGTTGGAGGTAGAGCACTGATTGGACTAGGGGTCCCCACAGGATTACCGAATTCAGTCAAACTCCGAATGCCAATCACTTATCCTCGGGAGTCAGACTGCGAGTGCTAAGATCCGTAGTCAAGAGGGAAACAGCCCAGACCATCAGCTAAGGTCCCCAAGTATACGTTAAGTGGAAAAGGATGTGGAGTTGCTTAGACAACCAGGATGTTGGCTTAGAAGCAGCCACCATTTAAAGAGTGCGTAATAGCTCACTGGTCGAGTGACTCTGCGCCGAAAATGTACCGGGGCTAAACGTATCACCGAAGCTATGGATGGCCACCGTCAGGTGGCTGTGGTAGGGGAGCGTTCCAAGGGCGTAGAAGCATGATCGTAAGGACATGTGGAGCGCTTGGAAGTGAGAATGCCGGTATGAGTAGCGAAAAGAGGGGTGAGAATCCCCTCCGTCGAAAGCCTAAGGTTTCCTGAGGAAGGCTCGTCCGCTCAGGGTCAGTCGGGACCTAAGCCGAGGCCGAAAGGCGTAGGCGATGGCAAACAGGTTGATATTCCTGTACCACCACGTTTCCATTTGAGTGAAGGGGGGACGCAGGAAGGTAGGGTAAGCGCACCGTTGGATGTGTGCGTCGAAGCAGTGAGACTGACAAGTAGGCAAATCCGCTTGTCGTAAGGTTGAGCTGTGACCGCGAGTGAACTAAAGTAGCGAAGTTCCCGATCCTACACTGCCAAGAAAAGCCTCTAGCGAGGAAACTGGTGCCCGTACCGCAAACCGACACAGGTAGGCGGGAAGAGAATTCTAAGACGCGCGGGAGAACTCTCGTTAAGGAACTCGGCAAAATGACTCCGTAACTTCGGGAGAAGGAGTGCTCTTGCGGGTGAATAGCCTGCGAGAGCCGCAGTGAACAGGCCCAAACGACTGTTTATCAAAAACACAGGTCTCTGCGAAGCCGCAAGGCGAAGTATAGGGGCTGACACCTGCCCGGTGCTGGAAGGTTAAGAGGAGGGGTTATCCCTTACGGGAGAAGCTCTGAATTGAAGCCCCAGTAAACGGCGGCCGTAACTATAACGGTCCTAAGGTAGCGAAATTCCTTGTCGGGTAAGTTCCGACCCGCACGAAAGGTGCAACGATTTGGGCACTGTCTCAACGAGAGACCCGGTGAAATTATATTACCTGTGAAGATGCAGGTTACCCGCGACAGGACGGAAAGACCCCATGGAGCTTTACTGTAGCTTGATATTGGATTTTGGTACAGCTTGTACAGGATAGGTAGGAGCCTTGGAAGCCGGAGCGCCAGCTTCGGTGGAGGCATTGGTGGGATACTACCCTGGCTGTACTGGAATTCTAACCTCGAACCGTGATCCGGTTCAGGGACAGTGTCAGGTGGGCAGTTTGACTGGGGCGGTCGCCTCCTAAAAGGTAACGGAGGCGCCCAAAGGTTCCCTCAGAATGGTTGGAAATCATTCGTAGAGTGCAAAGGCATAAGGGAGCTTGACTGCGAGACCTACAAGTCGAGCAGGGACGAAAGTCGGGCTTAGTGATCCGGCGGCACCGTATGGAAGGGCCGTCGCTCAACGGATAAAAGCTACCCTGGGGATAACAGGCTAATCTCCCCCAAGAGTCCACATCGACGGGGAGGTTTGGCACCTCGATGTCGGCTCGTCGCATCCTGGGGCTGAAGTAGGTCCCAAGGGTTGGGCTGTTCGCCCATTAAAGCGGCACGCGAGCTGGGTTCAGAACGTCGTGAGACAGTTCGGTCCCTATCCGTCGCGGGCGCAGGAAATTTGAGAGGAGCTGTCCTTAGTACGAGAGGACCGGGATGGACACACCGCTGGTGTACCAGTTGTTCCGCCAGGAGCATGGCTGGGTAGCTACGTGTGGCAGGGATAAGTGCTGAAAGCATCTAAGCATGAAGCCCCCCTCAAGATGAGATTTCCCATCACTTTATGTGAGTAAGATCCCTCAGAGAAGATGAGGTTGATAGGTCTCGGGTGGACGCATGGCAACATGTGGAGCTGAGAGATACTAATCGATCGAGGGCTTAACCAAAAGCAAGTCGTCTTTTCTCTAAGACATGATGTCCTATCAGTCCCGTTATCCAGTTTTGAAAGGTCGATAAGACCTTGATATGTTCAGTGACAATCGCGGAGAGGTCACACCCGTTCCCATGCCGAACACGGTAGTTAAGCTCTCCAGCGCCGATGATAGTTGGGGGCTCTCCCCCTGTGAAAGTAGGACGTCGCTGAGCATATTATCTAAATATAAGCGTTTACATATTTGGAATGTTTATAAGAGGATGTTTATTTGGGGCCTTAGCTCAGCTGGGAGAGCGCCTGCTTTGCACGCAGGAGGTCAGCGGTTCGATCCCGCTAGGCTCCACCATTATTATTTAAATAATCTGTTAAATTGTGGCGGTGTAGCTCAGCTGGCTAGAGCGTACGGTTCATACCCGTGAGGTCGGGGGTTCGATCCCCTCCGCCGCTACCATGAAATTTCGGAGGAATACCCAAGTCTGGCTGAAGGGATCGGTCTTGAAAACCGACAGGGGCTTCACGGCCCGCGGGGGTTCGAATCCCTCTTCCTCCGCCATAAAAGGTCCCGTGGTGTAGCGGTTAACATGCCTGCCTGTCACGCAGGAGATCGCGGGTTCGATTCCCGTCGGGACCGCCATTTTTTAATGTTTTGTATTAGCTCATATTTTTTTGACGAGAAGCAAGAAGGTCAAGGAAGTGAGAGAAAGAATGACAGCGTATTTAGTATACGTGAAGGAATGAGAGAACGAAGCTGACGAAGAAATTCGTAGCTTATCACTATTTTCTTGGCGAGAAGCAAGAAGGTCAAGGAAGCGAGAGAAAGAGTGACAGAGCGTATTTAGTATACGTGAAGGAATGAGAGAACGAAGCTGACGAAGAAATTCGTAGCTTATCGACAAGAAAATTTGGAGGGGTAGCGAAGTGGCTAAACGCGGCGGACTGTAAATCCGCTCCCTACGGGTTCGGGAGTTCGAATCTCTCCCCCTCCACCATCACAGGGGTATAGTTTAATGGTAAAACGAAGGTCTCCAAAACCTTTGATGTGGGTTCGATTCCTACTACCCCTGCCATCATTTTTATGGCGGTTGTGGCGAAGTGGTTAACGCACCGGATTGTGGTTCCGGCATTCGTGGGTTCGATTCCCATCAGCCGCCCCATTAATTTAATCTTTATAGGCCCATAGCCAAGCGGTAAGGCATCGGATTTTGATTCCGTGACGCGCAGGTTCGAATCCTGCTGGGCCTGCCATTTTAATATGCGGGAATAGCTCAGTGGTAGAGCACCACCTTGCCAAGGTGGGGGTCGCGGGTTCGAATCCCGTTTCCCGCTCCATGCGCCCGTAGCTCAATTGGATAGAGTGTCTGACTACGGATCAGAAGGTTAGGGGTTCGACTCCTCTCGGGCGCGCCATTTTAAATTTTCTAATTTGCTAAGTACATAAGCAGTCATAACATTCTTCAAGGATATAATTCTAAAATCTAAATATAATCACATGCGGGTGTAGTTTAGTGGTAAAACCTCAGCCTTCCAAGCTGATGACGAGGGTTCGATTCCCTTCACCCGCTCCACTTTATTTTTCTTTGTGGGCCTATAGCTCAGCTGGTTAGAGCGCACGCCTGATAAGCGTGAGGTCGGTGGTTCGAGTCCACTTAGGCCCACCATATTCCACAGTAGCTCAGTGGTAGAGCAATCGGCTGTTAACCGATCGGTCGTAGGTTCGAATCCTACCTGTGGAGCCATTAAGGAGAAGTACCCAAGTGGCTGAAGGGGCGCCCCTGCTAAGGGTGTAGGTCGTGTAAACGGCGCGAGGGTTCAAATCCCTCCTTCTCCGCCACTTTTTTGTTTGGCCCGTTGGTCAAGTGGTTAAGACACCGCCCTTTCACGGCGGTAACACGGGTTCGAATCCCGTACGGGTCACCATTATTTATCTATTTCTAATACACAATACCTTTAGTTAAATAAACACTAAGTTATTAACTTAGTGTGAACCCTCGAAAAAGCTAATGAACTGACCTAGAAAAATGAGATTTAAAAAAACACCTAGGCTGCCATACTCCTGAATTCTACTGGGGTATGGCAGTTTAACTTTTTAAATGGTCGTATATAATTGTAATAATACATGTACGTTTCTACTTTTTCTAGTACAATAGAATTTGTAAGGTGCACTCGTTGCTGAGTGCTGAATTCTTCCGACTTTAGTGAGGAATGGAAGGATTCAATGACGGCATTATCAAAGCAGTTGCCTTTCCGAGACATGCTTGTGGTAATGCCTTTTTCTTTTGCTTTTTCTTGAAATTTATAGGATGTATACTGAGCTCCTTGGTCACTGTGTAATAGGACGCCATAAGTCTCCCTACCTCTACAAGCATCTTCTAAAGTGTTTATCACGAGCGAGAGATCTTGTTTATCACTGATTCGATAGGCAATAATTTCGTTGTTATACAAGTCCATTATGGTTGATAAATATAGCATCTTTTCACCATAAGGTAAGTATGTAATGTCAGTCACCCACTTTTGATTCGAACTCTCTGCGGAGAAATGTTGTTCTAACAGGTTCCCAACCACAAGTTTACTTTCCCCAGCTATATAGGATTGTCGCTTTGGCTTTACGCGACATTGGATATTAAACTTCTGCATGATCTTCTGAACGGTGTTTCGATTGACGTTAATATGATGTTCCTTTTTAAGAAGATCCCTCACCATTCGATGCCCGACTCTATATTTAAATTCTTTACAAATAGTTAATACCAATTGTTCTAAAGGTTTAGGTTTCCAAGATGTCTTTCTCCAACGATAATAAGTTGACTGGGAACATTCAAACAATCACAAATCGACGTAATCGTGTATTTAGACTTCAATATTTCAACCAATTCTACGAATGCTTCTGGCACCACTTCCTTTCGATTTCCTGGTACTTTCCCAACAGTTCTTCTCTCATTTCATAATAGGACAATTTTCTTTTTAACAGGTCAATTTCGCTCATATCCTCTGATCCTTTTCCATACTTATACTGCTTTCCAGCAGGTTGAGCTAATCGTTGTTCTTCTCCTTTTCTATACCATCTCATCCAAGTCTTAATCTGTGTTTTATTTTTAATGCCAAAGCGTGCCATCAATTCTTTATTCGTATACTCTCCTGTTAACTTTAATCGAATAACCTCTTTTTTTATTTCTTCTGGATAAACATTATTTTTTCGGCCCATAAGAAAAACACCTCCAAATTTGTCGTTAAGTTTATATACGACTATGGGGGTGTTTTTTCCTTGTCTCATTTAATTAGGTCACTCTACTAATGCTTTCGGGGGTTTTTATTTAGACTTAATTTCCTCGGATAATGTGGTATTATAGTTTGTGATGTATGATGGGGGGGGATTGAACAAAGTCATTTTGATGGAAAAGAAAAACATCAAGTTATAATGATGGAGAAAATTCAAAAAAGAAAACTGTTGGATATAATGCGTGACCTTTCTGTAAAACAGTGAAAAGCTATTTAAGGAAAAAGGGGGCCATGTCCAAGTGATCGTGGTGGCCATGAGATGTTCATTTAAATCTGCTGTGGAGAAAGGAATAGGTTGTCCAGTCATTATCGCGAATCGCTTCCACTTCTGTCACTATATTATTGGGCATTAGATCGTGTACGACGACGTGTTCAAAAAGACTTTCATGAGTAGGTCCGAAATAAGTGTAGGCTATGATTGTTTTTAATAAAAGTTAAGGAGGATTATATGGGACTTATGATGCTAGTATTCTTGTTGCTTTGTGCAAGTATTGTAATAAGTGTTATTGGGCTTGTACGTAAAGATCGAAAGTTTATTTTTGGGGGATTGGTAGGTAGTGTGACGGCGATCGGTATCTTTATAATCGTTTTCGCCCTGGTAATATAGACATGCCTGTTCATTCTAGACACCTTCCAATATGGAAATGAGGAGGTGTTTGTACGTTGAGAAGGAGTACTATATAATTACATTAGTATAGAAGAACGCGAAAGAGCTTATTTAACTGATTATAAACTAGAGTGTTGCTGATACTTGTTGATGTGAGTTATTTTAGATGCATAAAACTGAATGTGTTAGAGGAATTCTTGTTGACTTTTTAGCATGATTTTGGTATACTGATATAGTTGGAATTGAAGTCTCTTAGTAGTAAAGGCTTTGATGAGAAGGGAGCTATTGTCTCCATCCCTTTGATCCTTTCACCGCGATAACACGAGTTCGAATCCCGTACGGGTTACCATTTATCTATTTTAATACAACAGCTTTAAACAGAGTAAACTATGAGCCATTAGCTCAGTTGGTAGAGCATCTGACTTTTAATCAGAGGGTCGGAGGTTCGAATCCTCCATGGCTCACCATATTTATAATTGTATGCTTCCTTTATAGAAGGAAGCTTTTTATTTTTATTTGCAATGACAGAAGTAATTATTGGGAAAGATATGCTATGAGGCAAAATCGAGATGTTTATTAATTCTTTTGTAGATAAAACAAACAATGTCAATAGAAATTGGAAATAATTGTTTTGTAAGAAACAATTAACGCCATCTTTTTAATTAAGGAAAGAATTATCATTAAAAAAGAAGTAGTTTATTGTTAACAACCCCTTATATTTCTAAAAAAGTTCTATATAGGTTTTAAAAGTCGTTATTTTCTGATAATTTTAAAACATTTTGAGCAGAATGGTTGTTTGTAAGTGTTTTCACATGTTTTAATAAATAACAATGAAAGTAAAACCACTTTCATACTTTAAAGAAATGGAGTGATCTTCGTGAGTTTACGACAAGATAAGAAAGTATATCCTTACCTTTTTAATAATGAGTGGAAAGAAAGTACAACTGGGGAGACTGTAGAAATTATGTCTCCAGATGATGGTGCAGTAGTAGGGGCGGTCCCAGCAATGAGCCAAGATGAGGTAGATCAAGCAGTGAAAAGTGCCTCTGACGTTCAAGAGAATTGGGAAGCGACAGAAGGACACGAACGTTCTGAACTTCTCCATCGATGGGCAGAAGAGTTAGAAAAAATGACAGATGAAATTGGAGAAAAGATACATTTAGAAGTAGGTAAAACATTGTCTGCGGCTAAAAGTGAAGTTAAGCGTACAGCGCAACTCATTCGACATACAGCAGAAGAAGGCTTACGAACTCATGGTAGCTTTATTCAAGGAGATGCTTTCCCTGGTGCTTCTAAAGCAACAAAGGCAATGGTACAAAAAGTGCCTCATGGGGTAGTGCTTGCAATTTCTCCGTTTAACTATCCTGTTAACCTTGCAGCATCTAAAATTGCACCCGCTTTAATTACAGGGAATACAGTGGTGTTTAAGCCAGCAACTCAAGGGGCAATCAGCGGTTTATTAATGGTTGAAGCACTTGTTAAAGCAGGCTTGCCTAAAGGGGTGTTAAATGTCGTGACAGGACGAGGTTCTGTTATTGGAGATTTTGTTGTAACACATCCATCCATCGATATGATTACTTTCACTGGAGGAACTGGAACAGGTCAACATATTGCTAAACAAGCCTCTATGATTCCAGTTGTGCTCGAATTAGGTGGTAAAGATCCAGCCATTGTTTTGGAAGATGCAGATTTAGAAAAAACTGCGAAAGAGATTGTCGGAGGAGCTTTAAGCTATTCAGGTCAGCGTTGTACGGCAATTAAACGTGTGATGGTTATGAATAGCGTTGCAGATGAACTTGTTGCTAAAATTAAAGATAAAGTTGAAACATTAAAAGTAGGTAAATCAAGTGAAAATGCAGATATTACCCCTATGATCGATCAAAAATCAGCAGACTTTGTTGTGTCATTGATTGACGATGCAAAGGAAAAAGGTGCTACGGTTGTTACGGAAGGTATTCGTAATGAAAACCTCTTAGGTGCAACGGTATTAGATAATGTGACGGAAGATATGGAATTAGCATGGGAAGAGCAATTTGGTCCGGTTATTCCTATCATGCGTGTAGAGAATGAGTTAGAGGCTATCGATTTAGAAAAGCGCAATCAATATGGCTTACAAGCAAGTATTTTCACTAAAAACTTTGAGAATGCTTTTACAATTGCCGATAAGTTAAATGTGGGAACAGTTCAAGTGAATGGTAAAACGTCTCGTGGTCCTGACCACTTCCCATTCCTCGGAGTTAAAAATTCAGGTCAAGGTGTTCAAGGTATTGGGCGAAGCATTGATTCCATGCTCCGTGATAAAGTATTAGTTTTAAATTTATAAGGTTTATTATAAAATTGGACAGCCCTGTTGCATGCTTTGCAACAGGGCTTTTAGCTATCTATATTGAAAATGGCGATAAGCAGGAATAATTAATAATTTCATATTTAGGGACACTGCTAATTAATAGTCGATATGAGTGGCATTTTCTTTAATCTCTTCTGGAATCTCCAACGGCTCAATGTCATTAAAATCGTTAAGAGTTATAGTGATCATTTGGCTTACTTCAATAATGTCAATCATCATTTTCATTTCAATGTTAATATCAGTTTGATAGAACGTTTCTTTATCAAGTGTAATCGTATATGTGATGTCCTCTAAATCAGAAATACCATCCAGAGCCCCTAAATCCATATTATAAAATTCTAATTCCTCTAGGTGTTTTTTAAAATCGTCAGTATTTAATTCATCTTCTTGTAAAGAAATGATATACGACGTATCGGTCTCTTCCATTGTCAAATGAGATAATTGGTTCTCAAAGTAGTTTAAAGTCGTAGTTGTCGATCCAGTATGAAATGCTGGTGCTGTTACAAAGGATTCCACAAGGTCATCAGAAAGTTTGCCCCACTGGTCGGTCGTTGTTTCTTTAAAATAGAAGCCGTCTTCCTCTGAGAAGTTGGTAACATAGTCAACCCCATCTTCTCCACCTATCTCTGAGTGAATTTCTAATGTTAATGGGTCATTAGTTACAGAAGTCTGGGTGTGTGTTAAGGACATGTCATCTTGATCGTCCATAATGAGGCCTTTAGAAACGTCAATAGTCGTCTGAAATGACTGTAATGACTCAGTGGCTGAAATTGCTTCAGATAAGACCTCCTCCAAGGTTAATTCCTTACATGCTGTTAAAGTTGTAAGGATAATTGCAGTCAAGCTTAAAAGTGTCAGTTTTTTCATAGTTGTTATGCCTCCAAAGTAAATGTATATTGCGTTATATAGAACACACCTTGCTAATATTAGCTACAATCTAACAAGAATCATAGTGACCGTAGACTCATTTTTACGAAAAATTCACAAAAGTAACGATGTTTGACAGAATAAAGGTCTTTTATTATAAAAAAGACCGATTGCATTGTCGCAATCGGTCTTTAAAGGGTCATGTTGTGACTTAAAAGTTTAGCTCTTCTGCTTCTTCAAGAACGTCCTCAGGAATTTGAATTGGATCAATGTTATTAAAGTCACTTAACACCATGTGAATTTGCTGACTGGTGGAGATAGTTTCTCCCATCATTGTCATGTTATAAGTCATATCAATATTGGCTTCCGTTTGATAAAACGTCTCTTTATCAACGGTAATTTTGTAAGAGATATTTTCTATATCCATGTCCATCTCATTTAATTCTTCCATGCCAAGCCCCATGTCGTCAAATCCTAAGTCACCAATCTGATCTAAAAAGTCATTCATGTCTAAGTCGTCACCGTCTAATGAGATGATATAAGACGTGTCAGTTGTTTCAACTGACAGGTTTGTAATATTATCTTCAAAGGATTTTAATTGATCTTCAGGACTTGTTTGCATTTCTGATATTGCCATAAGATCATCTGAGAAATCGTCTCCCATTTTCACCCATCCACCTAAAGTAGGATCCTCAATATAAAAACCATCTTCTTCAGTGAAGTAAGATAAAAATTCCATATTAGTATCTTCTCCAAGACCTAGTTCACCCATATCCATACGAGTAACTATTTCCATCGTCATAGGCTCTAACGTTAACGATACATCAGAAGTGGTATCGAAACTCATTGATTCAAGCTCGCCTTCTTCATTCTCTCCTTCTAACGTTTGGGCCATTTCCATTGATAAAGTATAAGAGTCCAATTCTTCCATTGTAGAAATTGACTTACTCAAAATCTCTTCTACACTAAGTCCATCGTCAGATGTGGTGTCACCACATGCTGCTAAGCTCAGTAAGGTAACTGCTGATAAACTAGTTAACAATGATTTTTTCATAAAATAACCTCCAAAAGAATGTCTAATATGGTGTACGAACGAACCGATTAAAAAGTTTCATTTCCCTGAAACATTTTCTTAATTTGGTGATTCATTCATTAAAATACTCTACCTAAGTTTAACGTATAAGGGAGTGTTAGTGCGAGAAATATAAAGAAATTTTTTGAAAATAAACGTTTGGTTTATATAGACATTAAGACAGACTGTATTTAAATGTGTGGTGTGATCGTTAGAGGACATGTTTTAAAATTTATCCCACGATTAAGGGGCAGTAAAACCCCCACTGATTGAAGTTTAGCTTTATAAAACAATAATAAAAAGATGCCTTTAATGTCGGATTATAACGTTTTATCTTATGGCACAGGCATACTTAAGATCCCCCACACTGTATTAGTTGTCAAGAAAGGGGATTATGGTATAATGTTATCAAAAGTGATAATATTATATTTATTGATAATGGAGGGAATTATGAAGCAACGGAAGATTGATGTCGTGTTACATCCAATACGCATGCAACTCATTCAAGCATTAATTAAAAAGCCTATGACAGTGCAGGAGTTACTTAACGACTTGCAAGGTGTGGCACAGGCAACGTTATATCGTCACCTGAATTTATTGAAAGATCATCACATTATTCGCATAAAAGAAGAACGACAAGTGCGAGGAGCCGTTGAGAAAACGTATGAACTACTGGAGGGAGCAGCTATTATTTCTGCTGAGGAAGCAGAGACTATTACGAAAGAAGAGCATCAGCGTTATTTTTTAAGATATTTTGCAATGATTCTAAAGCAATTCGACGATTATCTTGAGGGTGATGTCACCATGGAGCAAGATGGGTTTGGTTATACGCAAATAGAACTGGCATTGACGGATGAAGAGTTCCAGTCTTTTACGCTTGAATTTAGTGAGCTTTTAAAACGATATGGAAATAAGATGAATTCTCAAGCAAGAAAACGAACACTTTCAACAATTTTACTTCCTGAAAAAAAAGGTGGAGGGGAAAAAAATGACCGAAGTGATTGAATTTTTACACGAGATTAATTGGACATTATTTATTCCTATTATAGCCCTTCAATTTATTTTAGTGCTCATAGCTCTTATTGACTGTGCTAGGCAGGAAAAGACTAATGGACCAAAATGGTTGTGGGTACTTATTATTATAGCAGTCAATTTATTAGGGCCAATTTTATATTTTATTTTTGGAAGGAGTCAAAACTAATGGGACTCATTGAGACGAAAAATTTAACGAAAAGATATAAAGGAGACGAAGCAGTTAAAAACATCTCATTAACTATTCAGGAAGGAGTGTGTACGGCACTTCTTGGGCCGAATGGCGCGGGGAAGACAACAACACTTAATTTACTTACAGGTTTAATTAAACCATCTAATGGTCACATTTCTTTCCATCAGGACTATCCGGGAGACCGAAGAAAGTTTATTGGTTATCTTCCTCAATCTCCTCAGTTTTATAACTGGATGAGTGGAATAGAATTTGCTGTATTTGCAGCTGAATTAGCAGGTATGAATCGCTCTTTAGCTAAAAAAAGGGCTAATGAAATGATGGAACTCGTAGGTTTATTAGAAGTAAAACATAAGAAAATTGCTAGTTATTCCGGTGGGATGAAGCAGCGTTTAGGTATTGCTCAAGCGCTCGTTCACGAGCCGAAACTTATTATCTTGGATGAGCCGGTGTCTGCTTTGGATCCTATTGGTCGTAGAGACGTATTAGAACTAATGAGGCGACTTAAGTCACAGACATCAATTTTGTTCTCTACCCACGTGCTTCACGATGCAGAAGAGATATCTGATGATATTTATATTATGAAAGAAGGCGAAGTGGTGATAGGAGGTTCTCTAAAAGAATTGAAAAAGAAATATCAGCAACCGACTATCATCATTGAAACAGAGAAAAATCATGACAGTTGGATGGAGAAGGTGAAAGATAACTCATGGATCGAAGGTGTTAAGCATCATAATGGCACGGTTACTCTAGAAGTTAAAAACGTGAATCAAGCGAGACAACAGCTGCTAAACGATCAAGACTTACATGACTTAAATATTGAGCGGTTTGAAGTCGTTAAAACATCATTAGAAGACTTGTTTATGAAGGTGGCGATTAAATGAAGATATGGTGGGTATTATTTAAAAAAGAAATGTCAGAAGCGGCTAGAAATTTTAAATGGATGTGGCTGCCTATCGTTTTTATTTTACTAGGTATTATGCAACCTGTCACATCTTATTATTTACCTGATATGTTAGAACAATTTGGGGACCTCCCAGAAGGGGCATTGCTTGAGATTCCTTTGCCGAGTGGTGCGGAAGTATTAGCGGGAACTTTTGGCCAATTCAGTCAGATCGGGCTGCTCGTCCTAGTCCTTGCTTTTATGGGAACCATCTCCAATGAAAAAAATATGGGAACACATGTTATGGTACTTGTTAAACCTGTGTCTTTCAGAAGTTACATTTTAGCTAAATGGTTACATATTTTAGTAATAGCATCGTGTTCATTTGCAGTTGGTTACATGGCTGCTATCTATTACACGTTTCATCTTATAGAACAAGTGCCTTTTTTAAATATCGTTTATGCTGGCCTTATTTATTTTCTATGGTTAATCTTTCATTTGACACTGATGGTTAGTTTAAGTGCTTTAAGTAAAAGTACGGCTTTTGTAGCATTTATGACGCTTGCTACAGCGGCTGTTTTAACGCTATTAAGTTCATATATCCCAAATGCCATGCGGTGGTCACCTGGGATATTGACAACCCATAGTCAAGCGGTGTTACAATCAGGCACACCTAATAGTTACTTTTGGTTGAGCATTATTATGACAGTATTAGTTACCGTTTTTCTTTTGATTGCTAGTACTCACCTCTTCAATAAAAAGGAATTAACTAAAAGTACCTCTTAAAAGAATGGAGGTCATAAATCATAATTGTTTGACATGCAATCAAATAGAGCATTATTAAGAAAATAACACAGTTCCTGTATATTAAGGAGCTCTGTTATTTTTTTGTGATGTCCTCTGCTCTTCATCAGCTTCCCCTTCTAATGTCTCTGTTTGAAAGGGCTGAATGGTGTCGTATTTTATGACTAATTTCCCCTAATAATCACTCTTTAAAAACAGAATTTTTAAGGCAAAAGGGACATTGAGACGGAAGCTGTCTTGGTACCTATAAATATCAGATCGAATGAAAGTATAAATGTTGTTTATTTCATTTAACACTGGCTTTAGGCCGGCTTCCATCCACTTAATAGCGTCCGGTCATTTGAACTTACGATCATATTAAAAATTTACAGCTAAAGGGGCTAAGGCGGTTTGCCATTGGGAAATCCAGCGATAGGAAAAATGTAGTTAAGTTTACCGAATTTATGATTATAAATAACAACAAAGGAAAAAAAGCGACAACACGAGGCAAAAAATGGCGCATTTTCTTTCTTGACTAATTATTAAATTATAAGCATAATAAAAAATGCAATTTTCATAAAATTAAATCATTTAATGTGTAATTCTAAAATGATAACGCTTTCTTTCACGAAGGGGAGGTACTATGCTTTTTATTTTTACTGTTATCACCTTATTCAGCTTAGTTATAACGTTTCGTTACCGTAAAGTGTTCTTCTTAGCCCTACCATTCCTAACAATTTTTATATATTTCCTTCATCAGATTATCCTTGTCCCAGCACCGTTCATGGAAACTGTTAAGTTTATATTTAGTTTAAGGTAAAAGAAGAGTAGATACGGAGGAGGTATGTAACCGTGAGTGTGCGAGGACTGAGAGAATGTACTATTGGAATGGTAGAAAAGAGTAAGTAAAACCAAAAATGATTAACTCATTGATCTTTGTGGAGGTGACCAAGTGAAGAAAATGGACCGGAAACTAGCAAATCGTTATTTTAAAGAACGAACACGTTATATGAGCTTCTATTTTATCGTTTGGTTCGTCGTTTCTTATGGTGTGGTTATATTTGCTGAGCCATTGAGTCATTTCTCGATCAACGGATATCCTTTTCATTATTTTATGGGGGCACAGGGATCCATTGTCACGTTCATTGTTTTACTGTTTATTAATGCCTCAGTAAGCGATGCTATCGATAAGAAATTTGGTATTTTGAAAAATGATAATAAAAGGTTAAATAAAGAAAAGGCGATTAATAACTGAACTGTTGTGTTTACAAAGAATAAATAGAACTCCTCGAACAATGTGCTTTTAATTTGTTTTTTATAATTTAAAAAAGATATTAATCAATTGCTGAGCGGAAGAGAGAAGGAGGGGTATGTTGGATACACAGTTTTTAGTTTCATTATCGGTTATTATGGCATCCTTTGCCATATACATTGGAATCGCTATATATAATAAAGCACGCGCTACATCGGATTTTTATGTAGCTGGAAGGGGAGTCCCAGCAGTCTTTAATGGTATGGCTATTGGGGCAGATTGGATGAGTGCTGCTTCCTTTATTGGGATGGCTGGCACGATCATGCTGCTTGGATATGATGGGCTCGCGTACATCATGGGATGGACTGGTGGCTATTTGCTGCTCACTTTTTTACTTGCTCCCCAGCTACGTAAGTACGGACGTTATACCGTTCCTGAATTTATTGGTGACCGGTATGAAAGTCATTGGGCACGTTTTATTGCTGCCGTGTGTACGATTATTATTAGTTTCACTTATTCAATTGGGCAGTTGTCCGGCTCTGGTGTGGTTATCGGAAGATTGTTTGAGATCGATGCTAAATTTGGCACGATGATCGGAGTCGTACTCATTGCTTTTTATGCTGCATTTGGAGGGATGAAAGGGATCACATGGACACAGGTAGCTCAATATATTATCTTAATTACTGCTTATTTAATTCCAGTTATCTTCATGTCACTTCAATTAACCGGTAATCCCATGCCGTGGATTTCATATGGTGAGATTATTGGGAAAATGGGGGAACTTGATCGAGAACTTGGGATCTCAGAATACTTTGCCCCATTTACTAACGATACAAAATGGCAGTTCATCGCACTCATGTTTACACTGATGGCTGGAACTGCAGGTTTACCGCATGTTATCGTTCGCTTCTATACAGTTTCTTCTATGAAAGCAGCGCGATGGTCAGGGGCTTGGGCCTTACTGTTTATTGGCTTGTTGTATTTATCGGCACCTGCCTACGCGGCATTCTCTCGTTTTATTCTAATGACAAATGTTGCAGGTAGTAAGATTACAGAGCTTCCTGAGTGGACACAACCGTGGATTGATACGGGAAGGCTGCAGCTGGCGGATGAAAATGGGGATGGGATTCTGCAATGGAATGAATTGATCATATCAAATGATATCGTCGTCATGGCCACGCCAGAAATCGCTAATCTTGGGGTATTTGTTATCGGACTCGTTGCTGCTGGTGCAATGGCAGCTGCCTTGTCAACAGCTGGTGGACTGATGATTGCTATCTCCTCCTCTTTCGCGCATGATATCTATTACCGCGTATGGAAGCCGGAAGCGACAGAACAAACGCGGTTAAAAGTCGCCCGTTGGTCCATCGCCACTGCCACTTTGTTAGCTGGGGTGATCGCTTTAGATCCACCTGGGGCGATCACACAAATCGTCGCATGGGCGTTCGCTCTTGCCACAGGGACATTTTTCCCAGCGCTTGTTCTCGGTGTTTGGTGGAAACGTTCTAATACCAAAGGGGTTATTGCTGGTTTGCTGGTCGGATTAATTACCACACTTAGTTATATTTTTGCTGCTAAGTATGGCGGTTTTACGATTCTTGGGATTATAGATACAGGGGCAGGTGTCTTTGGTGCAGCTGCTGCATTTTTAACAAATATCATTGTCTCGCTGGCTACGGATGAGCCTTCGCAAAAAATTCAAGAAGAGGTAATTGACCTTCGTTACCCTGAACAAATGGTTTATAAGGATGGTGAGGTATGGCTGGTGGATGATCATAAAAAGACATCTCACTGAGAAAGTGCTAGAAGCTGTATCATCCTCTTTTATTTTAATTTAAGAAGGAATTGACAGCTTCATATAAATAAGTGGGTTGATTTCATAATGATGTTTTCAAAGCAAAAACAAGAATCGATACATTTCATTCAAAAGGCGGATGGTTAAACGAATCTTCAATCCAAAGGCAGTTTTCTTATTTTTCTTTTGATTGGTCGTTGAGTCAATCAGGAGATTAGCGTCCGTTAGCTTTCTTCTCTAGCCAGGAGTTTTACGGACGCTTATCTGTGATATGGCTTTATAAAAAGAGGCGGAACGCCACCTCTTGGATCGGGGGGCCGCTCTTATCGGTTGGGGGTGGGCAGGTTAAGTACTCGGTCTGGGACATAGACGGAAAAAATCCCCTTAAATAGTTTTTAGCCATGATGATAGCTTAAATAGACGGAGAAATTCCGCTAATGATCCGGCAAATCTGAGGAATGGAGCGTTTTTCTTTAGATAATCGGAAAAATTCCGCCTATATTCACAAAAATGGGCTCTCTCCTGCATCTAACCGAAAAATATCCGCTTATTTTACTTTCGCTAATGACGCGATTATTGACAAAACTTTTTATCTACAGGTAAAGAGATAAATTAGTTTATAAAAAAGGTGCCTAAATGCGTTTTTTATAAATAACAAGCCTGTTGTATTAGGGTTTCACGTTGTCTTTTTTGTCACTAATGTTCATTAAAGTTAGTTATGGAAAGAAAAAGACCTTTATAATGAGTCAGATGGTAACCCGTCGAAATCCATCTTTAACCTGTTACTTCTTTTTTGGTTCTACGCCTCTAGAATCATTAAAACTGAAAATAGCTCATAATATTTTTGGAAAGGACAGTATAGATGGTTATTGACGAATTTTAAAAATAGGTTGTTACTTTAAACTATTTTTGATATAAATAAACTAAAGAAATCGCTTTCAAACCTTTCTGTTTAGTAAGTTTATAAAATTTCTTTTAACGGATTACATCACCTTTTTATGTAACACTGGCAGTATTAAGGTGATGAAATGTTCTTACAGTTATGATTCCACGCGTGCATTCAACTAGTCGTCATTTCCTCTTAGAGATAGGCACACAGCAAGCTTATTTATCCTTAACTCACCACATTTAACTATCGTGTTCATCTTCATCAACTCAGTTTTTTTACTTGTTACTATTTTAATGAGGGTTAATCATTCTCCTACTTGCATAATAGTGATAAGATAAAGCATTTATTTCGAAATAGCGCTTGAAAGGATTTCTTAATAGTTTAGTAATGAAGGGGGGACGTAACATAACTGGATAGATTAATGACAGCCTTTTATAAGCGTGCTGTGATAACCCAGTTATAGGGGAAGTCATACACTTTTAATAATGGCGGTAAAAATAGCACTATCGTGATGCCATCTTCATTTAGAACGGCATTGTTCGTGAAACTTTGAACAAATGATTGGTAACATCCTTACCGGTGTAGAGACTATGAAACTGTGAATCGGAAGTCCTGTTTAATTAAGAGGGTTTGATATTTGATTCGTAAAATATTGGTGAAAAGAGGGGGGAATGTCATGAATGTTCTAGTTTGTATTAAGCAAGTTCCGGATACGAAGATCATTAAAGTAAACCCGAAGACGAATACACTTGACCGCTCCAGTGCACCGGCTATATTAAATCCGTATGATGCCCATGCAGTGGAGGAAGCAGTGCGTCTTACAGAACAACATGGTGGGAAAGTCATCGTGCTATCGATGGGACCACCCCAAGCGAGAATAGCTATTAAGAAATGTATCGAAATAGGGGCTGATGAAGGCTATTTAATTTCCGACCGGCGATTTGCTGGGGCAGATACGCTTGCTACAAGTTATGCGCTTTATAAAGCAATTGAAAAGTTAATTAAGGAAGAAGGCATTGATCTCGTATTATGTGGTAAACATGCGATTGATGGTGATACAGGGCAAGTGGGGCCTGGTATTGCTCGCCGTATGGAAATTCCACCATTAACAAATGTCATACGTGTGGAGAAAGTGGACACTGATGAAGGAAGCATTATCGTTCATCGTAAAATTGAAAATGGTTATGAACGTATTCAATCAACGCTACCGTGTCTACTTACTGTAGAAAAAGAAATTAATGAAGTCGCTTATTCACCACTTCCTAACATGATTAAAGCTGCTAGGTATGAACCAATAGTATGGACAGTTGATGACTTGAATGATGTGGATGTCAAGCAGTTAGGGTTAAAAGGGTCTCCTACAATTGTTGGGAAAATGTGGCCGCCGGAAAAAAGCTCAGGTGCGGACATGATCGGAGGAACAGTTGAAGAACAAGTTGAGCAATTACTGACAATCACTCTTGAAAAAAGAGAATTATTCAGTGTGAAAGGAGGGGAGACAACATGAATCTTGAGGATTATAAGGACGTATGGGTGTTCATTGAACAACAGGACAGTCACATTATTGATGTAGGATTAGAATTGCTTGGAGCTGGAAGGGAGCTAGCTGATAAACTTGACGTTAAATTGTGTGGTTTTATATTAGGTGATCACGTGACTGAAGCGGCAGAAAGCTTATATGCATACGGTGCAGACAAAGTGTATGTGATTGAGGATCCTATTTTAAAAGACTATCGTACAGAAACATATATGAAAGCAACAGGAGATTTAGTTAGAAAATACAAACCTGAAATTATCCTTTATGGGGCAACAGCCAATGGGAAAGACCTTGCCAGTGCAGTAGCTACAGAAGTGATGACGGGGCTTACAGCCGATACGACGTTATTGGATATTAATGTTGAGAAGCGCTTATTTGAAGCGAGCAGGCCAGCATTTGGCGGCAATATTATGGCCACTATTCTCTGTAAAAAACATCGTCCGCAAATGGCGACTGTTAGGCCAAAAGTTATGAAAAAACCAGACCCTGATTGGCATAGAGAAGGGACTCTTGAACTGGTTTCCGAAGCTATTTCTTTAAAAGAGGACACTCTCCGGACCAAGGTTATTGAAATTGTTAGGGAGGCTAAAAAGGCAGTTAATTTAGAGGAAGCAGATGTTATCGTTGCAGCAGGTAAAGGGATTAAAGACGAAAAAGGGTTCCAGATGGTTAAAGAATTAGCTGATGCTTTAGGTGCTTCCGTAGGTGCGAGTAGAGATATTGTTGAAGCGGGTCTTTGTGGACATGATCATCAAGTTGGTCAAACGGGCTTAACCGTTACACCTAAACTGTATATTGCTATAGGTATCTCTGGGGCCGTTCAACATATTGTAGGTATGCAGAATTCAGACTTAATAATCGCCATTAATAACGATCCTGACGCTGCTATTTTTAATGCTGCACATGTTGGTGTCGTAGCTGATGCATTTGAAATCGTGCCTATGCTAACACAGGCCTTTCGAACTCAGTTAGCAGGAGAAGAAGCAGGGGGAGTGACAGCTGATGTCTGAAAAATTTGATGTGATCGTTGTAGGAGCCGGGCCCGCAGGAACAAGCTGCGCATATACTGCAGCAAAAAATGGTTTAAAGGTTTTGCTTATTGAAAGAGGTGAATATCCAGGGGCAAAAAATGTCATGGGAGGGATTCTTTACAGAAAACAATTAGAAGAAATTATACCGGAATTTTGGAAAGAAGCCCCTATAGAACGGCCTGTCGTGGAGCAGCGTTTCTGGTTTTTAGATAAAGAATCGATGGTGACGACTAGTTATAAAGGTTTGGAGTGGGGGAAGGAGCCTTTTAACAATTTTACGGTGCTCAGAGCGAAATTTGATAAATGGTTTGCTGATAAAGCGGTAGAGCAGGGAGCCCTTCTCATTAATGAAACGGTTGTGACAGAATGCCTTGTTGAGGATGACAAAGTGATTGGTGTTAAAACAGATCGTCCCGATGGCGATATTTATGCAGATGTGGTTGTATTAGCTGACGGAGTGAACTCATTACTTGCAAAGCAGCTCGGTTTTCATAAAGAATGGAAGCCAAATGAAGTGGCATTAACCGTCATGGAAGTATTGAAAATCCAAAAGAAGGTCATTAACGAACGATTCAATATTAAAGATGATCAGGGCGTGTCTGTTGAAATATTTGGAGATGCCACTCAAGGAATTTTAGGCACAGGCTTTTTGTATACAAATAAGGATAGCGTTAATATCGGCGTTGGTACCACGTTATCAGGCATGGTAAAGAAAAAACTAAAGCCTTATGAACTGTTGGATCGCTTAAAAGAGCATCCAATGATTCAACCTTATATAGAAGGTGCGGAAACACAGGAATATTTAGCCCATTTAATTCCAGAAGGTGGCTATCATGCTATTCCTAAACTTGTAGGGAACGGTGTTATGGTTGCAGGGGACGCTGCGCAGTTTGTCAATGCTATTCATCGAGAAGGCTCTAATATGGCAATGGCGTCAGGAAAAATGGCTGCTGAAACAATCATAGAAGCAAAGAAAACAGATGATTTCTCCGAGCGAACACTTGACAGTTATCGAACCAATATTTATGACAGTTTCATTGGAAAAGATCTTAAAAAATATAAAGATGCTGCCCATACATTTGAAGAAAATCCTCAATACTTCCAAGAATATATTCCATTAATGAACGAAGCCATGCACGCCTTCTTCTCGGTAGATGGCACACCTAAACGAGAAAAACAGAAAAAAATTATGGCAAAAATGACGGCAGGAAGAGGGAAGATTGGTTTAGCGAAAGATATGTACAGAGCCTGGAAGGCGGTGAAATAATATGGCGAAAACATTGGAAGACAAACAGTATCTCATTCGTTTTAACTGTGATAAAAAATCACACCTAGAAGTGTTGAATCATGACCTTTGTGCTACGGCATGCCCCGATAAAGCCTGTACACTGTTTTGCCCTGGTGAAGTGTATAAATGGGAAGGTGACCGGATGTTTGTAGGCTATGAAGGCTGTCATGAGTGTGGAAGCTGCAGAATTGGTTGTCCACATGAAAATATAAAATGGGAATACCCGAAAGGAGGACATGGTGTTGTCTTTAGGCTGGCATAAAGTAAAAAAAGGACCCGCGGATACGTCCGGGGGTCTTTTGCCATTATTGGCAAATGAGTGGTGAACATGGCAAAGTGTCAATTAACACTATGAGTATAGGGTTATTATAACTTATCCATTTAACAAGGTAAAGAGATGGATGTGGAGTATCAAGTGCTCTTATTCCTATCATGATCTAGTATAACGGGCGAAAATTAACTTTTCAGCTAGCGCCATTCATATTTTATTGCTTCTAAATCAAGCTCTTCTGAGGGCTGAATAGTGGCTTTTAGGACATGTGCCATTAAGTGAAGGGCTTTGTCGTTTTCTTCTCTAGAATTAGAAGCGGTACAATCAGATGGAATATAGAGTTTGTATCCTCGCATAAACGCATCATTTGCTGTGAAATGTATACACATATTACCAGCCACACCACAAATAATGAGCGACTTTACATTTAAATAGTTAAGTAATAATTCGAGTGGGGTCATAAAAAAAGCAGAGTATTGCGGTTTTAAAATAAAGTAATCATCATCATCAGGTTGTAGAAGATGGACGATTTTCTTACCTTGTTCGCTTTGCTTCATCTCTTCTACAATCCCAGGGAAATCAGATTGCCATCTACCGTAATTGTCATTAACGTATAAAATAGGGATGTTAAGTTCTTTAGCACGCGTTTTTAACTTAGCCATTTTCTTCGCAGCTTTTAGTGTATGTGGAAAAAGTCTTTCTCCGTCTTCAAATGAAAAATCACTGATCATATCAACAAACAATAAAGCCACATGTTCATAATCATGGACATGTGGATGGCTATTTTTTTCACTCATTTTTCCATCTCCTTTGCAAAAATATGTCTGGTATGAACACTCACTGTCATGTAGAATATAGTGAATCAGAAAATTATCATTTCGGGAGGTCTAGACTTTGTAATAGAATTCCCTTTTAATATTAAATAAAACGATGTTTATGTAGATTATTGGGAGGTAAGCAACATGAAAGAAAAAGAACAGGAGTTGCTCAGTTTAATCGAAAAAGAAGGCAGAATGGAGAGTCATCACCTAGCGAAAATGCTTGATACAACGATCGATGATGTAGAAGACATGCTTAGAAGCTTGGAAGAACAAAAAATTATTCTAGGCTATTCTGCATTAATTGATTGGACTAAAACAGATATCCAAGAAAATGTTACTGCGATGATCGACGTGAAGGTGACGCCTAAAAGGGGCGTTGGATTTGATGCTGTCGCCGAAAGGATTTATCGATTTAAAGAGGTAAAAGCGTTGTATCTTATGTCAGGAACATACGATCTCTCGGTAGCTATCGAAGGTAAATCCATGTCTGAGGTGGCCCAGTTCGTTTCTGAGAAATTATCCACATTGGATTCCGTTATTTCCACAACAACGCATTTTCAATTAAAAAAATATAAACACGATGGGGTTATTTTTACAGAGGACGATGATGATGATCATAGAATGGTGGTTTCACCATGACAATCATTAAAACTGAGCATGAACCTAAATTGTCACAAGGAGTTAGGCGAATTCAACCATCAGGTATTAGGCGCTTTTTTGACCTTGCATCGTCAATGGAAAATATCATATCTCTAGGGGTTGGAGAGCCAGATTTTACTACGCCGTGGAATGTAAGAGAAGCGAGTATTCATTCTCTAGAGCGTGGAATTACTGCTTATACAGCAAACGCAGGCTTAATGGAATTAAGAGAAGCCATCTCTGATTATTTACATCGTCGCTTCACACTTTCGTATAATCCGAACAATGAAATTGTCGTAACCGTAGGAGCCAGTGAAGGAATCGACTTAGCTTTAAGAGCTGTTATCGACCCTGGAGATGAGGTGCTTATTGTAGAGCCATGCTTTGTAGCCTATGCACCCCTCGTTTCTCTGATGGGGGGCATCCCTGTATCAGTCCCTGTAAAAGCTGAAAATCATTTTGAACTAAAGGCTAGTGATGTGGCTGATAAAATAACAGAACGGACGAAAGCGATCATGCTGTCCTTTCCTAATAATCCAACAGGTGCTGTTCTAAGTGAGAGTGCATTAAAAGATGTAGCAAAAGTGGTCGTAAAACATGATCTCATCGTCATATCTGACGAGATTTATGCTGAACTAAGTTATGATTCATCTCATGCTAGTGTCCCTAATGCAGTGGGGATGAGAGAAAGAACAATACTTATTTCAGGCTTTTCAAAAGCATTTGCCATGACTGGGTGGCGTGTAGGGTATATTGCTGCTCCAGAGCCCTATGCTAGTGCGATGCTAAAAATTCATCAATATGCGATGATGTGTGCATCTACGATGGCACAATATGCTGCTCTTGAAGCATTAACTAATACGCAAGATGAGATGGAAGAAATGATTGTCAGCTACCGACAACGCCGGAATTACTTCGTTAAGTCGTTACGAGAAATCGGTCTTTCCTGCCATATGCCCGGAGGCGCTTTTTATGTGTTTCCGTCAATCCAAAGTACTGGTTTATCTTCTGAAGCCTTTGCAGAACAGCTATTAATGTCACAAAAGGTTGCGGTTGTTCCTGGTCATGTATTTGGAGCTGGTGGTGAAGGATATATCCGTTGTTCATATGCTGCCTCAATGAAACAATTAGAGGAAGCGGTAGATCGAATTGATCACTTTTTAAAAAATACACAAGTCCGCATTAGGTAACCATTAAAAAGAAGAGACGTATTAAGCACGCCTCTTCTAAAAGGGGGAATACTAGGTTGTAGTATACAGCTATAGTATTACCAAACGGTGTGAAGGCTATACATTCAACTATCCGAAAGAGGACGGTTTTTGTAAAAATCCGTTTTCTTTTATTTTGTAGTGGGAAAACTAAATCTAATAAGATTTTTATCACATCACAGATAACCGTCCGTAAAGTTCCCGGCTCAAAATAGAGAGGATAGTTAAATCTATATAGGGAGGAGCTAACGGACGCTAAAGTCTTGATTGACTCAACTACCAATCATTGGGGGGAGAATGAAAAATCCAACTGATTGAAGGGGCGTTATATTAAATCGTCGTTTTAAAAATATAGGACTATTGTTATAGCGCTTGAGCTATTAATAAAATTTTTTGTCATGATCAGAAAGCTGTGTTATAATTACACAGTTAATAAATAATTAGGAGTTGTTTTCATGTCAGGTCAATATGAAGTAGGTAGTATCGTTGAAGGAAAAGTAACTGGAATTAAGCCTTTTGGTGCGTTCGTTGCATTAGACGAGAAAAAACAAGGGCTCGTTCACATTTCTCACGTTGCACATGGGTATGTGAAAGATATCAATGAAGAATTATCTGTTGGAGATGAAGTGAAGGTAAAGGTTCTTTCTATAGATGAAGAATCTGGTAAAATTTCGTTATCTATTAAAGAGACGCAACCTAAGCCTGAACGTACAGAACGTCCACGTCCACAAAGTAGTGGCCCACGCGGTGGTGGTGGCGGTGGAAATCGTAAACCAGGTGCGGGACAACAAAGCCAGGCGCAAGGTTTTAACACGTTAGAAGACAAGCTTAAAGACTGGCTAAAACAGTCTAACGAAATTCAAGCAGATCTTAACAAACGCATTAAAAAATAAGTGGCTTTATTGCTTTTCCTGAAACGATAAAGAGGCGGCCCGCGGGCTGCCTCTTTTTTCGGTTTGTGAAAAGAATTGAGGGAATCGAGTTGAGCCAGATGAGCCGATGTTTAAAAGTAAATGGTTACTTTTAAACATACGTGATTAAAGCAAAATGGAATTGAAGCAAGTCTTCTTTCGTTAACGAAGCATCCATGGGTAAACACGTAGCTAGTTGATGTACATGGAACGCATTAACGCTGTGGCTCCGGGCTTCTTTCCATCTCCTCAGATGGCTTAAATAATATTGAAATACAATATAAACCTGCCAATCCTACGAGGGCATAAATGAAACGGGAAAAACCGGCGGCCTGTCCACCGAAAACCGCTGCTACTAGGTCAAATCTGAAAAAACCGATTAAGCCCCAGTTTACAGCACCGATTATCGCAATCACCAGCGCAGTTCGTTGAATTCCGTTCATGCGCTCCTCACCTCCTTATAAGGGGTAAATTAGTCATATGCTGAAGCAAAAGTGCTTCTTCCTTTAGAATGATTAATGTCCTTGAAAATTATTCATCAGAAAATAAAAACTTCTCTTTTTGTCTTATTTAACTTTCTAATAAAAGTGAATGATCTTTATTAAGTTAAGGATAGTTATTTCGGATAACGAAGCACATGTTTTGTTTTTTCTTTCTGTGTTCGCCATAATAATAAAGAGACTGTTGTTAAACAGACATGAGATGTTTTATAAAAAGTAAATAGAGGAAGAGGAGGCGTTTCATATGGATCAATTTATTTATCAAAATCCAACGCGACTAATTTTTGGGGAGGGACAAGTTGAGCAACAGCTTGTAGCGCAACTCGAGCCACTTGGCAAGAAGGTTTTACTCGTTTATGGCGGAGGAAGTATTAAACGCAATGGCCTTTACGATGAAGTAATCGGTTTATTAAATGCTAATGGGTTCATTGTGTCTGAATTGGAAGGGGTTGAGCCAAATCCGCGATTGGGAACAGTGAGGAAAGGAATAGAGCGATGCAAAAGAGATGACGTGGACGTCATTTTGGCAGTGGGTGGTGGCAGTGTCATTGATTGTACTAAGGCTATTGCTGCTGGAGCAAAATACGATGGTGATGCTTGGGATTTTATCACAAAAAAAGTGGCGGTAGAAGACGCTTTGCCATTTGGGACAATCTTAACATTAGCCGCTACAGGTTCTGAAATGAATGCAGGGTCTGTTATAACCAATTGGGACACCCATGAAAAATATGGATGGGGAAGCCCACACGTATTTCCAACCTTCTCGATCCTTGATCCACAGAATACATTAACAGTCCCGAAAGATCATACGATTTATGGAATTGTTGATATGATGACACATGTATTTGAACAGTATTTCCACTCTCAGCAAAACACACCGCTTCAAGAACGGATGTGTGAAGCCGTTTTACAAACGGTCATTGATACAGCACCTTCCCTCGTTGAGAATTTAAACGATGTTGCACATCGTGAGACAATACTATACTCTGGTACAATCGCTTTAAATGGTTCGTTGCAAATGGGAACACGTGGTGATTGGGCTTCTCACAATATTGAGCATGCCGTCTCCGCCGTTTACGATATTCCACATGCAGGAGGACTGGCTATTATTTTCCCACAATGGATGAGGTACCATAAGGAGAAAGGGGAACAAAAGCTATATCAACTAGCCACTCGTGTATGGAACATAGATCCTTCCGGGAAAGATAAACAACAAGTAGTGGAAGAAGGTATAAAGAAGCTAGAAAGCTTTTGGCAGTCACTAGGAGCGCCAAGCCGATTGAAGGATTATGATATCGATGATACTCGACTTGAAGAAATGGCTGAAAAGACGATGGTTAATGGACCTTTCGGTAATTTTAATAAGCTGCAGAAGGAAGACGTCCTGTCCATTTTGAAGGCGTCGCTGTAACTAAATAAAAAATCTATGCAGTTATTCTGGCAGATTTAACACATCTGTCAGAAAATATTCGATTTTGAAAGCGATTACTTTTGAGTCGTCACTTGATTATCAGTCATTCTTTTAATAAAGTGAAAAGTGGAAGAAGTTCATTAATACGAAGGAGACTAAATCATGACTAAAAAAGTTTCATTTGATTACTCAAAAGCATCGTCATTTTTAGCGCAACATGAAGTGGATTATTTAGCAGGAGCTGTTGAATCGGCTCACCATGCTCTACATGAGGGAACTGGTGCAGGCAACGACTTTCTCGGTTGGATTGATTTACCTGTGAACTATGATAAAGAAGAATTCTCACGCATTCAAAAAGCGGCGGAAAAAATTAAATCAGATTCAGACGTGTTAATCGTCATCGGTATCGGTGGCTCCTACCTTGGTGCTCGGGCTGCTATCGAAGCGTTAACCCATACATTTTATAATGAAATGGACAAGTCTGGTCGGAAAACACCACAAGTTTTCTATGTAGGTAATAATATTAGTTCAACGTATGTAAAACATTTATTGGAAGTGATTGAAGGGAAAGATGTTTCCTTAAACGTTATTTCTAAATCAGGAACGACGACGGAGCCAGCGATTGCCTTCCGTATTTTTAGAGATTACGTGGAGAAAAAATACGGTGTTGAAGAAGCGCGTAAACGTATTTATGCCACAACGGATAAAGCGAAAGGTGCTTTGAAAAAATTAGCTATGGAAGAAGGATACGAGTCGTTTATCATCCCTGATGATGTAGGTGGCCGTTTCTCAATTTTTACAGCTGTAGGTTTATTGCCGATTGCAGCAGCTGGTTTGAATATTGAGACGATGATGAAAGGGGCAGCAGAAGCACGCGAGGATTTTAGCACACCAGATTTAGCTAAGAATGCTGCTTATCAATATGCCGCTGTCCGTAATGCCTTGTACAATAAAGGCAAAACAATCGAATTGATGGTAAATTATGAACCAGCTCTCCACTTCACGAGTGAATGGTGGAAACAGCTGTATGGAGAAAGTGAAGGAAAAGATGGTAAAGGCATCTTCCCTGCTGCTGCTGACTTTTCTACTGATTTACATTCACTAGGTCAATACGTTCAAGATGGCCGTCGTGATCTGTTTGAAACAGTCCTACATGTTGAATCAACAGCAGAAGAAATGACGATTGAAAAAGCAGAGACTGATTTAGACGGACTAAACTATCTAGCAGGAAAGAACATGAACTTTGTCAATGACAAAGCATATGAGGGGACGTTACTTGCTCATATTGATGGCGGCGTACCGAATCTCGTCATATCTATTCCTACATTGGATGAGTACCATTTTGGTTATTTAATCTACTTCTTTGAAAAAGCGTGTGGTCTAAGTGGCTACTTACTTGGTGTCAACCCATTTGACCAGCCAGGTGTTGAAGCTTATAAGAAAAACATGTTTGCATTATTAGGAAAGCCAGGCTTTGAAGAACAAAAAGCAGAGTTAGAGAAGCGCTTGAAAGATAATTAAATCTCTTTAAAACACGTCTCCAGTAGTGAGGCGTGTTTTTTTAATTTTCAGCAATAGAGCCAAATTTTTCAGCATGAATAGTGACATATTCAGCATTAGAAGAAAGGATTTCCGCAACGAAAGCAATAACGTGAGTGAGTATGAAAGCTTAAAATAAGTTTTGTCATTCAGGATAAACTAAGTGAGATGATGATATAGGGAGGTAGGTCATGTGCTAGAAATTCCCTCAAAAGTGGAAAATCACACGTTTAAATTGTATGATCTAGAGAAAAAATTGAAGCCTGTTGGTTATGTGATTGGTGGTGGATGGGAATATGATCATGGTTATTTCGATTACAAGATAGACGATAATGGCAGTTATTTATTTGTTCGCCTGCCTTTTCAAGCGGTTGACGGAGAAGAATTAGATGTTAAAGGTGTACATGTGACATTAGGACGCCCTTTTTTACTTGCCCATAAATATAAACAGGGCTTGGATGATCATGTTGATGATCCTAACCCTTTAGTGAATCAATTTTCTGAACCGGAAGATCCTGATGCACCATTTCCACCGGAATGGATTGCAGCAGGCCGTGAATATGTGATAGAGCTTGAACAAATGATTTTTAACGATTTAGAAATCTCACCGAGAAGTTAAGTGTTATCAAACAGATAACCGTCCGTAAACCACCCTGCTCAAAATAGAGAGCAGGAGGTATTATATAGATTGGGGGGGAACGGTCGGTAATGTCCTGATTGAAGGATCGTTTTATCGTTTCACATAAATCAGTTCATCCCCTTGCTGTAAGACACATTTTTCTGAAGGGTGAAGAATCGCTTCATGAGCACGGCAAATGCCAAGAAGGAACCGATCAGACGTACTAGCTTGATTGCAAATAGTCCCGAACTTCTTTCCGATATAGTCGGGAGGTAATGGTGCTATACAAAGGTGCTTCGTTTGATTCTGAGTGATAAGCTTTCTAATAACGTCGATTAACCCATGATGGTGGGTGCCATTCGTCAGCAACATCCCCACGTGCTGAGAGGCTTCTATAATTTCATCGGCTCCGGCCCTTTTAGCATTTTTATATTGCTCTGAGGTGAGTAATTCAGCGATGGTATAGGTAGTCGGAGCCAATCCTTTCACTGTGAGTAATGTTAGGATCGTATTGGCGTCAGCAAGCCTTTCTTCAACATGTAAACTAGCGGTAATGACAATCGTATCAGCGTGTCCTATATTAGCGCGAGTTAATGTCTCATCTAATTTAGGATTTCCTTTGATGAAGCGAACATAGCGATATTGAACAGGAAGCTGTAGTAATGTTTCATCGACTAGCACGATGGATTTGGATGGGGAAAGTTGGTGCGTTTGCTCAATCAGTAGCTTACTTCGTTCATTCCAGCCGATGATTAATAAATGGCTTGCATGCTGAGCTGTACCTAACCCCTTTTCAGATTGCTCTTTAATCAACAGTGTAGAAGCAGCCAAGTTTGTAACAAAAAATGAAAATAACGCTATACCTACGACAATTAACAAAATACCTAAAAGTCGTCCGGTTATGGACTTTGGTACGAAATCGCCGTAGCCTACCGTTGAAATGGTAACGATAGCCCACCAGATACCATCTAATAAGGAATCAAAAGTATTAGGCTCTAATGTGTGGATGGCCGCTCCAGCTAAAGCAACGAAGAGCGACACGCCGAGAATAATTTTAAGTAAGACCATCTTTTTTTCATAGAGTTCAGACAATAACGTTTCACGAAACATGTGCGTCTTCCTTTCTAACTTCTATCTTTCCATTATGGGCAAAATAAGGTGCATTCCATTCATGAGTTTGTTACGATAGAACAGGTGAAGGAGGTCGGGGCCATGATTCAAGCACTGATTTTTACGATAACTATATTTATAGGATGGCTCATTTTCGACGCTATCAAACATAAAAAGCTCCTGAAAGAAAATATCATTTCCGGTCTTTTAACAGCGGTGGTTGCGGGTGTTTTTTGGTATATACTTTTTATAGTGTTTTAATCCCAATTAAAAGATTTCACGCTAATGGCCACTGCTTATGAAAAGGCTTTTTCGATTAGCTTGAAAATGATGTGACGTTAAATGAATGAGTAGTTCTTCAACGGCAGAAAAGCTAGCAAGGATACAAACGGGGATAACGAATACATCTAGCGGGAAAAAAATGAATGAAATCGGTAAAATACTCAATGTTAATCCGGTCAGTTTGTTTCCATAGGAATGGACAATACCAAACGTTTTGCACTTCAAAACTACAATAATAAGCGATGTTGCTCTGATGAAGGCGATTATGATAACCAAATAAATAATGAGCGTAGTTGGATTAATAATCCCATACAAAACATACATTAAAATTATGAACGTGATCATATCAGCGAACGAATCAAGTTTTGCACCAAAACGACTTTCCGTGTCGGTCTTTCTTGCTATATAACCGTCTAAGCCATCGCTAATGAAACACATGAAATATAGTGTGAAAAATAGACCTCCTAAAGGTTCGACTAAAAGTAAAAAGGGAGAAAGAACAATTCTAAAGAGTGAAAGGTAATTAGGGATAGAACTCACTTCACACCTCGCCGCTGATTTTTCTTAATCATACACTTAACAATCTTAACAATTAAAAAATGACTATGTTATTTGGGGCAACCTAGTCGCCTTTTTCATTTAAACACAATGATGGACAATATTTGATTAACACATCGGCATTTAAATATGACATAATTTAAATTATTTTTAAAAAATTTAAGAAAAAAGCTTGCGAAATGACAAACTTCTGTTTATAATTTTAAATTGTGAGTCATATTTTACATAATCTTTTACGGGGCATTAGCTCAGCTGGGAGAGCGCAACACTGGCAGTGTTGAGGTCAGCGGTTCGAGCCCGCTATGCTCCACCATTAACATGTGAATGATTAAGAATTTTTACATAGAGGTTCATATGGGCGGTAAACTAGTAAACGTGGTGGGAACTATGAACACTGTCCACATAATTTTTTTACGTGTTATACATATTGGGACCAACGACGCATTTTCTCGCAAAGACGAGGAGGTGTGTCGTTTTTTAATTTTCGTTGATGGAGGAATAAGCAAAGGGGAATTTTGGGGTATTAAACACAAATAACTGATAATTAATGATAAAAAATGTTAATATGACAATATAAGGTTTAGTTTGTTGGCTAAGTGAATGAATTATGAGCGATGTAACATCATTTTTATTTTAATAGATCAGAACAGTAGAGGAGAATTAAAATGATTGAGGGAAAAGTTAATATTAAACAACTTACTGATTCTATAAAAAAACAATATGATAATTTTGTATTGGCGAATATTAACGATCATTGTGTTCGAGTAGCTGTCTTTGAAGGCGTATATGAATGGCATAGCCATCCAGATTCAGATGAAAGTTTTTTAGTACTCGAGGGTGAGTTACAAATAGACATAGAGGGATTAGAAGAGCCTATTATTTTACAGCCACAAGATTTTTACACCGTGACGGCAGGAATAGTACATAGAACGCGAGCTAGCTGCAGAACCGTCAATTTGTGTTTTGAAAAAGACGAGGCTGAAACGGTTTTTATCACAGATAACCGTCCATAAACCTCCCTGCCCAAAATAGAGAGCGGGAGGTCATTCTATTTAGATTGGGGTAACGGTCGGTAATGTTCTAATTGAAGGGAAAGTTCGTTTTATTTTACGCTTTTTGTTTTATATGTGAGTAAGCTGGGAATATGTGCTCTAACTCTTATTTTAATTGAAAGAGAAAGGAGCATGATTTATGCGACAGCAAACGAAACACTTTATTAATGGTGAATGGCTTGAATCGACTGGATCAGAGACGATAGACGTAATTAATCCAGCAACTGAGGAGGTAATCGGAACCATTAGCTCAGGGACTGAAGAAGATTTAAATAAAGCGGTGAAAGCTGCCCGTCAAGCATTTCCTTCGTTTTCTAAGTCCACAAAAGAAGAACGTATTCACTGGCTCGAAAACATTGTGGAAGGGTATGAAGCGAGAAAGGATGAGCTTGTCAATATCATGACAGATGAACTTGGGGCACCTCTATCTGTATCTGAAGATGTACATTATCATATGGGCCTTGGTCATTTTAAACAAGCTGCAGAGTCCCTTTCATCCTATTCCTTTGAAGAGGAAAGAGGCGGTCATACTTTGAGGAAGGAATCAGTCGGTGTGAGCGGTCTTATTACGCCGTGGAATTTCCCTACAAATCAGGTGTCAACAAAGATAGCCAGTGCTATTGCCGCTGGGAGTCCTGTCGTCCTGAAACCCGCTTCTAAAACGCCGTTTGCAGCGATGATTTTAGCTGAAATCATCGATGAAGCAGGTGTCCCTAAAGGGGCTTTTAACTTAGTGAATGGCTCAGGGTCTGTGATTGGTAATGGGATAAGCAAACATCCTGACATCGATTTTGTTTCTTTTACAGGGTCTGGCTCAGTAGGGGAAAAAATCATGCAAAACGCTGCCCCTACAATTAAAAAGGTGGCGTTAGAGCTAGGAGGTAAATCGCCAATTGTCGTCTTAGGTGATGCTGATGTGGAAGAAGCGGCTAAAACAGCACTTTCAAATATTATGACTAATACGGGTCAAGTGTGCTCGGCTGGTACACGTGTTATCATTCCACATGCTATGAAAAAAGAATTTGAAGATAAAATAGTAGAGCTCCTGCCAACCTTCCCAGTGGGAGATCCACGTAAGGAAGGCATAGCCACAGGGCCATTAGTGTCAAAAGATCAATGGGATACCGTTCAGTCGTATATAGAAAAAGGTGAAAAAGAAGCCACAATGCTCGTTGGGGGAACCGGCAAGCCAGAAGGACTGGAAACGGGTTACTACGCAAGACCAACAATTTTTACCGATGTATCGAACGATGCGGTTATTGCCCAGGAGGAAATCTTTGGCCCTGTTACGACAATTATTGCGTACGAGGATTTAGAAGAAGCGATTGATATTGCCAATGACACAGTATATGGATTGGCCGGCTTTGTTGTCGGTAAAAATCCAGAAACTTTGCAACACGTTGCGTCAAACTTACGTGCCGGTCGAATAACAGTGAATAACACTGAGACGGACTTTAACGGGCCTTTTGGTGGCTACAAGCAGTCTGGAATTGGCCGGGAATGGGGAGACTTTGGTATTGAAGAATATCTAGAAATTAAATCTGTGCACGGCATGCCAGCGTCATAATTGATCGTTGAGTGAGCATCCGGTTTGGTTGTTGTAGCAGCCGAATCGGATGCTTTAGTGTGAAGTAAAAACCATGGCAGCTCTGAATGGTTAGAAGAAAGGACAAAGGGTTAGAGCATTGTTGTCTAATCAAATGAATGTCACGATTGCACTATCGACACAGACAAGCGCCCATTAATAAATAGTCTTTATCACCGGGACGTTTTTGAAAAAGAAATGAAGCGAAGACAGGTCTTCGAAAACCCCCACCTGTTGGCTAATCATGGGTATTTTGTATGTTGAATTTGACTATATCAATTAGCTAATTGGTTGTGGAAAGGAATTGAATACATAAATATTGGTAGTAATACTGTTAATTATAGGCATTTTAATTGACGTATGTAGTGGAGGGGCTTTATTCTAATTCTTATAATCTATAAATATCATTTTAATAAAAAGAGAGGGTGTTTGTATGGTAAAAAAAGTTTTTAAAGGTGGCAATATAATAACGATGGATCCTCATATAGGGGATCTTGAAAAAGGTGATATTTTAGTTGAAGGTTCTAAGATTATTGATATTCAGAGAGAGATACACATAGATGACAAAGAATGTGAGATTATTGATGCTACCGATATGATTATTCTGCCAGGTTTCATCGACACCCATCGTCATACGTGGGAATCGCTTATTCGAAACATCGGTGCGGACTGGTCACTACAAACCTATTTAAGTAGTATTTATTACGGTAATATTGGATCTCTCCGGTCCCCTGATGATGATTATATAGGCAATTTAATAGGTGCACTTGAAGCTCTTGAGGCAGGTGTCACAACCATTTTAGATTGGACGATGATTATCTCTCAAGATCATACGGACGAGCTTATTCGAGGTTTACAGGAATCAGGTATTCGAGCAGTATTTGCCCATGGCTCTCCAGGAGAAGGAACATTTTGGGATAGAGAAAGTGAGCGCGTAAACTTAGAACAGGCGAGATATACGAAGAAAACGCATTTTTCATCAAACGATCAGTTGATAACGATGGGACTGGCTATTCGTGGACCTGAATTTTCTGCTTGGGAAGCGACTGTAAAAGAAATTGAATTAGCTCGAGAATTAGATGCTATTTGCAGCATGCATTTAGGGTTTGGCACATGGGGGGCTCAGGACCGTTCTATAGAAAAACTAAATCGCGCAGGTCTACTAGGAAAAGATTTAAACTTTACCCATGCCAACGCTGTTAGCCCAGAGGAAATAAAGATGCTTGTGGAAAAAGGAGGGTCTGTTTCCGTCACACCAGAAGTAGAGATGATGATGGGGCATGGATACCCAGCTACGGGCTTATGCTTGGAAAATGGTTTAAACCCAGCATTAGGGGTAGATGTCGTCACGTCCACAGCAGGTGATATGTTTGCCCAAATGAAATTTGCCTTACAAGCAGAGCGAGCGCGAGTCAATCAGAAGATGTTGGATGACGGGAATATGCCAGGTCCTGAATTATCTATTTCTGCAAGAAGGATGTTGGAATTAGCGACAATCGAGGGGGCTAAAACGTTAAACCTTGATGATAAAGTAGGGTCATTAACCCCAGGGAAAGAAGCAGATATTGTAATGATCCGCACGTCAGATTTGAATCTTTTTCCAATAAATGACCCTGTGGGAGCTGTCGTGCAAACGTGTCATGCAGGAAATGTGGATTCAGTGTTCGTAGGTGGGAAACCAATTAAACGCGAAGGTAAGATGTTAAATATCGATATCACAGGCTTGAAAAAGCAAGCGAACGAGGCAAGAGATGCTATTATGAGTCGCTATCAGCGCTAAAATAAAACATCCCGTTCTGAGGTGCCACAGAACGGGATGTTTTCTATTCGATACGCTCTCATTGAGGTAAAAGGGTTAAGACTGAAAAAAAGTGCATAATACTTCCTGCCAGAACAAAAAGATGCCATAGAGCATGATGGTAGAGAAAACCACGCCATACATAAAAAATAGATCCTACTGTATAAAGCACACCTCCCACAACTAAATAGACAATACCTTGAGGAGGGACATTGGCGATTAAAGGCTTCCAAACGAATACAATCATCCAGCCTAATACGACATATAAAAAGGTTGAAGCATGTAAAAAGCGTTTCACGAAGAAAGATTTAAATATTGTTCCGCCAATAGCAAGTCCCCATACAATTCCAAAAAGCGTCCAACCTAAAGGACCATTTGCTGCGATAAATAAAAAAGGTGTATATGTTCCTGCAATGAAAAAGTAAATCGAGGAGTGATCTAATATTTCAAAAATATCTTTTACTTTCCCTGCCGGAAAGCTGTGTAATAAAGTGGATGATGTGTAGAGTAAAACCATCGAGAAT
This sequence comes from Salipaludibacillus agaradhaerens, assembly GCF_002019735.1. Taxonomy (NCBI): domain Bacteria; kingdom Bacillati; phylum Bacillota; class Bacilli; order Caryophanales; family Bacillaceae; genus Salipaludibacillus; species Salipaludibacillus agaradhaerens. The sequence continues at coordinate 3,778,999 of NZ_KV917378.1, forward strand.
CCGAATAATGAAAAACTAACGACATGCCAAGCAGTTCCGTATAACACAGAAGATACAACTAAGATGACGAGAGCTGCTATGCTTAATAGGACACCAATGCCATGAATAATGGCATTAGCAAGTTCCTCTTTTTTAGTGAAAGTGTGTGTATTAGACAGTGGGATCATCCCCTTTTTTAAAAGTAAACGATAAATCTTTAGAACATCACCTAGTTAACAAACAGCACGATAATCGTATCATACGTTAGAATGCACGTAAGTGTCTACTCCTTAGTTTTTTTACTTTTATGTAAGGCCGAACTGTTCGCATAAGGAAAGCAGAATGTGAATTAACAGGAACTTCTGATATATAAGGATGAAAGAGAGTAAGATGTCTCATACTAGTACAAGAGAAAATATGGAGGTGTTTTTTTGTGAACGAATTATCCTTAAAAGAATTGACTAGTGTAGAAGACGAGATAAGAACTGAGGAAATTTTAGCTAAAACGATTAACTGGTGTGCTAGCCAGTGCGATGATCCTGAAATTAGAGGGGTATTAGAAGGAATTGCAGAACAACACCAATTGAGAGTAGCCGAAATTTCTCAATACTTTAATCGTTCTCATTTAACACAATAATACATAGGAGGACTGATGATGCCAAATAATATGGATGGCCGTGGACTAACAGATAGAGAAATGCTTCAGCTTTGTTTGGAACTTGAAAAAGGACGATGTAGAAGTGCTGCCAATGTCCTCATGGAGACGAGTCATAAAGATCTTAGAGATATTTATGAAGGTTGTTTTGCAAATGCGAAAGACAGTCAATATGACCTATACGAAATCCTTCACAGTAAAGGATGGTACATTCAGTCACAAGCAACCAACGAAGATGTGACACGTGTCCGAGAAGAAATGCGCAACAACCTACATCCCGATGATCAATTTATGTAAGGAAAGAGTCTCACACGTCGTTTTCGGCCGTGAGACTTTTTTCAATTGAGCGAGGTGGAATGGTTTTATAGTGCAAAGGTTTTGCCTTGGTAAGTGAATCAATTTTACAATGACGTTTTTCACGAGCGATAAAACGACTAATATTTATTAATTTGGATGATAACAATAGCCGAAACATAAGATGGGGGCTCCTCCCGGAGGATAAAACGCAGTCTGAAGGTCCACTACTGCGAGGAATTACCGAGCAAAAGTTAGCTGAAGACAAGCACTCGGGAAAGCATCCGTCTGAAGTGAAAGCTACATTCAATATTCGGGTTTTAACATCATATTTTGAATGATGGCATTCCTTTAGTATAGCCCTATTAAAAACGTCATTTTATTGGGAGTGACACCTGAATTAATAAGGTGATAGACTTTATTTTCTTAACTCCTCTAAAATTAAAGGTATTCCCTTCAAATCTTCCACTATGAAGTCTGCTTTAACGTTCTCCCATTGATTGTCTCTTTTCCACACAGCTTTCATACCTACATTTTGAGAAGCTTGTATATCGTTTTCTGGATGATCGCCGACATATATGCTTTCAGATGGTAAAACATTGAGATTTTTTAAAGCTTTTTGAAAGATTTGTGGTTTAGGCTTTTTCATTCCTTCCCATTCGGATATAACAATTGTTTCAAAGTAGTTTTCAATACCTAAAGCCTTAATATTATCCAGTTGGAACTGCCCTTTACCATTCGTTATCATTCCAACGACAAGGTTATAATCCTTTAATTTTTCTAACGTACTAATAAGGTTAGGGAACGGAACACAGCTATAGTGAAATTGACTGATATAATCTTGGAGTAATTCTTCCCAAGTCAAACCAGTAATAGCAAATTCATCGATTAACTGTCGATAGACCTTATCTTTCCACACATATCCTCTTTTATCGAGTTCTATGAATCTAGTTATGTATTTTTCCATTGGGACATGACTAACCCAATGATTAAATCGCTTGTATTGCTTCTCAATAAATAGAAGTACCGATGCATCTCGATTTAACAAAGTGCCATCTAAATCAAATAAAACCGCTTTGAGAATAGTCTTTCACTCCTTAAAGTATGCATTCCCTAATTTTTGTGTATCATTGTTTTAAAAGAATAATCAGTATGAGATAAACTTTTTTCGATTTGCTGTTTCAACACTATCTTTTCCAAAAAAATCACACAAAGTTCACGTTTATCACAGTTAAGCGTCCGTAACCCTCCTGGCTAAAAATAGAGTGGAGAGGGAACGCTATTCTCTTACTGATTCAAGGTCGTTTTAACTAGTTCTAATACCACTGTTTAATTTAAAAGGATTTATAATAAAAAACGGTAGGGTGCAGTTCTCCGTTTGCCGATTTGGCATAATTGGGGATTTTACCAGCTTGACTATAACCCAGTGAAGAATAAAGAAGGTTAGAAGGGTCTCCTTCTCTCGTGTCAAGAACGATTAACGACTTCTGTTCCTGCTTAGCTCGCTCCTCAGCTTTACTCATAAGTGTGCGACCAATCCCGTTACGTCTATAGTTAGGGTGCGTCATTAGTTTTGCAATTTCAGCTCTATGAGCACCATTTGGCTTATTACAAAGGTGCAATTGGACACTACCAGCTATTTGATTGTTTACCTTAGCAACGAAGAGGAGAATGTCATGGTTCAATAAATTTTCCCAATAATGATGAGCATCCATTTGTGAGAGTGGCGGTAAAAACCCAATGGATGCCCCATCCGCTACTACTTGCATCAAAAGTTCAGACAATTTATCAATGTACCTTTCAATTGATTCTATTTGTTCAATTTTCATATTACTATTCAATAAAATCACCTCAAGAATAGATTATTTTCCTACCCGATAACTATTCGTTAACAAACCTATATTTAATATTGTTTATTGATAACTTTAACGTTTTCTTTTGGCACCCACCCTTCTTCTGCATGAGAGGCCTTTTTAACCCATAACCACCCATTAAGTTCTTTGATTTTCACAAGTTCTTCCCCAACCTTTACATTCAATTCTTTTGCAGTATAATCCTCTAAAATCACGCCATCCTCACCTTGAATATGAATGATTTGTTCAGGTACCCATCCCTCTAAATGGTTATCTTTAGTGTAGCAATATATCCAGTTATTCCAATCTTCCTTTCCCTCGTATTTAGTGCCGACAATAACATCTTGTCCTTTAAGCAGGCTAATTGGGCTAGGGTAGTTGCTTGTATGTTGTTTCGTTACTAGATAAATCTTTTTATCCTCCATTATTATTCACTCCTTTAGTAACTTAGTCTTAATAAAAATCAAAAGAAATAGTGTACGAGATAAGGTAAAATCGACAATGAAAATGCATGGGTCTTGACCATCTGCCACATTCATATGAACCTGGCCATCACGTAAGTTATCGAAGTGAAGGCCCGATTCATTACTCTAATTCTGACATCTTATTTTGAATTATGGAATTCCTTCAGTTTATAAAAAAATAAAGAAGATCATGATGCTACAATCTATTAGGCTATTGATTTAACTGGTGCTTCTTTTATCACATGACGCAATGTTATGGTAATGATAATAAATGACACGAAAAGAACGATACTTAATACTTGAAAGGGTAAAATAACATTTTGCACGGCAATCATTTGTGTAAATAATGAAAGGAGTAAAATTCTAGTCCCTAAACCTATGCCACGAAATAAACTATCGACTCTTCCAATCTTGTCATTTGGGATCCGTTCCATTATAAGAGAGTTTCTTGCAACGCGCGTGCCAGCGTTTCCAAACGCAATAAGAACCGTTAAAAGATAAAATATCGAAACAAATGGGAAAAATATATATAGCGTAATTGAGACGGCAAATAAAAGGACTGTAAAAACAATAGTCGACTCATTTCCAACTCTTTTTAAAATGATCGGTAAAAAGATACCTGCGAACACTGCCCCAATACCATACACCATCGTTTTCATCCCGTAAACAGAAGCACCTGCTTGCAAAATGTTATCGATATATACTGGAAAAAGATAATTAGTCATCATGACCCCGATAAAAGGCATAAACGAAGCAACAAGAAAAAGAAATAAACGCGGGTAGCGCATCATGTAAACATACCCTTCTGTTAACTTCCTCCAAAAAGAATCTTTTGTTGGATTTTTAGGCATTTTCTTATAGGGGATAAGACTAAAGAAAACAATCGCTATTGCATAAGTCGTTGAATTTAGTAGTAATAGCCATTTGAATTCTATAATGGGAAGTAGTAGGGCGGCTAATCCTCCTGATAAAACAGCTGCTAATTGACCTTGCACTTCCATGATACCATTTAGCGTTTTATATTGAGATGGTTCGAAAATCTCCTGATTGAAAGCAAAAATAGTTGGATAAAAAAGATTATAGTAAAATGACCCTGTGATAAATAAAATAACGAAATACCATGTTGTATAACTGACACCAGAAAATCCTGCAATCGTGAATAGCATAATAATGAGCAACCCAATCATTTCACCAGCAATAAGCAGGCGTTTACGGGATACTTGATCAATTAAGTTTCCGATAAAAGGGGTAGACATAAATAAGAGTATAGTGACACATAACGTTACATATCCAAAGACCGTTTCTCCGCCATCCTTTGTTACGAAAAGCCAAGGGACAGCTATCATCGTCATCCCTGATCCCATAGAAGAAAACATATTGGCAGCTAACATCTTAAATAGTCGTGTGTCTTTCTTTAAAGTAGTCATGTCACGTCACTCGCGGTAAAACGTTTCCTCTCCAAGTTTAAAAGCTCTACTCTGGGTATGGATATAAATACGTGTAATAATGTCATTCGACATCTCTCCTTCATAATTAGACTTCTCTATTCTCAGTATAAAGGCTCCGAGCCTCCCTTAAATCGGAGTGAGGTTCGAACTTCTGCTACATAAATAGACTTGGGAATGGAGAATGAAAAGTCAGACTAAAGTTGTAGAAAGAGAGCTTACTTAAACATTATTATCTACTTAAAGATGATGCTTAACCGCATAAAGCGCAGCTTGGGTACGGTCTTGGAGTTCCAGCTTCGCTAATAGATTGGAGACGTGTGTTTTCACCGTTTTTTCCGTTATGATAAGACTGGCAGCAATTTCTTTATTGCTTTTTCCTTTCGCGATTTCCGCTAATACTTCTTTTTCCCTTTTTGTTAATCCACTTAGTCGTTTTTCTTCTTTATTGCCGTGAGATAAATGGGACATCACATGAGACGTTACCTTTGGATGTAGCGGGCTTTCCCCCCTATAAACACGCCTAATCGAAGAAACTAACTCATCTGGATCTACATCTTTCAGTTGATAGCCGCTGGCACCTGCTTTGATAGCTGGAATAGCATGGCTTTGGTCAGAAAAGCTTGTTAAAATTAAGACTTTTACATCGGGGAACTGTTCCTTGATTTTTTGGGTTGCTTCGGTGCCATCCATGTTAGGCATGTCAAGATCCATTAACACGATATCTGGTTGGAGTTTCTCGACTAATGTTACTGCTTCCATCCCATTTTTGGCTTCCCCTACAATTTCAAGACCAGCTTGTGTTTGTAAAAAAAATAAGAGCCCTCTTCTAACAACATGGTGATCATCCGCAATTAATATTTTAATCTTCATTTTTCTGCTCCTTTAAATCGGCAATGACACACATATTTTTGTCCCTTTACCAACTGCCGTTTCTAAATTAAACGTGCCACCTATCATATCTGTCCGTTCCTTCATGGAAGCTAACCCTAAAGAACCGGTTCCTTTCATTTTTGAAAAATCAAATCCATTGCCTTGATCTATTATGTCCATGCACACACTGTTATTTTTAACGATGATATTTAATGTAGAATGCTTCGTGTTGGCGTGTTTTTGAATATTGTTTAGTGCTTCTTGACCTATACGCCACAGTACTTCTTCTATTTCTGGCGATAAATCCAGGACGCCATCCACGTTGATAGCCACTTCTATTCCTAGCACTTTTCCATAATTCATTAACGCCATTGCAACCCCCTCTTCCAACCCTTGGGGGCGTAATTGCCAAATAAGAGCTCTCATTTCACTCGCTGCCTCTTGGGATAGGTTTATCATATAGGAAAGCATGTCTTTCATTTTTTCATCATCGGTCATTTCTTTTGCCCCACCAGCGGTCAACTTGAGTGAAAAAAGAAGCTGGTTTACTGAGTCATGTAAATCTCTAGCAAGTCGATTACGTTCATTCATTAAAGCCATCTTTTGTTCAGTTTCCGCTAATTTTATTCGTTTAATGGCCGTTCCAATTTGAAATGCCACGGCTTCTAAAAGAGCTAGTTCCTCACTAGAAAAGTGTGTCTTTTTGGGAGAGGTGACATTTAATAAGCCGAAATTTTCAACTCCTGCACGAAGGGGGATAGTGGCATGATGGGTGATCTCATTCGTCTCTCCCCAGTGATACTCAATGGCATTTTCAAGCCTTTTACATTCAATTATATTAACGGCTCTTTTTAGCCGGCCATCATTAAAACGTTCTATGCACCAACAATCACCTTCACACATCGGCTTTTTATCTTGCCACGTTAACGCAGGTGGAAGTTTGACATCAGCTGCTAGGGTATAATGACCACTGTTATTAACTAAAAAAATCCATCCCGTTTTCATTCCGATGAGTGATAAAAGTTCGTGTAATACTTCTTTAAGCATGAAATCAAGTTCATTTGCTTCATTTAATTTCTCAGCAATGACCTTTAACGTATTAAGTTTCTTAACTTGTTCACGTTCATTTTTATCTGTCATCCTCATTCATCCTCTTTAAGATTCATAGCTACTATACTATTATACATTTCTACTGAAATGAGGAGTACGTTAAAACAAATAAAGCTTTTTCGTCTGAAAAATAGCCGGAGAAAATCCCCTTAAATAGTCATTAGCAATAAAAATAAATTAAATAACCGGAGGGATTCCGCTTATTGACTCGGAAAATCTGAAAATAGGTCGTTTTACTTCGAATAATCGGAAAATTTCCCGTTATATTCCCTAAAATGAGCTTTCTCCTGCACTTAACCGAAAAATCTCCGCTTATTTTGCTCTTACTAATGACTCGGTTATTGGGGGTAAAGAGGTGAACAGTTTTATAAAAAAAGGTGCGTAAACGAGGTTTTTAATTAATGACAAGCCTGTCGTATTAGGATTTCACGTTGTCTTTTCTGTTACTAATGTTCATTAAAGTGATGTTATGCAAAGAAAAAGCTTTTTATAATGAATAAGTCAGGTGATGCCCCGTCCAAATCCACCTTTAACCGGGTATTCTCTTTATTTGGCTGTAAACAACTAGAATTACTAAACTGAAAATTATGATATTATTTATATAATGCTAGTAATCTACATTATAAAACAGGAATAGCGTCAATTTACCTCCATCTTTTTATTGCTCCCCTTGTCAGTCATTTAATTTATCAGCTCATAAATAGATATATATATAGAAAATTATAACGTGTTCAAACAATACCTCATTATTTTAAATTCTTAGGAGGAGATTCAATGAATAAAACATTCAGTCAGTTTGGAAAAATGGGTGATAGTATTTTGAAGTTAAAAGAACTCCCTGAAGACATACTATCTGAACCTATTAAAGAAAGAAAATGGTCAATCATACAAGTGGTTGGACATTTATACTATTGGGATAAATATAATCTTGAAGAGATGGCACCGTATATGACTGAAGGGGCTGATTTACCACAGTTCCCAGCCCATGATCCACATAATGAAGAGGCAATGGCTTTTATTGAAGGTTTTTCTGTTGCATCTCTTATTGATCGTTTTGTACAAACTCGAAAAGAACTTACTGAAGAATTATCTAAAGTCGGGAAAGGTGTAAGGTTCACTATTGGCGGGGGAAAAAGGAAATTCTCAGCAGAAAGTTTTGTTAAAATATTCATTAAGCATGATGACCACCATCTCAAACAAATTCATGAGAAATTACAATAAGGGATAACGATATTTTGCGTATTGATATGAAGCAAACGAAGAGCAACGTATACGCGGGCTGTAAGTGATGCAGCTCGTTTTTATGTCCTACTACTTAAGAAATAATGTGAAAGAAGAGGGGGATTTGAACAACAGTTGTTATTATGTAAAAGGGGCGTTATTATGAAAGTCAGCAAAGCGCTATCTGATGTAAGGGGAATGGTCAATGTCCACGTTGATAGTTGGCTAATAATAATCAATAAAAGTGAATACATAAACTGCCGTTTTTCATAAATTAATGTGGTCATGATGTGAGAGGAGTGAAGAGAATGAGGAATGAGCAAGAAATGTTTGAATTAATAATTTCAGTTGCCAAAAACGACGAAAGAATTAGAGCTGTCTATATGAATGGATCAAGAACGAATCCAAATGTTCCAAAGGATATTTTTCAAGATTACGATATTGTATATGTTGTAACGGACACGTCTTCATTCATTAAAGATGAGCACTGGATTGAGATATATGGGGATGTACTTATGAAACAAGAACCAGATAAACTCGAAAAAGGCAAAGGTCTGGATGCAAATTTTGAGCGTACATACGCCTATTTGATGTTATTTACAGACGGGAATCGGATTGATCTGCGTATTCAAACAGCTGAGGCAATGCTTGAAGAGTATGGAGAAGATAAACTCACTATCCCACTATTGGATAAAGATGCTATTTTACCTTCTATACCACCACCCTCGGACCTCGACTATCACGTTAATAAACCAACAGAGGGGCAATATGATAGTTGCACTAATAATTTTTGGTGGTGTCTACAAAATGTTGCAAAAGGAATACGGCGTGATGAGCTACCCTATTCAAAATTAATGTTTGAATATACAACAAGGGTTGCTTTGGACGAGATGGTCAACTGGTGGATTGGAATAGAGAATGATTTTCAAGTTTCAACAGGAAAAATGGGAAAATACTTTAAGAAATACCTTCCTGAATCATATTGGGAGATGTACATAAACACGTACTCTGATTCAGACTATGAAAATATGTGGCAATCAGTTTTTATTGCTTGTAAATTGTTCCGAATTTTATCACATGATGTAGCTAATCACTTCCATTTTTCCTATCCTGTTGAGGATGATAACAATATGACGAAATACCTTAGACACTTAAGAGACTTGCCTGCTAACGCTAAGGAAATATTCTGATTGTGAAAAATCATTATTGGGTATATGAGTGAAGACCATTATACAGTTTGATATGTCTCGCATGTTAGAGGATATGAACTATTTTTATGGATGAAAGAACAATTTTTTAGGGGAAAACGGGCATAGTGTTGCATATACCATAAAGATTTAATTGGGTAGACTGTATGAGTGCGAAGTGAATTGGAGGCAATGAATATGAAACATTATGACGTCATTATTGTAGGAGCAGGATCGATAGGAATGTCGGCAGGCTATTTTTTAAGTAAAGAAGGAAAACGTGTTCTGCTACTTGATGCGCATGATCCGCCTCATACGATGGGAAGTCACGGTGGAGAAACACGGTTAATTCGTCATGCTTATGGGGAAGGGAGAGCATATACGCCACTTGCATTGAAATCTCAACAGCTTTGGGATGATCTCCAAGAGCAGACAGAGCTGCCAATTTTTCAGAAAACAGGTGTACTTAGCTTTGGCCCAGTGGATACGCCATTTCTAAAAGAAGCATTAGAGAGTGCTAAAGCGCATCATTTACAAGCTGAAAAATTAACGGAAGCAGAGATGAAAAGGCGCTGGGCAGGTCTTCAATTTCCAGAAGAAGGGCCATATATCGGTTGCTATGAGCCTGACGCAGGCGTGTTATTTGTTGAAAATTGTATTCAAACTTACCGAGAGCTAGCTTTACAGGAGGGAGCAGAACTTCTAACTGAAACCCCTGTCAAAGACGTTACGATGAGAGATGAGCAAGTATCTATTCAAACTAGCAAAACCTCTTATATAGCTGATGACGTGATAATCTGTGCAGGAGCTTGGAATAGAATGCTACTCCAAGGCGTTGATCTTATGCTCCCACTGCAACCGAAAAGGCAGGTCGTGGGCTGGTTTGAAGCCAATGATCAATTGTTTGGAAGTTGTGAAGGGTTTCCAGGTTTTTCAGCCCACACCCCTTCTGGTATTTTTTATGGTTTTCCTAGCATCGATGGAAGCGGAGTTAAGGTCGGCTGCCACGATTTTGGCCAAGTGACAGAGCCAGATGAGATGGTTAGAGAATTTGGGGTGTATGATGAAGATGAAGCTGTTCTTTCCCAGTTTTTAAAAACGTGGATGCCGGAAGCGGGAGGACATTTGAAAAAAGGACTTACGTGCTTGTACACAATGACACCTGATGAACATTTTATTATCGATACACATCCAAACAATAATCGTATCTTGATAGCAGCAGGGTTTTCAGGTCATGGCTTTAAATTTGCGAGCGGGATCGGCCATGAGCTAACGCAACACATCTTAAAAGGCAAGACAGAAATAGATCTCTCACTATTCAAATTAAATCGCCAAGCTTTAACAACTTGATAAACGGATACTCATGAGCCAGTAGCAAGTCATTGGAGGAGATTCAATGAGAGGTGACATGTAAGCAAACCTCATCCAATTTCCTAATATTACAGTTAATGAAGTAGAGGAAAACGAAGTGAATACCCATATAAATAGGGGAGTGCAAATAGATGACTTTTGACATTGTCCTGCCTATTTTTAATTGATTGAGAGATGACGTATGGATCTCATCTATCCCATATTAAATGTATTAAACTAAACTTAGGATCTGGGTTGTACTTGGTGAAATGTGTGACAAGTGTTTTAAGAGTGTGGATTAAATATAGTAAACTTAAAGCATTATAAGGGTGAGTCAAGCTATTAGTAAAGGAGATGTGAGAATGGAAGCAACGGAATTTAGCAGTAAGGTTGTTCTCATAACTGGCGCTGCATCAGGTATTGGTTTGGCAGCGGCCAAGAGATTCACTCAAGCTGGTGCTCACGTTTGTATGCTTGATATAAATGAACAGAGACTTAAAGAAGCAGAGAAAGACTTACAGTCTTATGGAACGGAGATATTGCCGATTGCCTGTGATATAAGTGATAACTGTGACGTTCAAGCTGCTATTGAGAAGGCGACAACATTATGGGATAGGTTGGACATTGTTTTTGCCAATGCTGGTATTGGGGGGATGATGGCGCCTATTGAACACATGACAGTGGCAGACTGGAAGAAAACAATTGATGTTGATTTAACTGGTTGTTTTTTAACGGTGAAGTATGCCATTCCATGGATGAAAAACCATGGGGGTTCTATTATTATGACGAGCTCTGTAAGCGGAAACAGAGTCTACTCACAACCAGGATTTAGTAGTTACAGCACAGCTAAGGCTGGTCAGACAGCATTTATGAAAATGGCAGCCTTAGAGTTAGGACAGTTTGGCATTCGCGTGAACGCTGTTTGTCCAGGTAGTGTGGACACTCATATAACGGAACAGATGCGAAAGCACCCTGAAGTAGATAATATTAGTATGCAAGTAGCGTTTCCACGGGGGCGCCAGCCACTCATGCAAGGCAGCGCTACTGCTGATCAGGTGGTTGATGCCGTAGAATTCCTAGCTTCGACTAAGGCAGGGCACATTACAGGTACGGAGCTTTATATCGACGGTGGGGAATCCCTTTTACAAGGATAAACTGGTGGTTGTTTAGAAGTAGGTATCACGCTTCAATTATCAGTATGGTATGACCGGAATTATTGTATTAAGTAAAAGCCTGTCTAAGAGGGATTCATATACCTCTTAGACAGGCTTTGGTGTTTTTAAACAACAAGGAGTAGGTAACTTAGGTTTTTGAGACGCTGATTGTTTTAATGTTTTGTAGTGTATAAGGCTTAAAATCTTGATGTGACGGATCAGCAGAGGTAATTAACGTATGAATATTTTCTAAAGGCAGCCAGCGGACGAGAGATTTTTGTTCGAGCTTGCTATGATCCACTAATAACACGATTTTTTCCGACAATTCGGCAATCCTTTTTTTTGTTTGTGCCTGCATCTCATGACTGTCACTCACACCCCACTCACTGTCAACGGCAGTACATGACATGAAAAAGGTGTCAATATGATAGTCGTTAATCATTTTATCAGACGAGAAACCTACGAGAGACATAGATTCTTGTCGCAAATATCCGCCGGTTAACATCACCGTAATGGCCTTCTTCTTTGCTAATTCAATGGAGGCATGAATAGAGTTGGTAATGACCGTTAAGGGCTTATCTTCTAGGGCCTTTGCCAACTGCAAACTGGTTGTACTGGCATCTAACGCAATAATTTCACCCTCATTTACTAATTTAACAGCCTCTTTTGCCATCGCTTTTTTCTCATCTAAAAACTTCTTTTCTCGCTCAAGAGAAGGTGTTTCAAATCCTTCTACTTGTCTAGGAATGGCACCGCCTCGTACACGAATTAACTGTTTCTGCTCTTCAAGTATTTCTAAGTCACGTCTAATTGTTTCTTCCGTTACATCCAGTTGTTCACTTAACTCGGAAACTCTCACTTTTTCCTTTTCTTGTAATTGGTGAAGTATTTGGCTGTGCCGTTTATCGGCCTTTGATTCCCTAGACAGGTTTATTGAAGATCGCATCGTTCATCTCTCCATTATGTATAGTTTATCTATCATAGATAACCGTTCGTAAGACTCGCGCTCAAAATAGAGAGCAGAGCTAAAGCTATTTAGGCGGGAAATAACGAACGCTAATGTCCTGATTAACTCAACTTCCAATCAGTGCGATAAGGATGAAAACGCCAATGATTGAAGGGTCATTTTATAGTATTCATTATACGCATTTAAATGTAACTTAGCCACTAAAATAACTAACAATAACTTTTGAAAAACAAATAATTGTTTTGAAACAAATATAAAATATTGAAAACAAAAAATACTGCCCTTATAATAAACAAAGAACCACTACTATAGTTAACGGAGGTTATTATGGTCAAATATTTATGGAATGATAGTGACGCACGTGAACTGTCCCCTGGATTAGACGAGCTTGTTTATCGCTCAAACCTTATTGGATCGGATAGGGCTATTTGTAACTGGGGTGGTGGAAACACATCACTGAAAACAGTAGAGAAAGATTTTCGAGGCAGAGAGATTGATGTTATGTGGGTAAAAGGAAGCGGCTCTGATTTAGCAACGATGTCACATAAAAATTTTACTGGTTTAAACTTAACGGATATTCGTCCTTTAATGGCACGAGATCATATGTCCGATGAGGAGATGGTTTCATATCTTTCCCATTGTATGATAGACAGTACTCATCCCCGTTCATCTATTGAAACATTACTTCATGCCTTTTTACCGTATCCGCATGTGGACCATACACATCCTGACGCTATTATTAGTATTTGTTGTGCTCATAATGGAAAAGAAATAGCAAGAGAGATTTTCGGTGATCGCTTTGTTTGGGTGCCCTATGTCAGACCAGGTTTTACACTTTCAAAGATGATTGCTGAAGGAGTGAAAAATCACCCTAGGGCAGATCTTGTGTTAATGGAAAAGCATGGCCTTGTCGTGTGGGGTGATACAGCGAAAGAAAGTTATGATAAAACGATCGCTGTCATTAATGAAGCGGAAGAATACATTAAGAAGCAACGAAATGGAAAGTGCCTGTTCGGTGGTGAAAAGTATTCAACATTGGTTAGGGAAGAGCGTCGAGCTATTTTAGCGGAGATTATGCCTTATTTAAGAGGACAAGTTTATGAAGAAGAGGCGATGATTTTAACGTACAAGGATGAGCCGGAAATTCTTGAATTTATCAATAGCCACGACGCTGATACATTATCTCAAATAGGTGCGGCGTGTCCTGACCATCTCGTACACACGAAACGACTACCGTTATATCTCGATTGGGACCCTGCGACAAAAGATGTAACATCTCTTAAACAATTCATTAATAACGGTATTGAAGCCTATAAAGACGCCTATAAAGCTTACTTTGAGCGCAATAAAAATGAAGGGGATACGATGTTTGAACCTTCACCACGTGTCATATTAATCCCTGGTCTAGGCATGATTAATACAGGGAAAAATTTAGCGATGGCTCAAGTCAGCGGGGCCCTCTATTCTCGAGCGATTCAAGTAATGGCTGGGGCTACAACTCTCGGAAACTTTGTATCTATAAATGAGAGCGAGTCATATGAGATCGAGTATTGGCCGTTGGAGCTTTATAAGCTATCACTTGCTCCAGCAGAAGCTGAATTTTCTCGCAAAGTTGTGCTTGTGACTGGTGGTGCAGGTGGCATCGGCAGTGAAACGTGCCGCAAGTTTGCTGAACAGGGTGCACACGTGGCAGTCACCGATTTAAAATTAGAGGGTGCACAAAAAGTAGCAGATGACTTGAACAATGTCTTCGGTAAAGGTCGAGCGATTGCACTTAAAATGGATGTGACGAATGAAGAGGAGATTCGATCAGCTTATAAGCGTGTGGCACTCACTTATGGTGGTGTCGATACGATTGTGAATAATGCTGGTCTTGCCACCTCCAGCCCCTTTGAGGAAACAACATTAAAAGAATGGGAACTGAATATGAATGTCCTTGGTACAGGCTATTTTCTTGTAGCCCGTGAGGCTTTTAAACAGATGAAGGAACAAGGAATAGGCGGAAGTATGGTTTTTATTGGTTCGAAAAATTCGGTTTATGCAGGTAAAAATGCGTCTGCATACAGTTCTGTTAAAGCGTTAGAGGCTCATCTCGCCCGTTGTATTGCTGCAGAAGGAGGCGAATATGGCATTCGAGTGAACTCAGTTCTTCCAGACGCCGTTTTACAAGGCTCTGCCATTTGGAATTCTGATTGGCGTCATGAGAGGGCTGAAGCTTATGGAATAGACCCGAATGACTTAGAAGAGCATTACCGCAAACGGACGACATTGAAGGTGAACATTTTGCCAACAGACATAGCAGAAGCCATCATATTTTTAGCCTCGTCTAAATCGGCAAAAACCACAGGTTGTATGCTAACAGTGGATGGTGGAGTACCAGCAGCGTATACGAGGTAAATTAGCACATTTCAGAAATCTGACTGAATGTCACAATTGAATTTTCAACGCGAATGAGCACATGAGCATTTGAAAAAATGCAATGAAAGGTGGTCACTCCTAGAGTGGGCACTGTTTAAGTCGTTTTTTACAGAACTAACATTTATTTAATTAGGAGATAGGAGGCGGTGGAATGGAATCGAAAGGGAAAAAACATTGGTTTATTCCAGATGGTTATATTCCGGAACAAAGTTCAGGAGAGGTGGAAAGTCATGAAGCGATCTGCGTCTTAAATTGTCACTCTGAACCTGCTCACTTGTCCATGACCATTTATTTTGAAGATAGAGAACCGTTAGACAAAGTAAGTGAGACGATTCCAGGTCGCAGAACGAAACATATTCGGACAAATAGCCTTCATAACAGTGAGAATAGACGTATTCCTGTCGGTGTTCCTTATGCATTGGAAATCACCTCTGACAGACCAGTTATTATCCAATACAGCCGACTAGATTCATCTCAAAAGGCGCTGGCCTTAATGACAACGATCGGGTATGCATAACATCTTTCTTATTTGAGTAGAGTCGTCTTCTAACGGAATATGATCTGAACGAATGGGCTATTGGAATGTAATTTTTTTGAGATGAATTATTTTACAACAAGGGTGTACCAAAAGGCGCTTAATAAGTGCTTAAGGGGTACCCCTTTTTTATTGATAAATGAATGTCACGATTAAATCTTCAACGCAAAAAATAGATCGATGGCAAACAAACGATAAAGGATCGCAGTGAATAGTGGTGACTCCCACGGGGGAATCAATAGGGTCTAGTCGTATGGATATAAAAGTGAACAAGTTAAACCAAGATTTTATGTGAAAAAATGAGCGGAGGGAACTAGCAGGGAACAGCAAAAAAACGACTACTCAATAGAGAGTCGTGGGTGATGATTATTAACGCTATTTCCCATGAGAGATGTTCTTACGCTGAATGGTTTACACCCTTACAATTGATCTGCCCTCGTTTCTAATTTTTTCATAAAGTTGATCATCAAGGGCTTTATCGGTAATAATGTGGCTAATATCGTCCATAGTAGCAAATTGAATTAAAGCATCTTTCTGAAACTTTGTAGAATCACTTAGAAGAATTATATGGTCAGAGCACGTTAACGCTTCTTTTTTCCAATCTGCATGAAGGCCGTTAAATACAGTTAAGCCGTTTTCTATTGAAATACCTGTCGTTCCGAAAAAGATTTTATTCACGCGAATTTTTTTAAGCATACTAGATGCTTCGGAACCAAAAAGGGAACCCGAAGTACCGATTCGAGTACCACCAGCCATGATGAGCTGAACACGTTCTTTGTCAAGAAGGGTGTATGCAAGTTTTATGTCGTTTGTCATCACAGTAACAGGAAAGTCACCTAATAAACTAGCAAAAGCTTGTGTTGTACTCCCACCATCAATAAGCAACGTATCATTTTCTTCCACATGTTTTAACGCTTCATTTGCAATCGCGTGTTTACTATCTCCATGCTCCAGTTGTCTTTTTTTAATAGGTAAGAGATGGTTTTCCCCTTCAGCTAGTGTGGCACCACCATGGATGCGTTTTAGCATTCCTCTTTGTTCTAATGTTTCTAAATCGATGCGGACCGTTTTCTCTGTCACTTGAAGTAAGTCGCTTAGTTCAGAAACTTTCACAATAGAATGTTTATCAAGTTCATTTAAAATGCGTTCATGACGTTCAATAGAGAGCATATCAGTTTCCTCCACTAAAAAGTATAGTTCATTATACGAACAAAAACAATCATTTGTAAACAGTTTCAAACATTTTTATAACTATAATTAAGACTCTTGTTTTTATTAGCATGCTAAAGAGTACTTAAAGACCAATATAGTGAGGTTCTTTGATTATAGAGAAAGGATACAAGTAATTTATTTAAAGTGTGTCTCCAGACTCGGCCTATGTCTTTTGATGGGCTGTGGTTAAATAAGCTGTTTCAATGTTTGAATAAAACGGTTGGTTATATCGGTTTCAAATTTTTGGATATAATAGGTTGCTGCTAATGGCAACGTGATAGTGGAGGATGTGACCTCGCGAATTCTCTGTTCAGCTAACTCTCTTGTGAGTGTAGAGTGCGGCAAAATCGAAAATCCGATGCCTTCTTCAATAAATCGCTTTGTTATCGACACTTGTGAAACTTTCATCGTGCGGACCTGTCTGTAAGCATTTTTCAATTCCAAAAGAACGGGGTCCCAGTACCCAGGATGGTTATGTGTTAACAAAACATAGGTATTTATTATTTCCTCTAGTGTAACAGAAGAAGCTAGCGGAAATTTATCTAAAGCATAGGGAGCAACTATTTTGACAGGTTCTTCATATACTTTTTCACAAATAAGACCAGATCTACGAGACTCTTGGCGTGACAAGCCGATATCCGCCTTACCTTTATCCACTTCTTCAGCGATTAAGTGAGACTCAAGAACGTGCACATCAATTTCCACATGACGATTTGTTTTTAAAAACTGTTTCATCCAAAAAGGGAGATATGTGGAGGCAATCAAAGGTGAAACTGCAATAGTCAAAGTTTTATTATAACCTTGCCGTAACTTCTCAATATGGTCAATCCCTTCGTCCACATTAGCCATAATAGCTTGTGCATGGTTTAAAAATTCTCGACCGTAGGATGTGAGTCTGACATTCCTTCCTTTTTTCATAAACAAAGGAATGCCTAACTCTTTTTCAAGTTTTCTTATATGAACAGTGACGGTAGGCTGCGATAAAAAGAGCACTTCTGACGTTTTGTAAAAATTCTCATATTCAGCGGCAATTAGAAAAGTACGGAGCCATGTGATATTCATTGCGTTCTCCCCGATTCTATTAATTATGAAATATAATCAATTATACAATAATTATTTAATTTTATTAATGTAAATGCTGCTGTATCGTAAGTATAACGACTAATTCGAGGTGAATAAAATGGAAAATAAGGTGAGAAAAGGATTAGAAGGCGTTGTAGCAGCCGAAACAGCTATAAGTTATATTGATGGGGAACAGGGGGAACTTATTTACAGGGGACACCATGCGAAGGAGTTGGCAATCAACGAAGGGTTTGAATCCGCCTGTTATCTTCTGTGGTATGGGGATCTACCGGATAAAAATAAATTAGATAAAATCAAGCAGGAATTTAGAAATGGCCGACAGCTACCGGATTATGTGAAGAAGATCATACAGTTGCTTCCATTAGAAACATCCATGATGAGTGTGATTCGGACGTGTGTATCTGCAATGGGAGATAAAGAACGAGCGTGGCCCCCATCTGTGACAGAGGCCATTCATTTAACAGCCGTAATACCGGTGATGATTGCGATGAGACAGCGAGTACTTGAGGGAAAAGACATGATAGCACCTCACCCTACTTTGGATCATGTTGCAAATTATTTATACATGCTTACTGGTAATGAACCTTCCAAAGCACATGTTAAGGCATTAGACGCTTATTTTGTACTAACGATGGAGCATGGTATGAATGCGTCTACTTTCACATCACGTGTTGTCACCTCAAGTCAATCTGATATGGTATCTGCCGTAACAGGCGCTATCGGCACGATGAAAGGACCCCTTCATGGCGGAGCACCCACGGAAGTAACTTCCATGCTTGAGTCAGTAGGTATGAAAGAAAATGCGGAAAAATGGCTTAGACAACGATTGGAGAATGGTGAAAAATTGATGGGCTTTGGCCACCGTATTTATAAGACGAAAGATCCACGAGCAGAAGCATTGAAAGAAGTCACAAGAGACTTAACGGCTGAAGATACTTGGCTTGATTTAGCAGCACATGTAGAAGAAACAGCGATCCGTCTGTTAGAGGAATATAAGCCAGGAAGAAAGCTTTATACAAATGTAGAATTTTATGCGGCAGCGGTACTTCGTGCTGTATCTATGCCTAATAGTCTCTTTACACCTACGTTTACAGCGGCGCGTGTAGCTGGGTGGACAGCACATGTCATTGAACAAGCGAACGACAACCGGATTTATCGACCTCAGTCTTTATATACAGGTGATAAGCCCGTTTCCTAGAGAAAAAGGGTAATTTTCGTTTCGGCGTTTTAAATCAGTCTTACAACTGGTTTGTTCCACGTATCTACTTGGAACAATCACTATCATTTAAGCAGATTTTTCATCACACCTTTCTGTTTAGAGATGGTTTTATCTCATTGATTATTCTTTAAAAATAGGTATGATAAAATGGTTTTAATGGCACATGAGATTGACGAAGTTTGTCATAATTATGGTTGTTAATTTTTTAGTTTGTGGATGATAAAAAGAAAAGAGGGAGAAGCTGTTGAGTGAGTGGCCGTTTGAAAAAATTGTTGCGACAGAAGAAGAACTAAGAAATGTGATAGGAACACCTAGTAAAGTAGCGAATCAAAAAGTCGTGTCCTATTTAGATCATCATTGTCGGTCGTTTTTGGCATTATCACCATTTGTCATCATATCAACGGCTAATAACAGCGGGGCATGTGATGCTTCACCACGGGGTGATCAGCCAGGCTTTGTTCATGTAATAGATGATCATCATCTTGTTATTCCTGAAAGACCAGGAAATCGCCGGGGTGATTCTTTAACAAATATTATGGAAAATACTCACATCGGCTTGCTGTTTATGATACCTGGCCTTGGAGAAACATTAAGAGTAAACGGAAAGGCGTGTGTCACGACTGATGAGAGATTATTAACTGAAATGGCTGTGAATGATAATATCCCCTCCCTAGGTATCGGAGTGAAAGTTGAGGAATGCTTTATTCACTGCGCCAAAGCGTTCATACGTTCCTCTCTTTGGAAGCCAGATTCATGGCTTAATAATAAAGATAGACCCTCTGCCGCCCAAATATTAAAAGATCATGTAAAAGATAACACACTGACTGAAAACGATATGTCTGAATTATTAAAAGAAAGCTATGAAAAAAAGCTTTACTAATGTTATATAATTGTTAGGTATTTAGAAGTGATCCAACTTTTAAATACTTTTTTTATTTGGTGAAATGATGGGGCTGCTAAATTATGAACTCTAAACGCCTCAATAAGCATACAAAACAAAATAGCCTGAACTTCTAGATGATGACCGTCAGTTCAGGCTTTTACGCTTTCTATCTGTCTCAAAATGAACTAGTATGAGCGGGCAATCTAGCAGAAAACATGATTAGGAAGTTAACGTAAAGGAAGAGGGCGTAGTTTAATAAGAATAGTAGGGGGGATTTGGGAATTTGCTTGGGCTTGTTTTAAGAAGTAGTACATTGCTTTTCCTCCGCTTGCGTTGGCGGAATGTATTGTAATTGATTTTGCCAATAACTGCTGGCTTACCATCATCTCAACAAGCATGAATCCGTTTCGATGCTTGTTTTCCAAATCGTGATCAAGAGACAGATGGTTCACTTCATTCTGTTGTAAGGTGTCTAAACACTCATCAATCGTTTCAACTAATAAATAGTCTGGCGGGCAAGTTCTGTAATCATCAAGAAAAACATTGATTTCAGTCATATTGCCTCCTCTCACTTTCCACTGTAACATACGATAAGGTTAATGATAACAAGTATATTTTATCTTACTGGCCTGATAGACGGTTATACCGATTTTAAGAGTTTTATCACAGATAACCGTCCGTAAAACGCCTGTCTCAAAATAGAGAGCGGTTAAATCTATGTAGGTAGGAGCTAACGGATGCTAATGTCCTGATTGACTCAGCTATCAATCAGAGGGAGAAGAACGCCAAACTCCTTGCCGCGCTGTGCCCACGATATCTTCACGTGGAAGCAGGCAGAAAAGATCATTTATTTCCTGAAAAAGGGGTTAAGAGAGCGGTGTCATATTTAACGCAAATCTACGAGAAGGAAAGAGTAGGAAACAATTTTACAAGTCACTTTTTTAATGGTGGACATGAAGTGTGCGGTGAGAAGGCATTTACGTGGTTATCAGATGTCTTAATGAGAGAATGATAGTGTGAAATTATAAGGTAATCGAGTCAAAAGTCATTAGTAAAAAGCGCCATGATCAATTGTTTACTAATGGGCTGATGACTCTTTCTCTATGTTGTTTTCCAAATAGTGAACAGCTCGTTATTTTTTACATAATTCATTGTAAAACAATTTTAGTCTTGTTATAATCAAACTGTAACGAACAAAAACGAACTTAAAAGGTACTCATTTTCAAAAGGAAGGGGAATATATAATTGGAGATTAGGTATGCTACAAATCCAGAAGATATGAAGGCGTATACAACTGAGAAACTACGAGATGATTTCTTAATTGAAAGCTTGTTTGTTAAGGGCGAGGTTAACATGGTTTATTCCCATTATGATCGGGTTATTGTTGGTGGTGTCATGCCAACTACGGAAGGATTAAAATTGGATGCAGGTGACGCTTTAAGAACAGATTACTTTCTCGAACGTAGAGAAATAGGGATTGTCAATATTGGAGACAAAGGTAAGGTAACGGTTGACGGGGAAGATTATCCATTGAACAAACGAGATTGTTTGTATGTCGGTCTCGGAAAAAAAGACGTGACATTCCATAGTGATGATCCCTCCTCACCCGCTAAGTTATATATCGTTTCAGCGAATGCGCATAAGGAATACCCGACTCAAGTTTTACCGATTAAAGAGGCACAGCCAACAAAGCTTGGATCAGACGCTGAATCTAACAATCGCACCATTTATAAATATATACACGGGGAAGGTATTCAAAGCTGCCAGTTAATGATGGGTATGACGCTATTAGAGCCAAATAACATGTGGAACACAATGCCTGCCCATGTGCACGATCGGCGTATGGAAGTTTATTTATATTTTGATATGGATGAAGAATCACGGGTATTTCATTTTATGGGAGAGCCGAAAGAAACACGTCATTTACTAGTTAAAAACGAGCAGGCGATACTTTCTCCCCCTTGGTCAATTCATTCAGGTGTCGGAACAAATAACTATACGTTCATTTGGGCGATGGCTGGTGAAAACTATACATTTAAAGATATGGATTTTGTAAAAATGGAAGATTTAAAGTAATGTTGTTTATCGTACCTAGTCACTCTCTGTCGCTGGGTACGATTTTAATAGCTTGTATGTAAGCGCTTTACAAACAAAATATACTAAAAAGAGGTTAGACGATGACACATTTAGTTGATGAGCTAAAAAAGAAGAAGCTTGTAGCAATCATTCGTGGGATAGCCTATAAGGATGGTGAGGCAACAGCACGAGCGCTTAAAGATGGCGGAATAACATTTTTAGAAGTCACGTTAAATACAGATAACGCTTTACAATTAATCGAGGATTTGAATGATCACTTTGATGGAGAGTTAATTGTTGGTGCAGGAACTGTGTTGAATGTGCAAATGGCGAAAGAAGCTGTGGCTGCTGGCGCTACTTATCTCGTATCTCCTAACTTGGACGAAGCAGTTATTGAGTACGGGGGGGCGTGTGATGTAGACGTTTGGCCTGGCACACTTACACCGACAGAAATTGTAAGAGCGTTTGAACTGGGAGCCTCAGCCGTTAAAGTCTTTCCCATCGGAGCAGTAGGCGACGACTATATAAAAAATATTCGTGGACCACTGCCACATATTCCGATGATGGTAACAGGTGGTGTCACCTTGAATAATATGAATCATTATTTTTCTCAAGGAGCTGTAGCAGCAGGATTGGGAAGCAATCTTGTTAATAACACGTTGATCGCTAAAGGGGAATTTTCGCAAATGACAGCGATGGCCAAGAAGTATACAGAATTGGTGAATGGAGGTCTAGCCCATGACAGCCTTACGAAGCGTTGATGTCGTTACCATTGGTGAGAGTATGGTTTTATTTCAACCATCCCCAGAAGGGACGATTCCATATGCCTCTCTTTTTGCCAGCTCGGTTGGCGGTGCAGAATCCAATGTGGCTCTCGCTTTATCGCGGCTTGGTAAGACATCACGTTGGATTAGTAGATTAGGCGATGATCCATTTGGAAAGATGATTTTATCCACGCTTGCAGGAGAAGGGGTTGATGTGTCTCACGTTATAACGGATGATCAGCACCCGACGGCCGTTTTTTTCAAAGAGTCAAAGGGTTATGGAGATCCGAATGTATATTATTATCGCAAGAATTCAGCAGCAAGCTATTTCTCGAAAGAAGATATAAGCAGTAGCTGGTTTCTTGGCGCAAAGCATTTGCATGTCACTGGCATCACCCCTGCTTTAGGTTTGCAGACAGCTGAGATGGTATCGGAAGCTATGAAACAAGCAAAAGAACAAGGTTTGACTATTTCCTTTGATCCAAATATTCGCAAAAAATTATGGCGTGAAGATGAGGCTAGAGAGACCCTCCTGCCAATGGTGGCGTTATGTGATCTGTTCATCCCTGGAATTGATGAAGTAAAACTTTTAGTAGGTGAAAGAGCTAATGACGTCGATTATGCTAAAGCGTGTCAACATTTAGGAGCACAAATGGTGGCAATGAAATTAGGTTCAGAAGGCGCCTATATGCGATTCGGTAACGAGTTTCATAGAGAACCAGCGTACCGTGTCAATCATATTGTGGACACAGTTGGGGCAGGAGATGCGTTTTGTGCAGGTCTGCTTTCTGTACTGCTTGATGAAGAAGATCCTTTTAATATCGTCACATTAAGGCGATCTGTGTCACAAGCTGCAAAACGGGCGGCGGCTATGGGAGCACTCGCTACACAGTTTAAAGGTGATTGGGAAGGGTCTCCAACATTACAAGAGATTAATAGTCTCATCACTGGTGACCAGTACACGACTCGCTAAGAAGATAAAGGTGTTAAGAACAGAGGAAGCTCAGATGAATAAGACGACTGGTTTAGAATGACCGAATGGCTTTTTCTAAGAGGTACTATTTAAGAGCCACCCTTAAAATAACAACGTTGTTATTTAAGGGATTTAACAAGGAGTGATTAACGATGCGAGCCTTTATTCATGACGATTTTATGCTTAATACGAAGCCAGCACAAAAACTTTACCATGACTTTGCGAAAGAGATGCCAATTTTTGATTTTCATTGTCATTTAAGTCCTCAAGAAATAGCGGAGGATCATTCATATGCGAACATGGCAGAAATTTGGTTGCATGGGGATCACTATAAGTGGCGAGCTATGCGAACTTACGGTGTAGATGAACGTTTCATAACAGGCGATGCTTCTGATGAAGAGAAATTTAAAGCATGGTCAAAAACGGTACCTTATACGATTGGAAACCCGCTTTATCATTGGACTCATTTAGAGCTGAAAAGGTATTTTGACACCGATGAGTTACTAAACAGTGCGTCGGCCCCTAAGATATGGGAGCATTGCAACACCCAGTTAGCGAGCTCAAATTTCAGTGCTCGGAACATTATAGAACGATCGAACGTAAAAGCCATCTTTACGACAGATGATCCGATAGATTCATTGACCTTCCACAACGCTATTCGTGATGCCTCACATTTTAATGTGAAGGTGAGGCCAACATTTAGGCCTGATAACGTAATAGATATTCAAAAAGACACGTTTGTAAAGTATATTGAAAGACTTGGTGACGTTGCGAATATATCCATAACAGATGTTGCCGGTCTTATGAGGGCTATTACGTCACGAGCAAAATTTTTTCATGAAGCAGGCTGTCGAGCATCCGATCACGGGATTGCCACACTGCCTTCATCTCCATGTACTGAAGAAGAGGCGAATGCCGTATTCCTTAAAAAGATGAATGGGGACACCGTCACTGCCACTGAAGCAGATAAGTATGAGACATTTATAATGATTTTCTTAGGCAGATTGTACGATTCTCTCGATTGGGTGATGCAATTACATTTAGGCGCTATAAGGAACAATAATGAACGAATGTTTGGGAAGTTAGGTCCTGATACTGGCTATGATTCGATCTACGATTTCCATCTTGGTAAGGCGTTAAATGGTTATTTTAACGAATTGGAAAAGTCAGATGAACTGCCTAAAACAATTGTCTATAATTTAAACCCAGCTCATAACATGGTTATTGCAACTGCAATCGGTAACTTTCAAAAGGGCAGTTGTAAAGGAAAAATTCAATTTGGATCAGGCTGGTGGTTCAATGATCAAAAGGACGGAATGATAAGGCAATTAACAGATTTAGCTAATACAGGATTGTTAAGTACGTTTGTCGGTATGTTGACAGATTCACGTAGCTTTCTTTCATATACCAGACATGAGTATTTCCGGCGCATCTTGTGCAACTTGCTAGGTCAATGGATGGAAGCAGGAGAGGTGCCTGAGGATTATAAGCTGTTAGGAGAAATTGTACAGGGCATTTGCTTTAATAACGCAGAAAGATATTTTAATCTTTCATAGATAACATTCTACCAAACAATCATTAGAGAGGAGATAGCTTATGTCAGTAGGCGTTTTAGCGCATCTTTTTGGAAAGCAGCCTTACGAAAAGCTCGCAACTCAAGTTGGGGCATACGGGTTTACTAATATTCAGCTCGCTTTATGGAAGGCGATTGACAACTATCCTTTCTCTGAACAGAGAGTGTTGTCCCCCGCATTGGCAAAGAAGATAGCAGATGAATTTGCTAAGCACGGTGTTTCGATCTCTGTTTTAGCTTGTTACTTACATCTGTTTGAAAGAGATGCTGAAGCCCGGGAAGTGACACTTGAAAGATACAAAGAATGTATTCGTCATGCCAGGTTTTTTGGTGCTCCGATGGTAGCTACTGAAGTAGGAAAGCCCACTAGTCCCTCTCATAAAGAAGATTGGAAGATTCTTGTACGTTCAGTAGCTGATTTGGCGAAAGAAGCAGAAAAGTGGGGTGTCTTTTTAGGATTAGAAGCGGCGAATGGCCACTTAGCAGGAACAGCCTCTCAACTTAAAGCACTTATAGATGACGTAAAATCTTCCCATATAGGAGTCGTCATTGATCCAGGTAACCTTATGACAAAAGAGAACTTTTCCAGTCAAGATGATGTGATAGCAGAAGCTTTTGACTTATTAGGTGACCGAATTATCGCCGCCCATGCAAAGGATCGAAAATTCAGCGAGACAGGAGAGTTACTTGTATTCCCAGCAGGGCAGGGTGAAATGAATTATGATAGATATCTTAACCTGTTGGAAAAAACGAAGCCCGATGTTCCGATTATTTTGGAAGAATGTCGGCCAGAAGAGATGGGTAAATCGAAAAGGTATATTGAATCAATTCGACAAAGATATGCTCCTTTCTCATAACAAAGAACCACCACATCTGTTTAAAAAAGTGTAAGTTCAATTTCAAGGAGGGACACGATGAAAGAACATTATTTACAAGTTCATAAATCAGATAATGTCATAGTTGCCCTAAGAGAGTTTAAGGAAGGAGAAACAATTGATCTCAGTACTGGCCCTTTAAAGGTAACAGAGACAATCCGTACAGGGCATAAAATCGCTGTCACGAAAATCGAAAAAAATCATAATGTCACAAAATATGGCTATCCGATAGGGAGTGCAAAAGAAGACATTTTACCAGGTGAGTGGGTTCATACCCATAATGTCAAAACCAATCTGGAGGGTACCCTTTCTTATGAGTACGACCCCAAAAAATCACCTCTGAATGTTGACAGAAATTCGGAAAGAACATTTAGAGGCTATCGGAGAAAAAACGGTGAAGTGGGTATTAGAAATGAAATTTGGATTATCAATACAGTAGGCTGTATTAATAAAACGGCTGAAATTGTTGCGAAAACAGCAAATGACATGTACAGAGATGAGCGACTCGATGGG
The DNA here is from genome assembly GCF_002019735.1 of Salipaludibacillus agaradhaerens. Taxonomy (NCBI): domain Bacteria; kingdom Bacillati; phylum Bacillota; class Bacilli; order Caryophanales; family Bacillaceae; genus Salipaludibacillus; species Salipaludibacillus agaradhaerens. The sequence goes on from NZ_KV917378.1 coordinate 3,805,675, forward strand.
ATCTATCATTACCCGCATCTCTTTGGCTGCTCACAACTGGGGGATGACCTGCATAACACGCAAAAAATCTTGCGGAATCTCGTGATGCACCCAAATGCTGCTGCCATTTTAGTCATGGGCCTTGGCTGTGAGAACAATCATATTGCTGAATTTAAAAAGGTTCTCGGCGATTATGATGAAGAACGTGTCAAATTTATCGCAGTGCAAGAAAGTGGTGATGAAATTAGTGAAGCACTTGATTTAGTTGAAGGGCTAGTAGGTTACGCTAAAACATTTGATCGCGAGGATATATCTGTTTCGGAATTAAAGGTCGGGCTAAAATGTGGAGGATCTGACGGCTTTTCAGGCATAACAGGTAATCCATTATTAGGCGCATTCTCTGACAAACTAATTACTCATGGGGGCACAACAGTTTTAACAGAAGTACCTGAAATGTTTGGCGCAGAAAAAATTCTTATGGAGCGGGCGAAGGATGAAGTCGTCTTTAATAAAATTGTTGATTTAATTAATGATTTTAAAGATTATTTTCTCAAGCATGGTCAAAATGTGTATGAAAACCCTTCTCCAGGTAATAAAGAAGGCGGTATCACGACGCTCGAAGAAAAATCTCTCGGGAATGTGCAAAAAGGGGGCTTTGCCGAAGTGACAGACGTTTTACCGTATGGCGAAAGGTTGTCACAAAAAGGGTTGACCCTTTTACAAGGGCCAGGAAACGATTTAGTTTCCGTTACAGCACTTGCAGCTTCAGGAGCTCATATCGTTATTTTTACGACTGGCAGAGGTACACCGTTTGGCGGTCCAGTACCGACTATAAAGGTATCAACTAACACAGCTTTAGCAGAGAAAAAAGAGAAATGGATCGACTTTGATGCAGGACAAATGATTAGCGGAAAAAATAAGCAGGAACTGACTGATGAATTTTTCGATTATATGTTAGATATTGCTTCTGGAACGGTAAAGGCCAGAAATGAGCAATTTGGCTTCAAGGAAATTTCAATTTTTAAAGACGGTGTTATTTTGTAACTTATTCGCTTATATTTCAAAAGGGGTGGCTATTTTGAAACAGTTAAATAAATCTTTAACTATGAATGATATGTCTGCAGATGTTATCCATGATCATCTACCTGATTTACCCGAGAAAGCGATACAGTTCGGTGGAGGTAACTTTTTAAGAGGATTCATAGATTGGTTGATTCATGAATTAAACAAACAGCAATTATTTAATGGGAAAGTGGCGATTGTACAATCACATGTGGCAGGTAGTGAAGTGATTGATATGCTAAAGGAACAGGATTATTTATATACAGTCGTGCTTCGTGGACGACAAAAAGGAAAAGTCATTGATAAAAAAGAGATTGTGTCGTCAATTTCTCGAACGATACATGCCATAGACGAGTGGGCAGTTTTAATGGAAGCTGCCGAATCACCAGATCTTGAAGTTATTTTCTCAAATACAACAGAAGCAGGCATTACCTATAGTGATGAGGGGTATCCGAGGGCTGGAAATGTTCCTGAGTCATTTCCCGGGAAATTAACAATGTTTCTTCATCATCGGTATGAATCATTTGCTAATAAAACCGATTGTGGTCTTGCCATTATCCCATGCGAATTAATTGAGCAAAATGGTGACAAATTGAAAGAACTTGTATTAAGAAAAGCGGAGGACTGGGAGTTGTCAGAGGCGTTCAAAGATTGGGTGAAAAATAACAATTCATTCTGCAATACACTTGTAGACCGAATAGTCACGGGTTATCCGAAGGACGCAGTCGAAGAATATGAACAGGCGCTAGGTTATAAAGATAACTTAATAACTGTTGGTGAACCTTATCATATGTTTGCGGTGGATGCCCCTGATCATGTGAAACACATTCTGCCGTTTCATCGGGCAGGGTTGAATATAAAGTGGGGGGGTGTTGTGCCACACAGAGAATTAAAGGTAAGGCTATTAAATGCCCCTCACACGATGATGTTTGCAACAGGTTACCTTTATGGAGCTGATACAGTTCTTGATGTTATGGAAGAGGAAAAATTAGCTGACTATGTTCAGCGCAGCTTTAATGAATTATTACCAACAGTCAACATGACAGAGAGTGTGAAGAAAGATTTTGTAGAAGACATTAAAGAACGGTTCTTAAATCCATTTAACAAACATTATTTAACCGATATAGGAATGAATGCGCTATTTAAGTATCATTCGCGAATTTTGCCATCGCTTTTATCATTTTATGATCGATACGGACGTTTGCCACAGACAATGGTCTTTTCCCTCGCAGCTATTATTGCTTTTTATCGCCCGGATCATCAAAAAGAGGGAAGATGGTTTGGCAAAAGGGGAGATGAGATGTACAGTATTCTTGAAAATCGGGACGTACTGGACATGTTGACAAGTCTTTGGGGAAAAATTGCGAGCAAGACTCTGTCCCTTGAAGAATTGGTGGAAGCCGTATTAAAAAGTGAGCAAATATGGGGACGAGATTTAACAGCTGTGTCGGAATTACATGAGGGAGTCACTTATCAACTCCATAGCATAAGAGAAAAAGGGATGAAGGAAGCGGTAACGAATTTATTGAATAAAGAGACAACGGTCTAACTAATTAAAATAAGTATATTCTCTGGACGTGACGGCCAGGATATTTAAGGAAATAAGGCGAAATACGGTTGTCATAGCGAGTAACATCTAACCTTACTGATGAGAAATAGGCCAACGTTACTTTCAAATATTAATGTACCTTTGTCATATCACACCAACTTCTTTAGTAGAGCAAACTAAAGAAAAGAAGAAGGGCGAGTAAAAGAAATTATTTGATATATGACTAATCAATTCTATTATGAAGAAGGAACCTCTTCTTTTTAATCACAGATAACCGTCCGAAAAACTCCCTTCAAATAGAATGCATAGAAAATCTATTTAGGCGGGGGATAACAGACGTTAAAGTCCTGATACACTCAACTCTACTGATTGCAGGTTCGTTTTATCCTTCGTGAGTCACCGTATTTCGCTGTGATCACTCTGTCATGGGAGTTGCTCGGTATACTTTGCTTGAACAGCAAATTTCAACAAGGGGGAAACTATTATGGGAGAAGCTAAAGACGGCAATTTCACTATTCATCTTCCGACTATACCGGACTATAACATCTCCATTACCGATTTCGGTGGACAAGGAAATGGGCACACCTTAAATACGCAAGCATTTGTGGAAGCGGTGGAGGCTATTTATAATAACGGTGGTGGGAGGTTAATAGTACCAAAGGGGATTTGGCTCACAGGTCCTATCCGTTTCACGAGCCATATGGAGCTCCATCTTCAAAAAGGGGCTGTGATTGTTTTCAGCCGTGATTACACAGATTATCCTCTCATTATCTCAAGCTTTGAAGGAGAACCGGCCGTTCGTTGTCAATCACCTCTTGATGGTGAGGATATGACTGATATTGCGATTACTGGTGAAGGAGTGATTGATGGAGCGGGAGAGGCATGGCGCCCTGTGAAAAAATATAAAGTGACGTGTAAACAATGGAGCCAGTTAGTGGATAGTGGCGGGGTGGTAGAAGAAGCTGATGATATTTGGTGGCCAACAAAAGCGGCATTAGCAGGGAAACAAGCTGTTAAAAATCTAAAAGATCGCAAGGAATTTTCATTATCTGCTTATGAACCTTACAAAGAGTTTTTACGCCCAAATTTAGTTAGTTTTAGACGTTGCAACATTATTTTAATTGAAGGTGTTACCTTTCAGAATTCCCCAGCTTGGAATATCCACCCTTATATGTGCACGCATGTCACAATTAAAGGGATTCAAGTTAGAAATCCATGGTATGCACAAAATGGTGATGGACTCGATATAGAATCATGTCGTTATGTAAGTGTGGAGGATAGCACTTTTGACGTTGGAGATGACGCTATTTGTGTGAAATCAGGTAAAGATGAAGCTGGACGAAAAGCGGCTATGCCAAGTGAAGACATCCGAATTAAAGGGTGTACGGTTTACCATGGTCATGGAGGTTTTGTTATAGGAAGTGAAATGTCAGGGGGTGTTAGACGCGTGTCAGTGACTAACTGCTTATTTATGGGGACAGATACTGGGTTAAGATTTAAGAGCTGCCGAGGACGGGGAGGCATAGTAGAGAATATTTCAATTTCAGATATTCATATGGTTAATATCAAGCATGAAGCAGTCATTTTTCATATGTTTTATGAAAAAACTGAGGATGAAAACATACGGTGGAAGCCAATCTCAGAAGAAACACCTCAGTTTCGCCATATACATATGAAGCGGCTTACGTGTGCTGGAGCTGATCAGGCGATTTCTATGACAGGCTTACCTGAAATGCCGTTACAGGATATCACTTTCACACACTCAAAATTTCATACTAAACATGGTATAACAGCTTTATATTGTGATCAACTGTCACTTCTAAGTACGAGCGTGACGACCACTGATGAGCCAAAATTTTGTTTAAACCACGTGACGAACCATAATCTAAAGAAAGATGATATTTTTACGGAAACTAAAGTATTCTAGCTGTGCTAAGATATTTTACATTGGAAGAGTAAAGAACCTAAAAAAGTGAAAGACGAGGTTTCCCGTCTTTCACTTTTTAAGTATGATTATTGCTCTTTAAAGACTATCCACTCTAAGGAATAGGCTTTTCATTTCTGATATTTTATTTGAGAAAGAAGCCATACGTAGCCTATTTGTTAAGATAAAGCTTTATATTATTCACTCAGCTTGTAGTAAAGCTTCCTTAGCTAATATTTTCTCCCTTTTCCGCTCTAATAATTTAAAGGCAGTACTAGCGGACCACATCATCACATAAGTCGGAATACTTATAGAGAAAAAAGGAACTAATCCTGGGATAAGCATAAATAAATAATACAAGAGGGCAAGAATGATACCGGTTCCAATTGTCAGATGAAGGTTTGTCATGCCTATTAGTAAAGCATATTTTAAATAATGAATAAAGGGTAATTGAAAATGGACATAAACAGGGAAGAAATACATAAATAAAATAACGAATAAAAGTGCTACAAGCACAAAGAAAAAGAAAAGAAAACTGTAAAGATGTCCGGTTACAATCGATAAATACTGTAAATCAATAAAGAGCACATAAGCGATAGCAACAAAAATCAAAGCGAATAAATTGCCTTTTAAAAATTCTTGTTTGAACGTTTTAAAAAATGTAGCAAAAACAGGGGTATCTGGTTCACCTCTAAGCCATTTTCTCGTTACAGTAAATAAAGCAATCGTTGCTGGGAAAATACCTAAAATAATGCCTCCCATCAAGGTGAATAAGAGCCAAACTAAATTAGCGTAAGCAAGCCGCATGATCCATTCACTAATTCGAAGAAATCCACCCATCAAACCTGACATTTCCATATTAATCCCTCATTTCATTCAATGTCGTTCGTGGACTTTAGCAAAGTAACTTGTCTATTTAATATAACGACCTTCAATCATTGGGCATTTTCGTACTTCTCACACTGATTGGCCGTTGAGTGAATCAGGATATTAGTGTCCGTGAGCTCCCGCCTAAATATATTTTTTATGCTCTCTATTTTGAGGCGGGTGTTTTTCAGACCGTTATCTGTGATAAAGCTCAAGTACGGATTATGAGCTAACAGAGTTAAAGCAATGAAATAACTAGTTAAAATACAATTGGATGTAAACACAGGGTATCACAGCAAAGCTTTACATCGGGTAAAAATGACTGAAGTTCTGAGGAAATGATAACGTTTGAAATTTGCCATAATTAATATATGATTTTATCTGTATATCTTTGGTAAGTTATTTTATAATGTTAATAACAACGTTTGAAAACGTCCCACCTACTCCTAATCCTCTTACATCAGGAAGACACGTCATGCTAATAGTCAATAATCTATGAATACGCAATATTGTAAGCGTAAACATTACTCCTTCGTCCGCCACAGTATCAGTCACTAAGCAAAAGTTTCACTGGAATTAACCGGGGGTGAAAAAGTGAAAAATAAGAGCTTTCTAATGAAACTAATTATCTTTGGCTGCTTAATAAGTATTGTACCGGTTGTTTTTATTGGCACGTTTTCCTATGTCCAATCAACAAATGAAATCCAAGAAAAAGTTAATGAAGAAAAAATACAATCTATGCAACAGGTTAATTCCAATGTTGAGCAAATTTTAACGACTGTTAATTTCACGCTTAATAGAATTATTGATTCTGCTGTAATGGAGCATTCTTTACGTCGATCAATGATCGCTGAAGATTTTCAAATTCATCGAGATTTACGTAAAGAATTAGTTAATTTACAATCTATGGAGACACGGGTAGAGGATATTACAATCCTTAATTTTGAAAGGGATTGGCTCATGAATAATCGTGGAATAAGCAGGTTGGATGAACATCCAGATTCAGCATTATACATATCTTTTTTAGACATGCCAAATAACTCCTCTTGGGAGTTGCTAGAGCATGAAGTATTTGAAGAACCTATTTCTAGTGGAAGTTGTACTTATTCTTTAAGCTTAGTCAAAAAACTACCTACCTTCCAAAGTAATAAATTTGGCTTAGCTTTTGCAAACATCCCTACCTGTACAATCGCAGACATGATTTTTTCTGACAATTCCTCAGAAGAATTTATGATTGTAAATCATGAATTTGATATCATCGTTCACCCTGATGAAGAAATGATCGGACAATCATTATTAAATAGCAATTATGTATCCTCGCTAACGCCCTTTGAAGAAGAAAAAACAGGTCAATTTAATACGACCATACATGATGAACCCTACACTATTACTTATCACACCTCCGATTTTAACGACTGGACTTACTTATCGATAATGTCTATTAATGAGTTAACAGCAGAATCTAAAAGTATCGGTTGGATGACCATTTTGGTTACGTCACTTATGATTGTTATGTCACTTATTACGGTTTTTATTATAAGTCGACGTCTTTATTCACCGCTACAGCGAGTAATGCGACAAATTGAATATCATCTTCCAACATTAAGGAAAAATGAAACGGATGATTTAACGTTGTTAGAGAACCAAGTGACACATTTATTTTCATCAAAAACGACGATGGAAGTAGAACTTCTAGAGCATAAAAAGCAAGTGAAAGTTTTATTTATGAATCGTCTCTATCAAGGCATTATAAAACCATCTGACCTAGAGGAAAAATTAGCGTATTTTAATCTTAACGATATGACGGCTAAGTGGCGTCGGCATGTTGTCCTCACAATCAAGTTAGATTGCATGGAAGAATCAGTATATGAAGCAGCGGACAGGGAATTACTTTCCTTTGCTATGATGAATGTAGCAGAAGAATCTGTACGGGGAATCGATCATTTACCTGTCGTGTGGGTGAACAAATCCTTAGTTATCCTTATAGGCTTTACTGAAGAAGAGTCTGATATACAAATGAATTCAACCATTTACAAGTTAACTGAACAACTGCAAGATAATATTGAAACATGCTTGTATATTACAGTTAGTATTGGCATTAGTCTGCCGTTTGTTAAGTTGTTAGATGCTTCAAGAGCTTACCAAGAAGGGCTCGAAGCTCTAAAGCATCGAATTACATTAGGAAAAGGTGTTATCGTTCATTATGAAACAATAAATTCTGGGAAACATACTTTAATTTATGAATATCCTCAAAGGGCAGAAGAAGAATTAATATTAGCTATTAAAGTTGCGGATAAAACGAAAGCACTGGCACATCTGAAAGCATGGATGAGTAAAGTGTTTAAAGACACGTATTCACCCCGAGAGTACCATATTTCAATGATGCGTCTCCTTAATAATCTATTACTTATCAAACAGGAGAATAGTATTAGTTTTCAAGAAATTGACGTTGAATATGACGCATTGTATGAAGAACTTCTAACGATTCACATGAAAGAGGATATAGAGAAGTGGTTTAAAACAAAGCTGATCTGTCCACTCATTGAGATTTTTAGTAAACGGCGTGAATCTCAGTTTCAAAATATCTCTGAAAAAATGATGGATTTAATTCATAAACATTATGATACAAACATTACATTAGAAGAATACGCAGAAAAAATGCATTACAATGCCAATTACTTAAGTAGCGTCTTTAAACAGGAGACAAATTACACATTTAGTGAGTATTTAGCAAAGTATCGTTTCAAAAAGGCTAAACAGTGGTTAATTGAAACAAACATGACGGTAAAAGAAATTGCTGATAAGCTTCAATATAAAAATTCACAAAATTTCATTAGATCGTTTAAAAAGTTAGAAAATATGACGCCAGGTCAATATAGAAAAGAGTATAGTCGTGTCTCTTAAAGTCTCTCAAAACAATTAACAGTGGCCAGACTTAAACAATATCAAGCAGTGGGGAATTGCTGATGCTTGGGCTCGCCTCTAAGGCGAGTCTTTAATGTTTTGAAAATTATATAAAGGTGAGTAGTTATTGGATTTGAGAAAGGGAGGAAAAATTCAGGAGTATGTCTATGAAAGAGATGCCAAGACTTTTGCTCAGAATCTGGGCGAATATGACATCGTAAAACGGATAATCACTAGATCAGATGGAGGGATAACGGCGCTAAGCAGTACGAGGGAGAAGATGTGTATGAGTTAGTGATTATATACATTATACGTTCGTGTATTTTAGAATTGATGAGGAAACAACGTTGTTATTATGAGTTCTCATAAAATAAGGAGGGGGAAACGGAAGACATTAACTATCACCGAGTTGTCTCATCCTAAACACTACACAAATTATGTAACCGCTGTCATTTTACTTGTGAGTTATCACGTATTTAGTTGGTCGCAATCAAACGGTCAAGGTTTGCTAATAATTTTTTTATAATGGGAGGTTAATTTTATGTTCACTGTTAAAAAAATTCTTTCTCTCTGCGGCATGACTGCAACGTCTCTGTTAATACTGGCTGCCTGCGGTGGAAATGAAAATGTCTCTCAAAGTAATTCCAATGAAGGCTCCGGCAATCATACATCCGATAATGGGGAACCTTTCGAAATTGAGATGATGGCTAATTTACACACACCTGAAACGCCTGATAACTTGCTAAAAGAACTACTTGAAGAAAAGACGAACACCGTTCTTAATATCCAATGGGTACCTGATGGGAACTATGAGGAGCGTTTAAACACAGCTTTTGCTACAGGGACGTTACCGATGGTCGTACCTATGGGTTTCGATATGTTCAATCAATTTAAAGACGCTATGAGAGCAGGGGAGTTTTGGGAGATAGAGCCTTACCTTGAAGAGTTTGAAAACCTTAATAACCTTAATCCTGACATTTTAGACAATACACGTGTTGATGGAAAGCTTTATGCTATTTACCAAGGGCGTCCTTTATCACGACAAGGTATTATTTATCGAAAAGATTGGGCTGATAATTTAGGAATTGATGAGCCCACAAATACAGATGAGTTTTATGAGATGGTGCGTGCGTTTACTGAAGATGACCCGAATGGTACCGGCCAAGATGATACGATCGGAATGACTGATAGAAGTGATCTTGTATATGGGTCTTTCAAAACGATTGCATCATGGTTCGGAACACCGAATTCCTGGGGAGAAGAAGACGGTGAATTATTGCCGGAATTTATGTTCGACGAATACATGGAGACACTCGATTACATGAAAGACATTCATTCGAATGGCTATATGAATCAGGATTTTCCTGTGACGAGTAAAGACGATCAAATCGCACAATTTACTAGCGGCAGAGCTGGGGTTTATGTTGGCTCAATGGGAGATGTTCTCAGTCTTTATAATGATGCCTCTGCCACTAACCCTGACATTGAATTAGCCGTTACCAATTATATCGAAGGACCGGACGGAGAGTATGGTATTTGGGCTATTCCTGGTTTTGGGAGTGTGATGATGTTCCCGAAATCAGCGATTGAAACAGAAGATGAATTACGAAAAGTTCTTGGTTTTTATGATGACTTAATGACGCCAGAAGTAGCTAACTTACTCGTTTGGGGAGTGGAAGGAACACACTATGAAGTTGAGGGCGATGGTATTCGAATTATAGAAGAAAACCGGAACCTAGTCGACACGCAAGTAAGACCGTTCCTCTCGCTCGAAGTAGGTGAGCCAGAATCGAACGGTAGGTATGAGATGGTGGCGGAATATGACGTGAAAGCAGAAGCGGATGAATTAATTATTGATAATAACAATTATTTGATTCATGATCCATCTATAACACTTGATAGTGAAACATATATTACAAATGGTGACCGTCTGCAGCAATTAATTGACGATGCCACATATCAATATATTTTAGGACAAATGGATGAAGACGATTTTAATAATACAATCGAGCGATGGAGAAACGAGGGTGGTGACGCGATAATGGCTGAGTTTAATACGTCATACGCCGAACAAAAATAATAAGATCATAATAAAAGTGCCTCCATTAGGTTGTTTAAACACAGCCATAACGGAGGCACTTTTTTTCTGCTGATTTCTAAGAAGTAAATATGTAGTAATAAGACATTCACTCCTTTGAAAATATACGTACTCGCTGTTCACAGCCTTAAGAAATTGAAAAATTTAGTGGTACGTTGGATGAAAAAATTAACTGACGATGAACTGGTAAATGCCACTTTTAAGAAGGTGTTCTCAGATTGGGAGCTTAATCGTTAACAGGAGACTAGCACACATAATCATCAGCTTAGATTCTGGCTCCCTTCTACTATATAGGGAGAGAAATTTATGCACAGATAAAGATGATTATAGACGTTACTTATGAGGAAACGTACGCTTTTTATATAGAGAGCTTGAAGTAAGTAAAGTGAAAGAGGATCACACAGACTGATAAAAGAGAAAGGGTGAACGAGTATGGAGCCTCAGTTACAAGGGCAGGTAGAGACGTTGACAAAGTCACAAATACGCTCTGCTAGAAAAAAAGAAATATGGAAAAATATTAAGAAAAATAAACTCATTTACTTAATGATTTTACCAGGATTTATTTATTTCTTTATTTACAAATATATTCCGATGTATGGTCTCGTGATTGCGTTCCAAAATTATCAGCCGTATTTAGGGATTACCGGTAGTGAGTGGGTTGGCTTCGAGCATTTCCATAGGTTGTTTACCGGATCGGATTTTTGGATGATTTTCCGAAACACACTTGTGTTGTTTGGCCTTCAACTATTTATATATTTCCCGATTCCTATTATTCTGGCTCTTATGTTAAACGAAGTGAGACATCATATGTATAAACGAACAATTCAAACGCTCATTTATATCCCACATTTTATGTCTTGGGTGGTTATTGTGTCAGTAAGCTTTGTCGTCTTAACGTTAGATGGGGGTATTGTAAACGGTATGCTTGAGTACTTTGGCTTTCAACCGATCAACTTCCTTATGAATGACTCGTGGTTCCGCCCCATGTATATATTACAAGTCATTTGGCGAGAAGCTGGCTGGGGAACAATTATCTTCTTAGCAGCCATCTCTGCAGTTGATCCACAATTATATGAAGCGGCTCGTATGGATGGGGCGAATCGAATTAGACAAATGTGGCACATTACACTTCCAGCAATTAAAAGCGTGATTGTCATTCTTTTAATCTTAAAAATTGGCGATGTACTTGAGCTTGGATTTGAACATGTTTACTTGCTACTGAATGCTTCAAACCGTGAAGTAGGAGAGATTTTTGACACGTATGTGTACACTGCAGGTTTGAGACAAGGACAATTTAGCTATAGTACGGCAGTCGGATTTTTTAAAGGAATAGTTGGCTTGATTTTAATCATTTTTGCCAATAGACTCGCTAAAAAGTTTGGCGAAGAAGGTGTTTATTAACTTAGGAGGTGACTGACGATGGTAGAAGATCGTTCATTAGGCAGCAAATTATTTAATATTACCAATGCTATTTTATTGGGCATCATTGCGCTCATTACCGTTCTCCCATTTTTACATGTTATTGCAGCATCCTTTACGACAAGCGCCGAATTAGCAGCGAAAAAATTTGTATTATTCCCTACAACATGGAGCTTTGATGCGTATCGCTATATCTTTTCTACAGATACGATTTTAAAAGCGATGGGTGTATCGATTGCCGTAACATTAGGAGGCACGATGTGGAGTATGCTTATGTCAACATTAATGGGCTACGGTTTATCTAGAAGAGATCTAGTAGGCCGACGTTATATTACATTTTTCGTTATCTTCACGATGCTATTTAATGGTGGGATGATTCCAACGTTCCTCGTTGTTCAACAAACAGGATTAATGAACTCTTTATTAGCGCTTATTATTCCAGTATCGATAAATGCATTTAATATGATTATATTGAGAAGTTTCTTTCAAAACCTACCAGATGGCCTAGAAGAATCAGCTAAAATTGATGGCTGTAATGATTTTGGTATCTTATTTCGAATTGTTATTCCGTGCTCAAAGCCTGCTATTGCGACGATTTCACTGTTCTACGCTGTGACGTATTGGAACACTTACATGCATGCCATTCTTTATATTAGTGATTCATCTAAGTGGCCAGTTCAAGTATTACTTAGACAAATCGTTGTGTTAGCAAGTGGTTTGAATTATGACGGTGCAGCTTATACAGATATTCCACCGCCAGAGCAAACAGTCAAAATGGCAACGATCGTCGTCGCAACCATTCCTGTTTTACTCGTTTATCCGTTCTTACAGAAATATTTTGCAAAAGGAGCATTGCTTGGTTCTGTAAAAGGATAAGGTGACAGATTCGTAGTGTTAGGTGTTGACGGCAAAGGACGGTTGGTAAACGATATCTTCAGAAGTGAAGTGGCAAATTCATCCGCCAGGAGAACATTTAATGCTTATGGAAGTAGCCTTTAAAGCAGGAGGAATTGGAGAATCACACAGCCATCCTCATGAGCAGATCTCATACTGCCTTAAAGGTAAAGTAGCGTTTCATATTGATGGCGAGACGTTAAGGATTCACGCTGGTCAGTCTGTTGTGATTCCTAGTCATACTGAGCATGGTGTGACAGCATTAGAAGATAATACGTTACGCGATGCTTTTACCCCATTGCGTCAAGATTTACTTAATACGTGAAAGGGTGTGTATAGACGTTGATATATAATATCGTTGATTATGGAGCTGTGGCGGATGGTGTAACAGATAATTCCAACGCTTTTAAAGCAGCGATTAGCGAGTGCGAGGAAAAAGGCGGGACTGTTTATGTGCCAAGCGGAGAATATGTAACAGGCCCAATCCATCTCGTTAGCCATTTAACATTATATTTAGAAGCTGGTTCAGTTATTTTGTTTACAGATGATTTCTCACGATATCCCCCTATCAGAACACGATGGTCGGGTTATGACTGTTATGCTTTCTCACCTCTTTTGTTTGGAGAGAATTTAACGAATGTCACTGTTAAAGGGGAAGGCGTGTTAGATGGTCAAGGTGAGTCGTGGTGGAAGGTTGCCAATGACCTGAAACGTGGATGTTCATATCATGATGAGACAACGCATCGTTTAAGAGCTTTAAATCACGCGTTATTACCGGATTTAAAAACGAATGTTTTAGAATGGGAGAGTCAGTTCCTTCGTCCTCCACTTCTTCAATTCTATGAGTGTAAAAATATCACATTAGAAGGGGTTACGGTTAGACACTCTCCTTTTTGGAATACTCATCTTGTTTACTGCGAAAATGTCACGATTCGAGGTCTCACGTTCGAAAACCCAGCAGATACACCTAATGGAGACGGGTGTGATATTGATTCATGTCGTTATGTAAGAGTAAGTGACTGTCAATTTGATGTTGGAGATGATTGCCTCTGTTTAAAATCAGGCATTGATGAAACGGGACGAAGGATTGGCAGACCGACTGAATACGTGACTGTTACAAATTGTACGATGGCTCGTGGACATGGAGGCGTTGTAATGGGCAGTGAAAATTCAGGTGGGATTCAGCATGTGACGATTTCAAATTGTGTCTTTAATGGAACAGATCGTGGTATTAGGCTGAAAACAAACCGAGCTAGAGGAGGTTACATTAGGCACATTCTTGCAACGAATATTATGATGAATGATGTCTTTTGTCCAGTAGCTATTAATATGTTTTATAAATACGGTATCGATGAGCACGACGAGTTACTGCAAAAAGAAGAAGCGATACCTATAACAGAGAAGACACCGGTTATTGAACATATTTATCTAAGTCATATTACTGTTGATAGAGCAAGAGCTGCTGCTGCGTTTATTTATGGTTTGCCAGAAAAGCCAGTTGCTGATGTCAGGATAAGTCATGTCCACATTCGTATGACAGACGATGAGGAAGAAAAAGGCGGAGAGCCTGATATGGTGAAGGAGTCTGTTAGGATGGCTGGAGATGGGATAGTCGCAAAGTATGTAAATGGCCTGCACCTTCATGATGTAAGTGTCACGACGAGGCAAGGGCCTGCTTTTAAAGTTAATCACGGTACAAATGTCACTCTAAATGACTTAACAATGCCGTCAATTCATGAAGGGACACCTGTCATCGTGTCCCAAGGCGAAAATGAATTATACGTAGGCGGAAATCAAGCTAGTATGTTACGTGATAGTTATTATGAGGCTGATCATCTGATTCATGATGGTAAAAGTCAAAGAAATAGGGAGCCGTTATTATGACTACCTACCGAAATCCGGTTCTTCCCGGGTTCTATCCAGACCCCTCTATTTGTCGCGTTCAGGATGATTACTATCTTGTAACCTCTTCATTTAATTATTATCCTGGTGTCCCTATCTTTCATAGTATGGATCTTGTTAACTGGTGTCAGATAGGCCATGTGCTTGATCGCCCTTCTCAGCTTAATTTAGACGGAACACCTTGTTCAAGAGGGATTTATGCCCCTACACTCCGCTATCACGAAGGGACATTCTATATGATCACGACCTTTGTCGTCAGTCAGACAGGCGCACGGAAAAACTTTTATGTCACGGCCACTGATCCTGCAGGACCATGGTCTGACCCTTATTGGCTTACGGATGCCCCAGGTATCGACCCTTCTTTATTTTTTGATGATGACGGAAAAGTCTATTATACAGGTAATCGCCGGCCCCCCACAGGTCAAGACTATCCAAAACATATGGAAATTTGGCTGCAAGAAGTAGATCTACAAAAGGGCGATTTAATCGGTGAGAAAATGAGTTTATGGGATGGGGCAATGAAGCAAAATCATGCACAAGAAGCTCCCCATCTATACAAATTATTTAGTTATTATTACCTTATGATAGCAGAAGGAGGTACTGGATTTACTCACTCTGTTACGATGGCAAGGAGTAAAAATATTACTGGACCATATGAGGTCTGTAAAACGAATCCTATTTTAACCCATCGGCATTTAGGTAGAGATTACCCTATTACGAACATCGGACATGCAGATATCGTCGACACCCAAAAGGGAGATTGGTGGATGGTCTGTCTCGGTACACGGCCATATGGTGGATCACATCGGAATTTAGGAAGGGAAACGTTTTTAGTCCCTTTCGTATGGGAAGATAATTGGCCTGTGGTTAATCCAGGTAAAGGCATTGTTGAACTGGAAATGCCGTTTCCAAATCTTGAACAAAAAAGGTGTCACGTAGCCCCTGTTTGCGATCATTTTAATAAAAATGAATTGTCTTATCAATGGAATTTTATAAGGACTCCTAGAGGCGATTTTTGGTCATTAGAAGAAAGACCGGGTTTTTTAAGATTAAAAGCAAAGGGTGACGTCATTACAGATGAAGTGAATCCTGCATTTATAGGGCGGCGGCAACAACATATTAACTTCATGGCCCGAACAATAATGGCATATACGCCAGAAAAAGTGGGTGAAGAGGCAGGGCTTGTCTTGTTGCAAAATACGGATTATCAAATACGAGTGACTAAGCTCTTAGTAGGAGGGATGCCATATCTACAGTTGGTAAGGCGGGAAGCTGGAGAAGACACCGTAGTGGCCATTGAATTAGCCCCAGCACACATGACGTATATTAAAGTGGAAGCCTATGGCCAGCAGTACCATTTTTATTATGCTGATCAAGAGGAGGAGTGGTCTTCCCTCGGTGATGTAGTGGATGGACGTGTATTGAGCAGTGATCTTGCTGGAGGATTTGTGGGTGCTTATCTTGGAATGTATATCACAGGTGAAAACCGAAATACTGCTGATTTTGATTGGTTTGAATATGTCGGATTAGATAACTGAAGAGAGGGAGAATTAGGATGGAGGACAATACGTTTTTTCTCGATCAAACACCTTTAGAATGGGCAGAACAAGCATGTCAATCACTTATGAATACGTATGAACCGATCATGTTACCACCTGAAAAGCGCTGGCACTATCATCAAGGTGTGTTTTTATGTGGGATGATTGATGTGTGGAAAGTCACTCAAGATGACACTTATTATGAGTATGTGAAAGAGTATGTCGACGGTCTTGTGGATGATAATGGGAACGTCTATTTTGCCAGAGACGAGCTTGACGCCATTCAAGCAGGGCAATTGCTGTTCCCGATTTATAATCAAACGAAAGAGGCGAAATATGCGATAGCTGCTAAGAAATTACGACAGTTAATCAACACAATTAATCGCACATCTGAAGGGGGTTTTTGGCATAAAGATAAGTACCCGTATCAAATGTGGTTAGACGGTTTGTACATGGCAGGGCCCTTCTTATTAATGTATGCCGAAGCCTTTAATGAACCAGAGCTCGTGGACACAGTTCTTCATCAAGAGGAGCTTATGAGAACACACACAAAAGATGACACAACAGGGCTCTATTTTCATGGTTGGGATGAACGGGGGGGAACACCTTGGACGGAAGAAGGACGGTATCATGCGCCAGAAATATGGGGAAGAGCTCTCGGATGGTACGGTATGGCTTTAACTATGATTGTTGAAAGGTTGCCAGAAAATCATCCGAAAATAGGCGTATTACAAGGTGTTATTCAGAAGTTGGTTAAGAATATCGTTAAGTTCCAAGATGAGGAAACAGGCTTATGGTATCAAATTGTTCCTAAAGGTAAAGAAGCAGATAATTGGTTGGAAACCTCTTGTACAAGTTTGTTCGTTCTGACTATTCTACGAGCAGTAAATCATGGATATGTGGATAATTCCTATGCAGAGTATGCGTTAAAAGGCTATAAAGGAATTATAAATCATAAAGTGAGTGTAAATAAAGATGGCGTGCTCAGCTTAAAGGGAATATGCATAGGGACTTCTATAGGTACTTATGATTATTACGTCAGTCGCGAAACGAGTGTGAACGATTTACATGGCGTAGGGACGTTTGTCTTAGCGAGTGTGCAGTTACACGATTACTTAATTAATGTGGAAGAGACGAATTAGTTGGATTGTTGAAAACTAAAAATCGATAGAAGTGGTTTAAGATCAATTCATAATAAACATCTGTAAACTGGTGACATGACATTGATGCATTCTTTTCTTAAGAAAACCTGAGACTATCGGTAAATATGAAAATAGGGTGAATAGAATGAACAAACTACGTTGGACCTTCATTCTCAGTTCAATAATAGTGTTACAAGGCTGTGGTAACGGAGAAGAGACGTTTGACATTCTTTTTTTCACGAAGGAATTAAGTAAGCAAACGAGTGAAGCAGAAGTGTCTAAAGTGATTTTAGAGCATGTGGATCATTTATCTGAGGATGGTTTATCGGTTACTTTCCACGTGCCTATGACAGAAAAATTTTTTATCGAAGTTGCTTCCCATGAAGGAGATCTTATCATTGCTGATGAGGTATTACTTGAAGCAGGAGTCATGCCTGATGGATTGCAGCCGTTGGATAGTATAGTGGAAAGTAAGGGAGAGCCTACGCCAAATTATCCATATGAAAAACAAGATCCACAGACTGGTGAATGGCGATACTACGCTCTTCCATTATCAGAACAAATGACAGTAATAGAAGATTTAGGGGTTGAAATGAATGAGAGAATAGGAGCTGTCATTCCTATTTACTCAGACTATCATGAGCTCTCGCTCGAAGTATTGCAAATACTTGGAGGAAAAGTGGATTGAATAAAAGAGCCAGTACCCCTAAAAAAATGGGTGCTGGCTAAGCGTGTAATAGTGAGAAGAGGGAAGGCTTAAAGCATGAATTTAATAACATAAAAATTAAGAAGGCATCTCAGCTTTTACCTCTATTAACTCAGGCGATAAGATCGTTGAAGGAGGAATGTTTTTATGTTCCATCATATTTATTAGCCTGTTTACGATCGCATCCGTTATTTTTTCTAGAGGGACACCGATAACAGATACAGGACTTTCAAACGTTGTTGTTTGAGGGATATTATCATAGCTGAGTATCGTTACATTTTCCGGTATTAATAAATTTGCTTCCTGAACAGCTCGAATGATTCCTTTTGTTAGATCAAAGCTTCCACTAATGATAGCGGTGATGGTGGAAGGGAAATCAGCAAGAAGCTCTTCAGCTGCTTTGTAACCATCATAGTATGTCATGCCATTAGAATTGATTAATAAGTTAGGAGGAATGTGACCAGCTCCATCTAACATCCCTTCTTTAAAACCTAGCACTTTTTCTTCTTGTAATGGATCCATACCTGATAAATCACCGATGAATGCAATATGTGAATGGCCCGCTTTAATTAAATGAGAAACAGCCAAGTAAAGAGCACCTTTTCGGTTAACATCTATGACAGGAAATGGTGAATTGTGTGAGCTCCCATAAACTAAGACAGGCACATCAGGAATTGAAGGGACCTGGTCTGTCATTTGGTCATAGAAAATTAAAATAGCATCTACTTGGATACTTTGAAAAGTCGTGATGGCGTCAGACATATTATTAATTGATATAAGTGATTTATATCCTTTTTCTTCAAGGTGCTCATTGATTTGTGTCATTAATGCTGCATGGGCCGCTCTTTCGACAGTGGGCCAAATAATGCCAACTGTATTCGAACGTTTAGATACAAGACTTCTAGCAGCAACGTTTGGATGATAACCGAGATTGTCGGCAATGGCCATTATACGTTTTTTTGTCGGTGCTTTAACAAGTGGGCTATTTCGTAAGGCTTTAGAGACAGTGGAATAACTAACGCCAGCAACTTTGGCTATATCTTTAATCGTGACACTCATAAAGCTCACCTCTTTCGTTAAATAGTTGAGATAGCGTTTTCATTATACTTCGGTAATGACTATAAGTTTCTTTGTAAAGGAGGGCTTTTTCAGACATAACACCTGTTGAGGTGGCAAATTAATGTTATCTTTCAAACAATGGAAACCAACATATAGCAGGTGTGACTTTGTTGGTACTTATCGCAGGAGATCGATTCGATGATTGGACGATGTTTATGCTTGACAGTTTAGTATGATAACATTCGTGAACAATTTAAAATAACTCCCACTGAATGAAGGTTCGTTTTATGCTTCTTATTCTGTCAATGTCTTTATGTGTTTATTTTATCAGCTTTTGGATAGCAACGCTGTGTCATTTACGTTACGACCGAACGGTGACGATTATGTATAGTACCAGTATGGGGCTGGTGCGGCCATCATTGTACTATATTTTCCTCCGTCTACAGGATATTTAATTGGTTGTGATACAGTGTTTCAATAGCTTTTAGTATTTATAATCCTGAATCCGTGATAGTAAGTGTTGATATGCCATCCATCTACTCGCTTTCCGCGGGCGGCTGGTGAGCCTCCTCGACCTGCGGTCTGTGGGGTCTCACCCTTGCCTTTGATCCCGCAGGAGTCTCCTAGATTCCTGTCATATCAACTTCTATATATAATTTGTATTGGTTTTAGTTGCTTAATAAGCCTGATAAAGTGATCATTTTTCAGGCTCTAAATCACAGTTTTCACTCGTCGACGAATAACTTTTTTCTTCAGTGGGGCATTTTCTTCTTTTAGGCTACTTCATTTAGAATTTTCTATTTACTCGAAGTAGTGAATGGTGGCGACTCCAGCGGGAACAGCGCGAGCTGAAGACCCTACAGACGCATTTTTTACGTCGAGGAGGCTGAGGCCGTGTCCGCGGAAAGCGTCCACCAGCAACGGATTCGACTATTCACTCTACAAAGTTAAATTATAAGATTTTGAGGTTTGATACAAAGAGTAAATTATGTCATCACGGATTAAGGTAATATTAAGAATGTTAATGCCTTACATTAACAAGGTCTTATCGTTTTAAAAACTAACAAATCGTTTTCTATTTTACGAAGGTTATATAGGTAGCAACGTAAATTAAAGGATGTTTGCTATAGTAAAAGCGAGAAAATGAAAGCGTTGTCTTTTTGGGGAAGTTTTGCTAAGGGCGAACATTTTAAAAAAATAATGCCGTTATATAGGAGGAGGGCCAATATGAATAAACGTATTGTGATTTGTGGCGTGAGCAATAGAAGTATGGGGATGTTTATTGAACCGTGCCTTAATCGTTTTTATGAGAGCAATAGGATTGTGGGGTTACTTGATAAAGATGTAAAAAGATTAGCTATCTGTAAGGAACGTTTTCCTTCTTTAAGTGAGCTTCCTGTTTATCAACCAGATCAGTTCGAGCAGATGATCGATGAAACTAATGCTAATACGGTTATTGTAGCAGGGAGAGACGATACACACGTGGACTATATTGTGAAAGGATTAAAGCATGGTTTGAATGTCATTACTGAGAAACCGATGGTGACAACGGCAGCTGATGCAGCGAAGGTCATGAAAGCTGAAAAACAAAGCAAAGGAAATGTGCTTGTCACCTTTAATTATCGCTACAATGCTTTTCATCGAAAAATAAAAGAATTACTATTAGCAGGTAAAGTAGGACGTGTGACGTCGGTCGATTTAAATTGGTACATTGATACGTATCATGGGGCGAGCTATTTTAAGCGTTGGAACCGAAAGAGAGAGTATTCAGGAGGATTGTCTATTCATAAATCCACGCATCACTTTGATCTAGTTAACTGGTGGCTTGATCAGATCCCTGAGCAGGTCTTTGCTTATGGGGCGTTAAATTATTATGGTGAGGAAGGCGAGCATAACCCTAGTAACAAAACTGGCAGGTACTGTGCCACCTGTGATGAACGCTCATCCTGTCCGTATTATACAAGGTGGTTCAGCCGTTCAAATGGCACAGTATCTGTAAAAGATGATCATTTGCAGGCAAATAGTTTTGAGGATGCTTACTTTGATTATACGGATTATCGTCCAGATCAATGTATTTTTGATAATGACATTTCTATTGAGGACACTTATACAGCGACAGTCAAATATAAAGGTGGTGCGCTGTTGAGCTATTCTATTAATTTCTCTTTGCCGTATGAGGGATACAGGCTTGCCATAAATGGTACGCATGGGAGAATAG
Organism: Salipaludibacillus agaradhaerens; assembly: GCF_002019735.1. Lineage (NCBI taxonomy): Bacteria > Bacillati > Bacillota > Bacilli > Caryophanales > Bacillaceae > Salipaludibacillus > Salipaludibacillus agaradhaerens. Next base: position 3,826,936 of record NZ_KV917378.1, read on the forward strand.
AGACGACTGAGTTTCATGAGCCGAGCAGGGTTCCTTTTCCGATCCCAGAGCAAACAATTGATTATTTTCCTTTGTTTGGAGGAAAAGAAACGATCCACGTGGTACAGTCTGAAGGCGGGCATGGAGGTGGAGATCCACTTATTCAGGAGGATTTATTTTTAGGTGAAAACCCTAACAGAGCGTATGATATTTTAGCCGGCGCTGAAGCAGGTGCATGGTCGATCGCAATAGGTGAAGCAGTATGGAAATCAGCGAAAGAGAATAAACCATATTGTGTGGCCTCTCTACTTCAGAATGAACAAGGGGGGCAACAAATTAAATAAAGGGGCTTACGACACTATGAGGCAGCAATTAGCTTATTGTTTTAAAAAAGGGTATGAAATGAAAGAAGATGTTATGACTTTACTAAGTGAGAAGGATCTTCATCAATCTTATGGTTGGATAACGACGCCACTTGTAGAGGCGTTTATCGAAACAGGTACGGAGGCTTTCTCCCTGCCTGGACACTACAGTATGGATAGTGGATATTCTTTTTTCACGGAGGTTCCGAAAGGGCAATATAGTGTCACGTTATACTTTGAAGCAGGGGAACCACAGGATATAACGGTTATATTTAATGAAGGTCAACGTTTAGTGAAACGAAAGTTAGAAGAAAAGGAAATGGTATATGAGGTAGCCTTACGAGTAGAAAATCGGCTATTTATGATGGCTGTTTTGCCACATTTAGAGCGCCTTGTTAGGCTGACAATAGAGAGTGAACCGACTATGCCTGTCATTTACCTTGCTGGAGATTCAACAGTAACGGAACAGCCAGCTGCAAGGTATCCTTATTCAGGATGGGGACAGATGTTACCACTATTTTTACACCCGACTATCGCTGTTGTAAATGCAGCTAAATCAGGTAGAAGTTCGAAAAGTTTTATTGAAGAAGGACGTCTTAACGCGATAGAGAAGGAGTTAAAAAAAGGTGATTACCTTTTCATTCAGTTTGGGCACAACGATGAAAAAACAGATGAGAGAGGTACAGACCCAGATACGTCATATCCATTTTATTTACGTCAATATATTCAAGTAGCATTGGAAAAAGGGGCTTTCCCTCTACTGATAACGCCTGTACAAAGACGAACGTTTAATAGAGACGGCACTTTGCAAAATACACACAGTCGTTATGAAAAGAGTATGTATCGCGTTAGTAAAGAAGACGGTATTCCTCTTATTTCGTTAGGTAAGATAAGTAAACACATGATAGAGCAACTAGGCAATGAAGCTTCCAAAGAACTTTTTATGTGGCTGAACCCCGGTGTCTATAAAGGATTCCCTGAAGGAGCAGAGGACAATACTCATTTCACAGAAAAAGGCGCTTCTGAGATAGCTAAGCTAGTGGTAATGGCAATGAAGGAAACCTCACTTTCAGGATTACTTCCCCATATCGATGATAATCATATAAATACTTAGTTAGTATGGTGTGATGCTTTAATGTGGGGTGATCAGCATCAGGTGTTTTTTCATTTACTCCGTATAACCTCCTCACGTTAAGAGACAAAAACGATAACCACCTACTGTTACATTTTCTTTGTTTTAAAAAAAATTGTTGTTTTTCAAAAGTGATTTAACGTTTCTTAGCTATCATCATTGAAATATTACTACTATAATTAAATGTAAGCACTTACATTATAGTTTCGAAGGGGGATTTAAGCGGATGAAAGATACATCTCAGAAAAGATGGCTCATGAGTATGTTGCTTATTGGCTTGATGATTGTGGTAACAGCATGTGCCGGTAATGATAATACGACGAGTAATGGATCAAATGGCGACGATGGCACATCACCATCTAATAATGGTCAGACAGATAGTGATGGAGATGTTACCATACGTGTTGCCTGGTGGGGTGGACAGGAACGTCATGACATGACACTTGAAGCTATTGATTTATTTGAAGAAGAATACCCTCATATAACAGTTGAACCTGAATATACAGGTTGGGATGGTTACTGGGAGAGATTAAGCACACAGGCGGCAGGTAACAATCTACCAGATGTTATAAATATGGATAACTCCCGTCTAATGGAATATAGCAGCCGTGATTTAATTGTTGATTTACAACCGTTCGTGGATGAGGGGCTTATTAATTTAGACGATGTGGATGAGGTTTACCAAGATTTGAATGTCACAGAAGATGGTTTTGTGATGGCTATTTCTATCGGTGCTAATGCACTAGGTATTATTGAAAACAGAGAGGTGCTTAATGAATATGGGATTGAGTTAGAGCCTGGTTATACGTATGATGATTTGATTCATGCCCTAGAAGACATTCAATCAGCTACAGATGACGAATTTTTTGGATTTGATTTAGCCAATTCGGAGTTTGAGATGTTTTTCGTTTATGCCCGGCAAAATGGTCAATCTGTCTTCAATGAAACAGGTGATGGTTTAGGATTTGAAGAAGATGTATTAGTTGATTTTTTTGACCTTATTCAAACGATGGTTAATAATCACGTGGCTCCTCCCCATGATGTGATGATGGATTATATTGATGGCGGGGATTCAATGGTAGGCGAAGGTTCTGCAGCTGCAAGTATGGCTGCAAGTAATCAAATTATTGGGCAACAGCAATCATCAGAAATGGACCTCGGTCTTAATTTAATGCCTCACCTAGAAGGCGGTGAATACGGAAACTGGATACGTCCTAGTATGTCATTTTCCATCTCTGCTCATTCTGAACAGCAGGAAGCCGCAGCTGCGTTTATTGACTTCTTCACAAATAATATTGAGGCAAATGAGATTTTACAAGCAGATCGAGGTGTTCCGGTATCATCAGTTGTTCGCGATCACCTATCTGACATAGTAGACGGTGCTACAGCAGAAACGTTTGAATTTTTAGAACTGGTAGAAGGTTATACAAGTCCGGCAGATCCTCTTTCTCCTCCAGGGGAATCTGAAGTACGTGGGTCTTTTCAACGTGTTGTTGAAGCATTGAAATATGATCAAGTAACGCCTGAAGAAGCTGCTCAGCAATTCATACAGGAAGCAGGGGCAATCTTACAATAGAACGATCGGTACAGCAGGCCATTCATAATGGCCTGCTGAAACATAGGAGGCGCTGATATATGGCAAAGACAGAAACCGATATAACTAGCCCTAAGCTTCCTTCTCCTGATGCAGAGCGTAAAAAGATGGAAAGGAAAAAGGCGTTAAAGGAAAGCTTAACAGGTTATGCGATTATATCGCCGTGGTTAATAGGATTTTTCTTTTTAATACTAGGGCCGATTGTAGCTTCGTTTTATTTATCTTTCACTGATTATGATTTACTATCAAGCCCAAATTGGATTGGTTTTGATAACTATATTAACATCTTAACGAATGACCCTAGATTTAGACAGTCATTAACGGTTACCCTTATTTTTGTGTTTGTGTCCACACCGCTAAAGCTTATTTTTGCTTTGGCATTAGCGATGCTCTTTAACACAGGCAGAAAAGGAACAGGCTTTTTTACAACGATTTACTACATTCCTTCTATTATCGGAGGAAGTGTCGCTATTGCGGTTGTATGGCGAATTATTTTTGGGCGAAATGGGGCAATCAACGACATATTGACGACGCTCGGTTTAGAAGGGATGAATTGGATAGGGAATCCAGATACGGCTTTGACAGTACTCATTCTCCTTGTTGTTTGGCAGTTTGGTTCCCCGATGATTATCTTTTTAGCTGGGTTAAGGCAAATACCAACTGAATTATATGAAGCAGCCAGTGTGGATGGCGCCAATAAATTACAGACATTCTTTAAGATCACGATCCCGATGCTGACACCAGTTATTTTCTTTAATCTGATTATGCAGACGATTGGCGGGTTCATGATTTTTACACAGGCTTATTTAATTACTCAGGGTGGTCCGATGGATTCAACACTTTTCTATGCTCTTTATTTGTATGAAACGGCTTTTGAATATTTAAGAATGGGATATGCGTCAGCAATGGCCTGGATACTTTTACTTATTATTGCTGCGATTACACTGTTGTTGTTCAAGTCGTCAAGTCGTTGGGTGTTTTATGAGTCGGAAGGAGGGCGTTAATTAGTGAAAAAGAAACGAACCCTCTCAGATATTGTGTATTATACGTTTGTTATTTTATTTGGATTTGTCATGATCTATCCGATCCTTTGGATGGTTATGAGTTCGTTAAAACCTGAAACAGAAATTTTCGGCAATGCAGCTTCTCTTCTTCCAGGAGAATGGCAGTGGGGAAATTATAGCCGTGGCTGGGAAGGATTTGGACGTACAGGATTTGATGTTTATTTTAGGAATTCAGCGATTGTAACAGGGCTCGTTGTTATCGGAACGGTGTGTTCTGCTAGTTTAGTTGCTTACGGGTTTGCGAGAATTAATTTTAAATTTAAAGCAGTGCTGTTTGCATGTTTAATGGCAACGGTCATGCTCCCCGTGCAGATTACACTCATTCCTCAATATATTTTATTCCATAACGTAGGATGGGTAAATACGTTTTATCCCCTCGTCGTTCCTGCCTTTTTAGGCGGACAGCCGTTCTTTATTTTCTTATTGATTCAATTTATAAGAGGGATTCCAAGAGAGTTAGATGAAGCGGCGATCATAGACGGATGTAATAAATTTGGTGTGTTCTATCGCATCATTTTGCCATTATTAAAACCGGCTCTTGTAACGGTTGTTATCTTCGCTTTTATGTGGACATGGGATGATTTTTTAGCGCCATTAATTTATTTAAATAGTGCTAATTTGCATACGGTAACGCTAGGGCTACGTAATTTTATGGATGCAGATGGAGGGACGAATTGGGGCCCGTTGCTAGCGATGTCCTCGCTGTCATTATTCCCTCAGTTTATCTTATTTGCATTCTTTCAAAAATATTTAGTACAAGGAATTGCGACAACAGGATTGAAATAGTGAAAGAGAGGAAAGAAATAATGTGTTTGAAGGAGGGGCCGGACTTGCCGCCATTACAGTTTGATGAACAAGAAGTGAAAGAGACGATTGATAAGGTAGTAGAACGGACATTTAACATGGATTTTCCGTGGGACTGGCCGGGAGGTGTGGCGTTTTATGGCGTGACTGAAGCTTATGAAGTAACAGGAGAGACAGCTTATATGGAGAAAATTAAAACATGGATCGATGAGGAGCTAGAAGATGGCTTACCCCCTCTAACTGTGAATGCCGCATCCATAGGTCATCTTTTATTATCTTTATATACGTATACTGAGGAAACAAAATATTTAGATATCGCCACACAGATGGCAGAGTATTTGGTAAATGATGCTGAACGTTTTGATGATGATGTGCTACAACATACAGTTAATGGTGATAAATATACTTTTCCTGAGCAAGCATGGGTAGACACGATGTTTATGGCTGGATACTTCCTGTTGAGAATTGGGAAATTGCTTGAGCGAGATGACTTTTTTGAATTTGGACTAAAGCAATATCATGGACACGAGAAATTTTTACAAGATGATGAAACAGACTTGTATTATCATGGATGGGATAATATTGCGGGCAATCATATGTCAGGTGTTTTCTGGGCTAGAGGAAATAGTTGGGCTGCCATTACGATGGCAAGGGCGTTAGAATTAGTTGAAGTTCAGCATCCATCCTATATGATTATAGATGGCTCGCTTCGGGATCAGCAAAGTGCCCTTGTCCGTTTACAATTGGACTCCGGCTTATGGCCAACAGTTCTCAAAGACCCTGATTCTTATGAAGAATTATCAGGCTCTTGTGGTATTGCGGCTTCTTTACTTGTAAGAGGTAAGCTTTACAATAAACATATTCAGAAAGCCATTACCGGTATTTTAAATCATATTAAAGAAGATGGGTCTGTCATGAATGTATCAGCAGGAACAGCTGTTATGCATGATACACAAGGTTATAAAGATGTTCCGGCAAAGCGGGTACAGGGCTGGGGACAAGGTTTGGCCTTAGTGTTTCTAGCTTCTTTGTTAAAGCGACGTAACATTTCTTAATGACTAATTGATTGGTTGGTGTATAATACCCGGCTTAAAAAGTGGCCGGGTTTGGTTTTTATCCCACTCTTAAGGGGCAGTAAAACCCCTACTTTAAAACTTAAGAAGACCGAAAAGTTTAGGCGGGGGAGGAAGGAACCCCCCACACACTTATGAAGCTTAGCTTTATCTTTGTACAGTTACAGTAAATGTATGAGAGCTATGAGGTCATGAGAGGTGAGCATGTTCTGACTGAAATGAATGAGGGGGATAATATGAAAAAATTTTCGAGTACGTTTTATACCTTTTTTGAAATATTAATGAATTTAGCCATATGGAATACGATTTGGTTGGTTCACACCATACTTGGGTTAGGCATTTTTGGATGGGCTCCTGCAACTGCTGCATTATTTTCTGTTTTGCGTCAAGAAAAGCTAGACCAGCGAGATGTTCCTAAGTGGCGGACTTTTTTTACTAGTTATAAACGAGAATTTGTTAAAGCAAATATTATTGGTTTTCTAGTTGTAGGGGGTGGGGGAGCCATTTTGTTCAGCTTTAATACCCTTCTCTATATGGGATTTGGACTGAGATTACTATTTGGGACGTTATTAGTTATCCTTTTTATCATGTATTTACTCACGTCAATTTATATATTTCCAGTATTAGTGCATTATAATACGTCCCTTATGAAGCATATTCGTTTTGCACTTATGATTGGACTCGCTTATTTACCTCATTCGTTGTTGATTGGAGTTACTATTGTGTTGATCGGGGTTATTTATCAGGCTTTTCCAGGTCTCATTATGTTCTATTTAATGAGCTTTCCTGTAGCAGTCATTTTACCTATCGTTTTACATGTGTTTAAATCAATCGAAGAAAAAGAAGTAGTACCAGAACGCATGTAACTTGCTTCGGTTATTGGCACACCACTTCTTAAGTTAAAAAAATGGGTTCAAATGAACTTTCATCAGTGGGCGCTTTCATTCTCTCCCCCCTGATTGGTCGTTGAGTCAATCATGACATGACCATCCGTTATCTTCCAGCTTAATAGATTTCCTTTGCTCTCTATTTTGAGATGCGTGCTTTAAGGACGGTTATCTGTGATAAACCGCAAAATTCTACATCTTTATTTCGTGAATCATGGTATTTTAGTGTTAGAGATAATAGACGATGTGCATGTGAACCTAACAAATTTATTTACAAAACCTCATTATGATAACGCTTTCTTAATAAAGCCATCTCACAGCTTGTAGATTAGTTGGAGAGGATGTGACAGTCATATGCTTATGTTTAGAAAATATCGCATTCATAGTATTTTCTTTGCAAGTTTTTTTATATTTACGGTTTCTATTTTAATCGTTATCATTTTCTTCAGCTACCACTATTCATCAACGCAAATTATTGATACAACGACTGAGTATCAAAAAAATAATCTCTACCGCTTAAGTGAAGAATTAGGAGACAATTTGAAATCTTTTCAAGACTACTCTGTTATTTTGTCACGACAGCATAATTTTAGGCAGGTTATTAGCGGACGGCAATCGGTAAGGGAACAAGCTAGTGGTCGAACCTCGTTAACGAATGATTTCTCTAACGTGATTTATAGTGTTCAAGCGTTGCATACTGTGGAAATTTTTATGTCTTCCCCACCAGTGGATAACATTCAATTTCCGGTTAGATATTCAGAACTAGCGTCAATTTTTGAAAAGGAATGGTTTCAAGATATAGAGGATAGTGCTTATTCGTGGTTAGGACATCGAGAAGTTGACACGACAGCTGGACCTACCGAAGTCATTAGCTTAGGACGAAAAATCAATACATCAAACGGTGACTTATCTGCTGTCATGATTATCAATCTTGACCCGCTCATTGTAGAAAATTGGCTTAGAAAAGATTATGAAGATTCTCATATTGTTCTGCTAGATCATATGGGGACGATCGTTGCTTCCACTAACCAAGAAGAAATTGGGGGGAATGAATATGGTGGCTTAATAAATGGTTCTCAAGAATCATTTTTCGATTCGCCATCACAGAGCCAACGTCAGTTAGACAATAACCTTGTTGTCACAAGTTCGATTCCCTCTGTTAATTGGACGGTTATTCAAATTACACCTTATGAGGAATTAACCGAGGGAAGTGTGAATATGGCTAAAAAGCTAGGTCTAATCGGCGTCGTAGGTGTGCTGATCGTTCTTATCGTGACGTTCTTTTTAACAAAGAAATTTACATATCCTATCTTACAATTAGCCAACGTAATGAAATCTTATCGATTAACACAAACAAAGGTATCGCTCCCGCAAGGTTATCGAAATGAATTCGGTGAGCTTTTTGAGGGGTTCGAAGAATTGACAAACAATATGGAGGAACTTTATAAATCTCTTGATGATCAGCACCATCGACAAAGAAAAGCAGAAATTAAAGCGCTGCAAGCGAATATTAATCCACACTTTTTATATAATACGCTGGATCAGTTAAATTGGATGGCGATAGAAAAAGGGAATATTGATATTAGTCGTATGCTTGAACTACTGGGTAAGATGCTTAGAATTGGGTTGTCCAAAGGTGAAAGTATAATAACGATAAGAGATGAATTGAAGTACTTAGAATATTATATGAACCTTCAAAAAATACAATTAGAAGATAGCCTAACCTATGATATGAGAGTAAGTGACAATGTGTTAAATTATTATATTCCAAAACTCACGTTGCAACCCTTTGTTGAGAATGCGATTATTCACGGTTTCCGTGACAGAAGGCATGGTGTCATTATGATTGATATGAAAGAAAATGCGCAAGACTTAATCCTTTATGTGATAGATAATGGCATTGGTTTTTCAAAACCCCCACTTTTAACGAATAGTCAACAACATCTTGGCGGATACGGGATAAAAAATGTAATAGAACGTTTAAATGTTTATTTTGGAGATAAAGCAGATGTTCAGATTGATAGTGAGGAAGGGAGAACCACTGTCTCAATTACAATCCCGAAAGTCAGTAATAAATCTCATTTGTCAGCTTAATTTGATTCATCACAGAGAACCGTCCGAAAACGCCCATCTCAAAATACAGCGGAGATAAATTTATTTAGGTGGGATGTCCTGATTCACTTTACTACCAATTGGTGGCAGAAGAACGAAAATGCCACTGATTGAAGTTTCGTTTTATAAACTTTGCTTGTAGGGAGGCCTTCAGCATGTGGAAAGTCGTGATTGTTGACGATGATGATAAAGTATTACGAGGAATGCGAAACATTATTCCGTGGGAAGAGTTGTCCTGTGAATGGGTTGGAGAAGCGAGGAATGGTGAAGAAGGGCATCATGTGATAATGGATTTAGAACCAGATTTAGTCATTACAGATATTTATATGCCTGTTATGAATGGTCTTGAGATGATTGAGCAGGTGCGAGCCTCAGGATTGAACACACGGGTGATCATATTAAGCGGCTACAATGAATTTGAGTATGCTAGACAAGCGATGCGATTAAGCATTGATGACTATCTGTCGAAACCGGCTTCACCAGATACAATTAAAGACGTACTCATCTCATGTGTTAATAGTCTGGAAAAGGAGGCTATTAAGCAAATGGAAGTGAGTGAGCTGAGGGAAAGAGTAGCGCTTTATGAACCATTAGTGGAAAAGGAATGGGTGAAGGCGGTCATAACAGGAACGACAACTCATTTAACTAATTTGCCTCGTACTCTCGATCAATTAACCCGTCGTTGGTCTCAGCAACAACATGTGATTATGACGATTAGTTACGATCAATCATTGGAGGCATCGTCTCTCTATAAAAGTGGTTGGTACTTATTTAGATTTGCGACGGAAAATGTGATTAATGATGCTGTTAATAAATATATTGATGATAGTCATTATATTGAACTGCATAGTCATCAAACAGCGTTATGCCTCCACATAAATCAAACTAAAGGTAAAGTAAATGACGAGCTACTCAATCATATTAAACATGATATAGTGACGAAATTAGACACATATTTTAAATTGAAAGTACGCGTTGGCTTCGGGTGTTTTAAAAATGAATGGGCTGATATGGCTATTTCGTTGAAGGAAGCATTAATGGATATAGACCAGGAAGTTCAAGAGGTGACAGGCCTTTATAATGAATTCATGTTTAATGAAGAGACCAAGCTGAATTCAAAGAGTTTATGGTTAGATTCTATAGAAAATATCCACCGATTATCCGAAGCTATCCGCTACGCTGATAAAGCGAGTGCACAACATGTCATTCAAGCAGCGTATTTTTATTATAAAGATCACCCTTTTAACATGTCAGAAGTCATGCGAGCAGGTATCGAAATGTGGACGATTATGACGTATTCCCTCTATGATATCGGAATAAAAATTGATGAGATGTTTTCAGATACATTTGATTTTCATTCAGGTTTGACAAAGCTCTCTCATTGGAAAGAATTTAAAAATTATATGAATGACCTTATAAGTCACATTTGTGATCATCAACAATGGGATGAGAATCTTAAACACCGTCAATTAATTGAACAGATGCTAGATTATATTCATAAAAATATCAGCAAAAATATTACATTACAAGATATCGCTAATGAATTGTATATCTCTCGTAACTATCTCGGTCAAATTTTTAAAAAAGTGGTGGGGGAATCTTTTAAAAATTATTTAACGAGAGTACGTATGGAGAAAGCTAAAAAAATGATTCAAGAGGGCGACCACTTGATTTATGAAATTTCCGAAAAAGTAGGATTTATAAACCCTGCTTACTTTACAACGACGTTTAAAAAATATACCGGTTACACGCCTTCTGAACTTATCAATCGAAAATTAATGGCAGCTCATGAACAAACAGTTCAGGATGCTTAATTGCTTGTTTTCCCTCACATATCACGTAAGGGTTTTATTTTCATCTATCTATCTAAATTGTTTTCTAGATATGTTATTCACCTACTTACTTTCACCAGACGTCAAAATTGGAATAATGAATGTGAACTGTATTTCAGACGAACCCTTTCCCGGGGGCTTGTCTTCAGCTAACTTTTCCTCAATAAATCTTGTTTTTGAAACATCATTATAAAATCACCTCAAAGTACAAATTTAATGCCAATTTCAATCTCGTTTTCTTATAAATAAATACCCAATTTTCAAAGAGTATGTTACAATCAAACTATAATGAACTTTATCGAACATAATAAAACATAACTAGGGAGTGAAAATATGAAGGAGATGTTTTCATTAGAAGGCAAAACAGCTGTGGTAACGGGGGCTACAAGAGGTTTAGGACAAGGGATGGCTCTTGGTTTAGCAGAAGCTGGCGCTGATATTATCGGGATTAGTTACTTGCCACAAAAAGAGACTCAAAAGGAGGTTGAAGCACTAGGTCGTCAATTTTTTGATATAAATGCGGATTTGTCTATTCAAGACGAGTTGGCTTCTGTAGTAAAAGATGCGATTTCCAAAACAGGAAAAGTTGACATCCTTGTTAATAATGCTGGCATTATTCGAAGAGAGCAGGCAGAGAATTTTAGTGATAGAGATTGGGATGATGTTGTAAATGTCAATTTGAACGCCGTTTTTCGTTTGTCGAGAGATTTTGGTAAACACATGATTGAAAACGGTTTCGGTCGCATTGTAAATGTGGCGTCAATGCTCTCTTTTCAGGGAGGTTTAAAAGTACCTTCGTATTCTGCGACAAAACATGGTGTGGCTGGCTTAACCAAATCATTTGCCAATGAGTGGGGAAGTAAAGGTATTAATGTGAATGCCATTGCTCCTGGATATATGGTCACGGATAATACTGCACCACTTAGAGCGGATAAAAATCGTTCTGATTATATTACGTCTCGCATTCCAAAAGGCGAGTGGGGAACACCAGAAGATTTAAAAGGACCAGTTGTATTTCTAGCTTCTGAAGCAGGTCGTTACGTTAATGGGCATATTTTATGTGTGGATGGAGGATGGATGAGCTCATAAATAACAAGAACTCTCCCCTTGATTTATACCTCATAAGAGATCACTTGCTCTCTTAATTGATGATTAAGGCGATATACACTTAATAGTGGAGTGATAGCACATCTTTGTTGTTCACTTTTCTCCAAATCATGACGATTAGTTATGTTGGTTTCTTGAGAGGTAAGCTTTGTAGCTTAAAGGAAAGTCCTTTACTAGGAAAACAATGTTTTAAAAACGAGCTGGGTGTGATTTTAGAGCTAAGCTCGTTTTTGTTATGATTTTTTAAATAGTTAAAGATTAAAATATTTGAAATAAAAATATAAATATATATTTTGTGTGAAAAATAAATAATTTTATTGTTTTAAAAGAAAAACAACTTATAATTAAACTATATTAAACGACTTGATTAGGTGCTTTTGCTTAAGATTTAAATGTGAATACCTGAACATAATGACAGGAGGTTTTCATAATGGGGAAAGTTTTTCACGTGCCTGAAACAAATTTAATGGGATGTGGTTGTTTAGCAGAGATAGGAGTCTATATATCCGAATTGAACGTCAAGAAAGCCTTACTTGTAACAGACTCTATGCTTTCGAAAAATGGTGTGGTTGATAAAGTTATTGACGTTTTAAAAAAAGCGAACATAGCTTATACCACATTTGACCACGTTAAACCTAATCCAACTGTTCAAAATGTGACAGATGGTGTAAGACATTATAAAGACGCGAACTGTGATTTTATCATATCAGTTGGAGGAGGATCTCCACAGGATGCGGCAAAAGGGATTGGCTTAATGATAACGAACGGTGGGGATTTACGGGATTATGAAGGCGTTGGGAAAACAACATATAAATCTGTTCCCATTGTAGCAATCAATACGACAGCAGGCACATCAGCAGAATATACGATCAATTACGTTATTACAGATGAAGAGCGGCATGTCAAAATGGTGATGGTCGATAAAAACAGCCTTGTAAAAATCTCGGTTAATGATCCTGAATTAATGGTCAGTAAGCCATCTAATTTAACTGCAGCTACAGGGATGGATGCGCTCACACATGCTATTGAGGCGATTGTAACACCAGGTGCCTATACGGTTACGGATGCTACTGCATTGTCTGCAGTGGAAATCATCTTTTACTATTTACCACGGGCAGTGGCAGATGGAAAAGATATGGAGGCGCGTGAGCAAATGGTATATGCCATGTTTCTAACGGGTATGGCCTTCAACAATGCCGGTTTAGGCTATGTCCATGCTATGTCCCATCAGCTTGGGGGCGTCTATGATTTACCACACGGCGTATGTAATGCCATGCTTCTGCCAGTGGTTGAGAAGGAGAATGCAAAACGACATCCAGATAAATTCCCGCTAATTGCGAAAGCAGCAGGTATTAATATTGAAGGAAAGACGCCTGATCAATGTGCAGATGAAGTGATTAAAAAAATAAAAGCATTATCCAAAGTAGTCGGCATTCCTACTAGATTATCAGAATTAGGAATAGATAGTGTAGATATTAATCTTTTGGCGGAAAATGCCATGAAAGATGCGTGTGCATCAGGGAATCCTTTCATCCCCACAAGACAGGAAGTCATCGACATGTTTAAAGAGATCGTATAATGAGGAGGAGCGGATTAAGAATGACTGAAACAGTTAAGAAGACGATACTGAGTGCTGACTTTATGCAAGACATGATAAAAACGACAACAAACCTTTATAGGTTAGGCTGGGATGAGCGTAATGGTGGAAACATCAGCTATCTTTTAAAGGAGGAAGAAGTAGCTGCTTTTACAGATGTTAATCAAACGATTAAAACTATTCCGCTAAATTTTCATATACCTGAGCTTAGTTATCACTATTTTTTAGTGACAGGGTCGGGCAAATATTTTAAAAACATTGTGGATGCTCCTGAAGAAAACCTTGGTATCATTCGTATTAATGAAGGAGGGGAAACTGCAGCTATCATTTGGGGGTTTAGTCATGGCACCTTACCCACTAGTGAATTACCGTCACATTTAATGGCACATAAGGAAAGGTTAGCAAGGGATGCCAGTCATCGGGTTGTTATGCATACACATACTACACACTTGATTGGGATGACGTTTACGCATACCTTAATAGAAAAGGAGTTTACAAGAACACTATGGAAAATGTGTACAGAGTGTATCGTTGTCTTTCCAGAAGGTGTCGGTATAATTCCTTGGATGATCCCAGGAACAGATGAAATTGGCAAAGCCACTGCTGACAAGATGTCTGACGTTCGTCTTGTTGTCTGGCCCCACCACGGTGTATTCGGGACGGGTAATACAATGGATGAAGCATTCGGATTAATAGAGACAGCTGAAAAAGCGGCGGAAATTTATTCTCTCGTGGAGGGGAAAATCAAGCAAACAATTACGGACTTGCAATTATACGATTTGGCTCAAGCGTTTAATGTAAAGCCTAGAGAAGGCTATCTAAATGAGACTTAAATTAACGACCAAAAAAGCGCCTTATTGAAAGGCGCTTTTTACTTTTGTAGTAGATCTTTTTAGGTTGCCATGTTCATCGACTTACAGTAACCGTAAAACGGATTAACGAAAACGCTAGAAGGGGATGAGAACTACCTTACATCTATAGTATTAAATGGTATTTAACAAGGAATAAACAATTGTATAATTAAGGACTTTTGATTTTGTGAACTTTTTGTGACATCTATTTTCAACATCTATGTTACTATATACGAATCTAAAAAATTGAAAATAATTAGGTATAAAAGACTAAATAAGAGAAGGGGTTCAAAATGAAAAGTAGTTTAGCTATAAAACTTAACGTTCTTATTTTTTCAATATTAATTTTGTTTTCCATCGTGCTAGGTAGTGTCCTTTACAAGCAAATTACAGATGGGATCAAAGAAGCAGCTGTAGAAAAAGCTGCTTCAGATTTAGAATTGGGATTTCGTTATATTGATAAAGCGATACCTGGAGAGTGGTATGTAGAAGAGGGTGTTCTTTATAAGGGTGACACACCTATGAATGAAAATTATGATCTTGTTGATGAAATAGGAGATATGACTGGCGGTACAGTTACCCTATTTCTTCATGATACACGAATAGCTACAAATGTTATTTTGGATGGTGAACGGGCTGTGGGGACCCAAGTTTCAGAAGAAGTTGCAGAAGCAGTATTGTCACGAGAAGAGATTTACTTAGGTGAAGCAGATGTAGCAGGTTACAGTTATCAGACAGCTTATATGCCAATAACAAGCGCTAATGGTGAAGTTGTTGGTATTTGGTACGTGGGTGCTTCTCAGGAGTTTATAGATAGCACAGTTAAGAGTGCCATGCAGGGATTTCTAATTGTTTTAACTGCTGTTATGGTAGTTGCAGTAGGTGCCGTATTTGTATTCACTAAGCGTTTAACACGCCGTTTAAGTAAATTAACTGACGGTGTGAAAGCGGCAGGAGAAGGTGATTTTTCAATTCAATTTTCTGATACGTCTAAAGACGAATTCGGCCAATTAGCTGGAAGTTTTAATACTATGGTAAAAAAAATTCATAGATTGTTATCAAATGTGTCTCATTTGTCTCAACAAGTAGCTGCGTCATCTGAACAGTT
This sequence comes from Salipaludibacillus agaradhaerens, assembly GCF_002019735.1. Lineage (NCBI taxonomy): Bacteria > Bacillati > Bacillota > Bacilli > Caryophanales > Bacillaceae > Salipaludibacillus > Salipaludibacillus agaradhaerens. Next base: position 3,842,438 of record NZ_KV917378.1, read on the forward strand.
AACAGCTAGTGCTGAGGAGACAACGAAGGCGACAGATCAGATCTCAGAATCGGTTCAAAATGTAGCAGCTGGTACTGAAAAGCAGTTAGAGAAAGCGGTTGTTTCTAATGAAGTAGCTGAAACAATCTCTTTCGAAATGGAGAATATCTCTCATCATATAGAACAGGCAAATGAAAAAGCAAATAGGACTTCCAAAACTGCTGAAGAAGGAGGTAAGGTTGTCGATCAAACGTTGATGAAAATGAAAGACATTCAAGACAAGTCGGAGAGTGGCGTACAAGTTATTCGTAGTCTTAGTAATAAGTCTGTTAAAATAGGGGACATTTTGTCCGTCATTTCAGGAATCTCTGAACAAACGAATCTTTTAGCATTAAATGCTGCAATTGAGGCAGCGAGGGCTGGCGAGCAAGGGAAAGGATTTGCAGTTGTTGCTGAAGAAGTTAGAAAGTTAGCTGAGGAATCTGGGGATTCTGCTAAACAAATTAGTACGATGATTGGTGAGATCCAAGAAGGCATTAGTGAATCTGTGACAGCGATGGAAAGTAGTCGCACGTCTGTTGCATCAGGAATTGAGAATGCTGATAAAGCAAAAGAGACTTTTAAAGATATCAGTGAGGCGATTAAGGATGTTTCCGATCAAGTCATGAATGTGACTGAAGCAACTCAGCACGTGACAACAAATATAGGGAAAATGGTTACCTCAATAAATGAAAGTAAGCTTATTACGGAAAATGCCGCTGGTTATTCACAGAATGTGGCTGCTTCTACCGAAGAACAGACAGCTACTATGGAGGAAATTGCATCATCTGCTTTCACGTTAGCTAAAATGGCTGAAGATTTACAAAAAGCGGTAAGTGCTTTTAAGTTATAAGAGGATGAAATAAAGAGAGTTTTTTTAAATAGTATGTTTGGAAGTGGCACATTACTTAAGGGCAACCGTCTATTTGAGACGTTGCCCTTAAAAAATACATATATTCAGAACAATAGTATATCTAAATTAATGATAATTTTTAATATCTTCAACCGTTTGATTCACTTCGTCTCTAGACATTTTTTCACGACCAGACTTTAGAACATGAAGTGTTCTCTTGGCTAATTCTAGCGGGATTTTGCAAAAGAGACTAACATTTTTACTAGTGATGTCTTTCATATATTCATCTCCGAGAGCAAGGTTGGCCTCAGCGTACTGAAACGTATCAGCAATATTCCAATTTTTAGGTATGAATGAAATTCCTCGATCTTTATCTTCTTCTTGATTACGAAGAATATTGACTGTCTGTAGGCCGCGTCCGTAAGCAATAGCATAGTCTCTGTCCGTTTTCGTTCCATCTCGCCATTCCCAAATATCAGAAAGCATAACACCTACAAGACCGGCTACATAATAGGTGTAATCGTCTAAATCTTCTTTCGTTTGAATATCCCAATTTTTTTCGGCCCATTTTGCCATACCTTGAGCCATAATACTTGTAGATTCCTGCACTTTTTCTATAATATCCGCAGGGCAAACTGAAAGCCAATCGCCGAGTCTTATTGTCACTTCAGGGAGTAGCTGTTTGTAGGGCTCAATCAATTCAAGGTATGCGTCATTGTTAAAAGTGTCGCTTAATAAAACACTTGTTTTCGAGAGAAGATGAGATTTCGTTGCAGGTTCAAGATTCTCATGGTCTTCAATTTCGTCAATTGCCCTCATACATAAGTAGGCGGAAGCCACTGTTTTTTTTAATGTGGGCTCTAATAATGTGATTGGAATATAAAAGGTTCTACTTGTTTTTTTTAATTGTCCCATAGCCTCTTTATGTAACTGTTTCTCATTCTTCATATCATTTCCTCCTTGATTTTACCCCAAAGCTTATATCATCACTAAAAGGACATCGCACTTAAATTTAACAAACGCGATATAGTGAAAAGTGTTTAGAAATATGTCGAGTACCAAGTATCATTTACTCTAAAATACTACAAAAGCTTATCATTATTCAACTTTTTTAAGAAGAGACAGGATAAAGACTTTTATCTTTCTTTTATATTTTTTAAGAAATGAACGCCTTTCATTATACAAACTACCGCTGTAACAAACGCCTCATACATTAATCTTCTACTGTAGGCGGGCGCTTTCTCGAGGTTTGTTTTTTACTACAGCCTACTTTTTAAAAACGAGCAGGTATTATTGTCCCTTGGTCGTGTTAAACCTTCAATATGTAACAGTCAATAGTATACCACCTTCTGGCACTAATTCATTATTTTAATTCTAAAGGTGGAAGTGTTTACATGTCACTATGAAAGGGAACAGATCAGTAAAACTTGAAAGGAGATTTACGTATGAGTCAAAAGATTCAAGCGTATTTCAAAACTGAAAATGATGCTGAAAAAGCAGTAGCACACTTACAAAAATTAAACACGTCTAATGTAATAGTTGATGAACTTCCTGAAGGTGGAAGATCGTTGATTCTTTTCCCTGTTGCTAATCTGGGTACCACGGGAAGTGGGATGGGGAACTTTGGAGCTCCTGGCTTTTTTGGAAGTAAGGAAGAAATAAAAAGTATGGGATCAAATAAAAGCGAGACGTTTACTCACATTGTGGAATTTAATATATCGGAAGATGAGGCTAAAGAAGCGTTTGCTACGCTTAAGGAAGCGGATGCATATATTGATTCTGAGCTGAACAGTTCTCCCTAAACTTGAACCTACCCTTCCACATTTAAGCCGACTAAATGTGTTAGAAAAAGTTGATAGGTTATATAGGCTCGCCTATTGGCGGGCTTTCTTAAATGTGTGTGTGCAAGAGCTTGAGAGAAATACTCGCCTGTATGTATGAAAAAGATATAGTAAATTTAGAATGTTTTCTTTTCATAGAAACTTTTTCATAAATATATTCGTAATGATAGAAGGGAGGGAACGATGAATGATGACATGGATAATTAGCCTTCTTATTCTATGCAGTCTCATTGCTGGATGCAGTGAAGTAGTAGAACCAATAAGTGACATTGAAAAACTTCGTGATATTACGATCGAAGAACGTTTTTCTGAATCCGTGAGGAGGGATGAGATAGAAAAATACTTACATAAAGAGAATGGTGATAACGAGATTGAGTCAGATGATTTAAATATGCTAAAAGTGTCTAATGGGAGAGCGGAGACAGTCACAAAAGAGGAAATGTTACTGGATAGTCATCTGTTAAATCAAATATGGTCTCATTCTTATGCATTATATGAGGTGTATGGTGGTCAAGATAGTTTTAGTCAAGCACATGAGTTATTGACAGCGACTATTGAAGACGAGTATTCCGAAGGGGAGGAGGCTAATTACGAGGAGTTCATTGCACTTATTAGTGATCATTATGCTTTTATAACGGATCAACAGTTATTAATTGATGGTTCCCCATTTTTTGACCGTGAACATCAGTTTTATATTACTGAAGAACTGACTTTTGTGAAAGATGATAATAATAATTATTGGCTTTATAAAGATAATCATAAAAAAGACAAGGTGGTCTCTATCAATGGAGACGATCCTGATGTGTATTTGCTCCCAAGTCTTAACTTTGAAGGGGAACTAGTTTATTTTCCAGGGATGTATACAGATTATTTGCCGCAAAAATTATGGGATATTGATTTGGAGAATCAAGAGACTATAGAGGTGACCGTACGTCAATCTGGATTAGACCGTTTAAGAGACACATCGTTTGACGTTTATGAAGACGAAGAGGTACCAATTATTCAGCTGAGAAATATGTTAGTTTACAAGGAAGATTCATATAATTATGAAGATATGTTGGGCTCAGTGGATCAGGTAGAGGATGAATCGACTTTTATCCTTGATTTACGAAATAATAATCAAGGGCACATTAAGTTTGCCCAGGAATGGTATAAGAGATTGACATCACATGAACCGAGTATAAAAAGTTATTCTGCTCAATTAATGACGCCTACTACCATTACCTTTTTAGAGGATAAGGTAGAAAGAAACAGAGAAGCGGGGGTTGAATGGGGAGGTTTATTGGATACTGAAGATCCTTTTAACATTAACGAGTATCATGATGTGACTCGGTTGCAGTGGTCGATTGAAGAAATGGAGACAGATGGCATAACTGAGCTTGATTCCACTATTTATATTTTAATTGATGAAGCGACGAGTGCATCTGCAGAAATACTAGTGGCTTACTTACGACAGCATCCTAATGTGTATATTGTAGGTGCACCTAGTGAAGGTGCCATGAGTTCAGGAAACAGTCAATTAATAGAACTTCCCCACTCAGGGGCAAAAGTGAGTATACCTAGTATGTTCCGCTATCATCCACAATTTTTAGAAAAAGAGGCCATTGGTATAGAGCCAGATTTATGGGTTTATCCCCGTTTTGCGAGAGAACGTGTCGTGAAGTGGATAGATAATAATAATGACGATTTATAAACTTTTAAATTAAGTTAAAGAGTTTTTTATTGCACAGATAAGGGTTTGTAAAACCTCTCGCCACAAATAAAGAGGAGAGCTAACTCTATTAAGGAGGGAAAAAACGACCGCTAATATCCTAAGTAAAGCAACTCCCACTGATTGAAGGGCCGTTTTATAGAGGCGCGTATAGATGACGTAAAAATGAAGAACGATCCTTTTGTTCGCTCATTAGAGGGACTCAAAAAGGGAGGCCCTCAATTGTCTTTGGGGCGTCCCTTAGTTACTGCTTACTGAAATTGAGGTAGATATTCTTTGTGCGCTTCAAGCATTTCATCGAGTATGAGTTTAGCGGTTGTATCAGACGGGACAAGTGGATTAATTGTCATTGCTAACAAGGCTTGATCGTAGTCACCACTAACCGCCGCTTCAGCAGCAATGCGTTCGAAAGATTTAATTTGCTGTACGAGCCCTCTTACAGAGACGGGGAGATCGCCAACTGCTAACGGTTTAGGACCATCTTTTGTAATGATGCAGTTTACTTCTACAGCGGAGTCGTCCGGTATACTGCCAATCGCCCCTTTGTTTAACGTATTGACAGGTTGAATATCACCACGATCATTATAAATGGAATCGATAAGATTACAAGCTGCATCACTATAATAAGCACCACCGCGTTTTTCTAGTTGTTCAGGTTTGGTACGCAAGGTTTCATCTTTATATAGTTCAAATAACTCTTTTTCCAATTGTTGAACAACTTCAGCCCGAGTTCCTTCTTCGGCTGCGTTTTTCTTCTCTTCTGCCAACATATCAGACGTTTTATAGTAATAACGATGGTATGGACAAGGAAGCATATTTAATGCTTTCAAAAATCCTGGTTCCCACCCGATGTCTACGATGTTTTTCATCGTCATTGAAGAATCTCCTGACGTTATTTTATTAATAACGTCTTCTGTGACACACTTGCCGTCTAAATAAACGTCCATGCCGTATACCATATGGTTTAATCCAGCAAAATCAACGTGTATTCTATTGGCTTCCACATCAAGAGCTTTGGCTACACCCATTTTAATCCCTACAGGCACGTTGCAGAGCCCGACGACTTTGCGCCAGTTAGAGTGTCTATAAATAGCTTCTGTTACCATACCAGCAGGATTTGTGAAATTAATTAACCATGCATGGGGGCATAGACGTTCCATATCTTGAATAATATCAAGGATCACTGGGATAGTTCTTAACCCTTTAAAAAGCCCTCCTGGACCATTTGTTTCCTGCCCGATTACATCGTACTTCAAAGGAATTCGTTCGTCTTTAGCACGCGCATCGAGTAGACCAACACGAAATTGAGTTGTGACGAAATCGGCATCTTTTAGGGCCTTTTCACGGTCAAGTGTGAGATGAATTGTCATGGGAACACCAGCTTCTTCTACCATTCGTTTAGCAAGGTTCCCTACGATTGTGAGTTTTTCTTCTCCTTCTGGAATATCAAGTAACCATAACTCACTGATCGGTAATGAGTCATATCGTTTAATAAATCCTTCGACTAACTCTGGTGTATAGCTAGAACCGCCACCAATAGTTGCAATTTTTAATCCTTTTTTAATCATGTTTAACACTCCTTTAATATTATAAATATAAGATAAGATGGACGAAAACCATTTCATTTGTATAATAGAAAGTGAAATAAACGTATGAGCGTTTTATACTATTTGAAGGCGCTTAAATAATGACAATATGGCGTAAGCCAATGTAAAAAGGACGATGCTAATGTTTACACCGAAACAGCTTGCCCGCTTTTCTGACTTAGACACACTTCTATATCACTACATACTAGCTCACGGAGAAAAAGTTGCTTATATGCGGATTAGAGAACTGGCGGAAGTAACACATGTTTCTCCAACGACTATTTTACGCTTCTGTAAGAAACTTGATTGTGACGGTTTTTCAGAATTTAAAACTAAGTTAAAGCTTTATTTAGAGAAAGCGGAAACGAAATGGTTAAATCATAGTTATGAATCAATGAATGAATTTTTGGAACGGACATTGAAATCAGATTATCAAGCTCAATTAAGTGCCATCGCAGACGAGATTGTATCTTCCTCACAAGTTGTCTTTATCGGAAGTGGTAGTTCAGGCATCCTAGCAGAATATGGTGCTCGTTATTTTTCAAGCTTAAATACTTTTTCATCAGCCATAAGTGACCCATTTTATCCGATTAACGGAAAGCAAATACGTCATAGTCTTGCTATTATTTTATCTGTATCTGGTGAGACACAACACATTGTTTCTAAGCTACATCGCTTTCGAGAAGAAGGTGCCACGATTGTAAGTATTACCAATACAAAAAGTAACACAGTAGCACAGTTGGCTGACTACCCATTAGCGTATTATATTAATACTGAATTTAATGATATTTCCAATGTGACGACTCAACTTCCTGTTCTCTATTTAATAGAAACGCTGGGGAAAATAGTGTTTGAAAAGTTATAACTCATTGTGATGCGTAGATGCCTTATTTTAGGGTAATGCGCCCTTTTAAAGCTTTCAGTCACGTTGAAGGTATGCTTTGTAATGATAATAACGTAATGCCTTTAAAGCGGGTTTTCTAGAGAGAAACTCTCAATTTAAAATTTGTGTCGGCCCTCCTTTGTGGTCTTACACTATTTATTATTACTGTCTTGCTTTGTTCAGTAAAGAGTATATAGGCAATGAGGAAAACGTCTATATAAAAAGAAACGTGTTCCAACAGAGGAACACGCTGTACCATATTGAACGTTTTATGGGTTAAGTAGGTTGATTAGAAAGTGTACTCGTTAAATCTCTATATTCTTTAATAATATTATCAATAATGTTCTTTACTGGGAGGATATCATTGATTTCATGCACACGAGACCCACTAAAGACAAGGCCTTCTTCTGCATCGCCTGCACGGGATTTTAACAAAGAATCTAAAATACAAAAGCGATGTGAGCATTTCTTTAAACATGACATACATTTTTCAATTTTTACTTTTTTTCCATCACTTATTTTGTTTGTGAACGTATTTTTAATGGCACGTCCTTCTAACCCGACGACAGATGTTATTAAAGTGGTATCTCCTTTTTTACTAGAGAGATACTTTTCTTTGAAAGATTGGGGGGCATCACATTCAGTGCTAGCAACAAATCGAGAGCCCATTTGGACACCAGAAGCGCCCAAAGATAACGCTTTTTTAACATCGTTGCCATTGATAATGCCACCAGCAGCAATCACTGGAATATCAACTGATTCCACGACTTCAGGTAATATATCGAAAAGTGGTCTATCTGTCCCTAAATGTCCTCCGGCTTCAAATCCTTCGACGACGACAGCTGATGCTCCTAATCGTTGAGACATTTTTGCTAATTTTCCAGAAGAAACAATAGAGATGACAGGCGTGTTGTATTCTTTCCCCCAAGCATACATATCTCTAGATATACCAGCACCTGAAATAATAAAGTCCACTTTTTCTTCCAGAGCCGCCTTCATTGTGTCAGCAAAATCTGTCATGGCATATAGAACATTTACACCTATATAGCCAATACCTTTTGTTAGTTTGCGAGCTCTTCTAATGTGGCCTTTCATTTCCTCTATTGGGATACCTGTTCCGGAAATGATCCCCATCCCCCCGGCATTTGCAACGGCTGCTGCTAAATTGCTAAGAGATATACCTACACCCATTCCTCCTTGAATGATCGGTACTTTAGGCTTCATCTGTGCAATTTTTAGTTGTGGTAATTCCATTCAACTCACCCTCTTATTGTGTCAGTAGAGGTCAATGGTAAGAATATGTTTACTTAACATGACCTATACAGATCGTATCAACACAAAAGTGTCATGACAATAAAAATTACCACCAGCCTATGATAATTGGTTTTAATTATGAAAATTTTATGACAATTCGAAAGTGACCTTTTTATGATTAAGAGTAAGGATTCATGTGGGGCATAGTGTTAGAACGAGGGAGGTGCTTCATCAATTTGTCGATATGACATTTGTCATATCATTTATCTGACGCTTGTGACTTATATGGGAAACAGATTGTAGGTATACTTATAAAAGTGACAAAAATGTGTCCTTTAAAATTGTTCAGGAGGCGAGTGCCTTGAGTAAAGAAAGTATTGTTAAGTTAAAGAAAGAGATGGCACCTTTCGAAAAAACAGAACGAAAGATAAGTATTAAACAGATGATTAACACGTTAGGGCCTCTTGTGATTTTATGGTACTTGGCTTATTTAAGTCTTGAAGTGTCTTATTGGATGACAATCCCTTTACTTATTACGGCAGCGGGTTTTTTAGTTAGAACCTTTATTATTTTTCACGACTGCTGTCACCAATCTTTTTTCAAAAGTCGTAAAGCGAATGATATACTTGGAACAATCACAGGGATTCTAACCCTGGTTCCTTACCAACAATGGAAAAATAGTCATAATATTCATCATGCAACAAGCAGTAACCTCGATAAAAGAGGAACAGGAGATATGTGGCTCTTAACGATAGAAGAATATGCAGCAGCCTCCATCTGGCGAAAAATAGCTTATCGCCTTTATAGAAATCCTGTTGTTATGCTAGGACTTGGCCCACTTGCAGTCTTTTGTATTGATTATCGTTTTAATACAAAGGGCGCGAAACGAAAAGAAAGACTTAATACGTATGTGACAAACGTGTCTATCGTAGCTTTGTACGGAGCATTAATTTGGGCTATCGGTTGGCAGTCTTTTTTACTAATTCAAGGACCGATCCTACTCGTTTCTGGCATGTTAGGTATTTGGTTATTTTACGTCCAACATCAGTTTGAAGATACGTATTTTGAACATGATGACGAATGGAGTTACGTGCAGGCAGCTGTGGAAGGAAGCTCTTACTATAAGCTTCCAAAGGTGTTGCAATGGATTACAGGTAACATTGGTTTTCATCATGTCCATCACTTAAGTCCGAGAGTTCCTAACTATTATTTGGAGAAAGCGCACGAAGCCACACCACCTCTCCAAAAAGCAACGACAATAACGATTGCAACGAGCTTCAAATCATTACGCTATCGTCTTTGGGATGAAACGACAAAATCTTTTGTTACATTTAAAGAAGCTAAGAAGTTAATGATGAAGAAAACGCACTTAGCATAGGTGAAATGAGTGGTAATATGGGGAAAACATGCCTATATAACGCCTCATATAAGCTATAATATAGAGGAACAGAAGACGCTATAAATGGAAAAGAGGTGGGATGATGAAAAATTGGACGAAAAAATTTCGAAAAAACACGGGGCTTAGTCCTTATGTTTGGGTCGTTTTTTACATCCTGCCCTTTTATTTCATTTTACAAGATTCCTCCACGTTGGAAACGATGATTGGTATTGTGATGACCATTGTTTTTTTCCTATGTTATGTCTTATCGTTTGCTTCTCATGGATGGCTTGTTTATTTGGGAGCCAGCATGCAAATTGCCATTTCAACTGCCATGAGTTTGTTGTTCGGTTACATTTATTTTTTTCTCTTTCTAGCCTTTTTTATCGGCAACCTTAAAAATAGAGTTGCCTTTTTTACGTTATACATTATTTTACTCATTACAACCTTCGGAACGAGTTACTATGGATTCCTTATGCATAGTGTTTTTATTACACAGCTTCCGTTCGTCTTTTTAAGCATTATTGCTGTTATCCTTCTACCGGTTAATACGTATAACAAAAACAAAGAGGAACAGCTTCAAGGACAACTTAATGATGCCAATAAACGTATCGCAGAGTTAGTGAAATTAGAGGAGCGGCAACGTATATCGCGAGACCTTCATGATACCTTGGGACAGAAGCTTTCTCTGATTGGTTTAAAAAGTGATTTAGCGGCAAAATTAGTTGAAAAAAATCCCTCAAAAGCACAGCTTGAGATTAAAGATGTTCAGCAGACAGCTAGGATCGCCTTAAAAGAAGTGCGAGAATTGGTTATGGAAATGCGAGGGACAAAACTAAATGATGAAATCAATCGGGTTGAACAAATATTGCAAGCAGCAACGATTAAATTTCATCTTGAAAAGCCAGACGAACTACCACGTATTCCACTAATCATTGAAAATGTTGTGAGCATGTGTTTAAAAGAAGCAGTCACGAACGTCGTTAAACACAGTCAAGCATCCAAGTGCGCTATCATAATAAAAGCTTTGAAAACAGAATTAACTATTACTATTTCTGATAATGGCATTGGGATAGGAAAATCTGAACGTAATAAAAATAGTGGCTTACAAGGGATGAAAGAAAGGCTGGAATTTGTGAACGGGCATTTGAAAATAGAGGATACTAACGGGACCAATGTCATTATTAATGTACCTGTAATAAGCAATCGAAAGAGGTGAATCAGTTGATTCGAATTATTATTGCCGAAGATCAGAAAATGTTACTCGGCGCTCTTGCTGCTTTGCTGGATTTAGAAGAGGATATGACGGTTGTTGGTAGTGCGAGTAATGGAAAAGATGCTATAGAGCTAGTTTATAAACATCAACCAGATGTATGCATTATGGATATTGAAATGCCAATAAAAACAGGACTGGATGCTGCCGAAGAGCTGAAATTGAAAGATATAGCGTGTAAAGTCATCATTTTAACAACTTTTGCCCGAACAGGTTATTTTCAGCGTGCAGTAAAGGCGGGAGTCGATGGCTACATGTTAAAAGATAGCCCGAGTGAAGAGCTTGTGAATGCGATCAGGAGCGTCATGTCAGGAAGACGCATTTATGCACCAGAACTAGTGGACGAATTTTATAGTACGCCGAATCCTCTTACTGAACGTGAAAACGATGTACTTCGGTTAATGGCTGACGGAAAAAGTACAAAAGAAATTGCAGATTTACTACATTTAACAAATGGTACAATTCGAAACTATATCTCTTCCATTCTTGAGAAACTTGAAGTCAGTAATCGTATTGAAGCGATTACGCGCTTTAAAGAAAAAGGTTGGTTTAAATGATTCTGTCATAACAAATGTTGATATGTTCACTAGACATTTACTCGCATCTAGGCAAAGGTATTACTGGATATAATCTTGTGATGTCTTTCTCGTCCTCAGGAATTTTATGTTGAAAAAGCAGCGACATCACGATAGAAACGGTCAGCCAGTATCGGATTCAAGTCATTTTTTTTGAATTATCGAGCGCATAAATAATCACATCATAACGCAGTTTAATTGTATTTAATGGTAAGTGTAATGGTGAAATACTTGTAATGTTCTGGAAAGAATGTATTATAAAATAAAAAAGCTCCGCCATTGGCGAAGCTTTACACGCTATTTTAAAATAAACCGATGGAGCTTAAGAAAATAATTAAGATGGCGATTGGCGCAATCGTTCGTAAAATAAATATCCACGTATGTCCAATCCATGTATCTCCAAAATCTGATGCTTCCATAGCCTCTGCTTTGTTCCAGCCTATCCCCACGAATAACGCAATAAGCAAGCCACCTAGCGGCAAGAAAATGTTAGATGCAATAAAGCTCATGGAGTCTAAAATATCTCGACCGCCAATTAACGTCACATGGTCTAGCGCTCCATATCCGAGTGAGGAAGGAATACCAATTAAGAAAATGATTCCTCCAATGATGACAGCGGCTTTTTTTCTAGACCAGTTGAACTTTCTCATAAAATAAGCGACGGCTACTTCCAGCAATGAAACCCCAGAAGAGATGGCAGCTGCTGTAAGTAGGAAGAAGAACAATGTACCAAACACAACCCCTAAGCTCAAGCTATTGAAGATATCAGGAAGTGTAATGAACACGAGTCCAGGACCTGAATTTGGCGCATTTCCAAATGCAAATACAGCAGGAAAAATCATTAAGCCTGCTAAAATGGCAAACAGGGTATCAAGTGTCACGACACTAACAGCAGCTCCTGGCAGCTTCTCTTTATTTGATAAATAACTTCCATACGTAATCAAAGCACCCATCCCGAGACTTAATGAGAAAAATGCTTGACCGAGAGCTGCTAAATAAACATTTGGATCTCTTAATGAACTCCAGTCTGGTGAAAATAAGAAAGACAACGCTTCTTGTGCACCGCCTAATGTTAAACTATAACCAGCTAAAAGAATGACGAGAATCGCTAGAAGTGGCATAAAAATTTTATTTGATTTCTCAATCCCTTTCTTAACACCGACGTACACAATGCCAATTGTTAATATCATAAAAATAGATTGCCAAATTAACGGTGAATAAGTACTCGTATGAAATTCAATGAAATAACTTTCTGAACCACCTTCACCACTAATAGCTGGCCCACCTAAAACGTACTGGAAGAAATAATGCAAAGCCCATCCGGCGACCACCCCGTAAAATGACAGGATGATGAAGGCGGATGCGACTCCTAAAAATCCAGTAACGAACCAAGGAGTTCCTGGTGCTAACGTTTCAAATGATCCGACAACATCACTTTTTGCTCGGCGACCAATTGTAAATTCAGCCATAAGAATAGGAATTCCAATAGCGATGATACATAAAATATAAAGAAGTAAAAATGTACCTCCACCACTTTCACCTGCTACATAAGCAAAGCGCCATATATTTCCCAGTCCGACGGCAGATCCCATGGCGGCAAGAATAAAGCCGAGTCTTGATCCCCACTGTTCGCGGCCTGTGTTTAAATCGTTCACGAATGTTTCCTCCTTTAAAACGTTGAAGTGTAAAAATAATAACTTAAATACTATAACATATTGTGCAACATATTTGTCAGTTAATTAAGATTTTTTACTATAAAGTTTGAGTGTAAGTCATCCAGGGATTATATACGTGCTTGGATTGTCAACGAGCGTATTTCATGAGAAAATTTCTTAATAGTTCAATTAGCAGAATATTATAAAATTTCTTTTGAGAAGTCAATTATAAATGAGGTGAGAGAATGGGGTTAACAGCACATAAAATCGTTCAATTACCTTTATTAAAAGAGGCTATAGTTTTAACGGGTACTCCTTATTTAAAGGAGACACCGATTGAGTGGATATCTGTGATAGAAATGCCTGTAGAAAACTTTGTAAGGGAAAATGAATGTGTATTAACAACTGGTATTGGTTGTCATGGAGACACGCTGTTGTTAAAACAGTTTGTGAAAGATGTCATTCAATCGGGAGCGTCTATGCTTGGAATTGCTACCGGACGTTACATATTTGATTTGCCTCAAGAGATCATCCAATTGGCAGAAGAGCATCAGTTTATAATTGTGGCGGTCCCTTGGGAAGTAAGGTTCGGTGATATTATGCATAAGGTTTTAGAAGAGATAAATCAAGATAAGAAAATAGAACGTCAACTGACTGAAGAAATTCGCCGGGAATTAATTAATGATGTTCTGCAAGATAAAGGGCTTCAAGAGATAGCGGAAGTCATTGTAAAGCATATTAATGTGCCAGTAGTCATTACAGATTATGCCCGTTACGTCCGTGCAGCCAAACCAGTCGAGACAGAAACACTTAAGAAATTTCAGCAAGACGACAAGGTCCCTTTGTCAGCTAATGAATCACCAAATGTCACCTATATTGAACATCCGTTGTACCCTCACATTGAAGGCTATTATGTCCATGGCGAGAAATGGTATCAAGTGTTAATTTCGACAAATCACCGAAAACAGGGATTTTTATGGTTTACATTACCTGACAATAAACCGTTATCGTGGTTCATGATGAACGTACTTGAACATGGGATAACCGCCTGTGCCCTCTATTTTTTAAAAGAGAATGCGATTGAAATGACTGAAATTAGACTCAAAGATAATTTTATTTTAAAGTTAGCGAAAGAGCAGAACAGTGACTTACGGGAGCTTATGTCTAAAGGGGAATTATTAGGTTATGATTTAAAATGCACTTATATTTGTATTGTCGGTGAAATTCGCCTTCGTGAAAAAACAGCCTCTTTTGCTAAATTTAAGCAAGATCGTCCGCCCACATCCTCTTTACAAAGCTTAAACTATTACATCCAAAAAGAAATTACACATGCAGCACGACTTATCGGGCGGAAGGCAATGGCCACATTTGATGAGGATGAGGTGATTATCTATTTACAAACCGATCATCACCTTCATACAGAAACAGCGAACGAATTTTTAGATACCATTGAGCGGAGGTTAAATGAGTTATTAACGGAAGTGGTATTAGTTTGGGGAATTGCGGCCCAAAAAAGCGAGCAAGGAGGGTTTCATGAAAGTTATAATGAAGCTAAAAACGCGCTTGAGTTAGGTAAAAAACAACATGGTGGGGGAGAGCGGACTTTTTTTAAAGATACTCGAATTAATAGAATTCTTCTAGCTGTGGCTGATCATAAAGATATCATTCATGTCGTCAAAGAAACGATTAAACCTCTTATTGAGTATGATGAAAAAAGGCAAACAGATTTAATCCACACCTTTATGACTTACAATAAACATAAAGGTAACGTCAGTCAAACGGCAAGAGAATTAAACCTTCATCGCCAATCGTTAATTTATCGACTAAGAAACATTGAATCATTAACCCAGCTTTCGCTCATTAATGGAGAAGATATCTTTTTGTTAGAGTTATGTATTCGGTTATGGCAATTACGAGTAACCTAATAGAAGTTGAATTTAAGCGTTTGTTTTGGAAATGAAAGTATAAAATAATAAGAGATCCCATTCATCTACCGGCTTATTATACGAGCTGGTTTCTTTGTGTGAGATAAATTGTTTAAAGGCGGCATTCAGATAAGTGCCGAGGATGAAGCAGGTATGTTAATAGAGGCGGATATATGAATGTGTATAAAAGGTCGCAAAGAAAGTTCATACACTTTGCACATGACATTATGTTAGCCATTTTAATATAGTAATAGTACGAAATATCTAAAAATTCTGCAATTTGAGAAAGGTGGATTGAATATGCTGCCGTTTGATTTAATTGAATATCAAAAGCGCCTTCATAAAACAAAATCCCAAATGGAGAAAAAGGGCATTGAGGTTCTGTTAATAACTGATCCGGCTAACATGAACTATTTAACAGGTTACGACGCCTGGTCGTTCTATGTACATCAAATGGTAGCCGTTATCATTGACGAACCTCAACCCATTTGGTTAGGCCGTTTTCAGGATGCTAACGGTGCGAAATTGAAAACATGGTTGTATGAAGAGAACATCATCGCCTATCCTGATTACTACGTCCACTCGGACAGCTATCATCCTATGGACTTTATGGCGAGAATATTAACTGAAATAGGTCAAGGGAATAGACGTATTGGGATAGAAATGGATCATTACTATTTTTCAGCGAAGGCGTTTGAACAACTGAGACTGGGACTTCCAAATGCAGAATTTATCTCAGCCGACTTATTGGTGAATGGTGTTCGGTTAATTAAGTCAGATAAAGAAATTGAGTATATGGAGAGAGCAGCTCGCCTTGCGGAACAGGCGATGTACCACGGTATTGAAACAATTAGAGCAGGTGTACGAGAATGTGAAGTAGCAGCTAAAATCTATTACTATATGATAGCTGGAACAGAGGAGTTTGGAGGCGATTACCCGGCAATAGTACCTTTATTACCATCTGGGAAAAACACAGGGATTCCTCATCTTACATGGACGGATAGAAAGTTGGACGAAGGGGATTCCATTGTCATAGAGCTGGCTGGTTGTTATCACCGGTATCATGCCCCGCTTGCAAGAACAGTTAGTATAGGGGCACCGCCTCCCGCCTTAGAGGAATTAGGACCGATCGTGACAGAAGGTGTTAATCGTGTACTTGATGCAGCAAAACCAGGCGTTACATGTGGCGAACTAGAGGAGGTATGGCGAAAAATCATTCGCAAATATGGCATCGAAAAAGAAGCCCGACTTGGCTACTCCGTTGGTCTAGGGTACCCGCCAGATTGGGGTGAACATACAGCTAGTATTCGGCGTCATGATAAGACAGTCCTTCAACCGAATATGACGTTTCATCTTATTCCAGCTCTCTGGTTTGATCATTATGGTCTAGAAATTAGTGAAACGTTCAAGGTATCAGAAAGTGGTTCTGAGACATTAACTCAATTTTCACGTGAATTAATTGTCAAGCATCCTTTTATGATACCTCATCAAGATGGTGAAATATCTTGAAACGAATAAATGATCAGATGATGTGAATCTGGTAACCTTCGAGGATAAAAAAGATTAATGAAGCCCGTTTTAAAACTTAGTAACTACTTTTACTAACCATACTAAGGAGGCGTTAATTATGAAGCAACCGAATATCGGAACACAATCTATCTGGGCAGGGGAAAATGACTATCTAGCATTTGGGGCTACACAAGTGCCAGTCGTTCACAGTGTCTCTTTTGGGTATGATGACATGGATGACTGGTATGACGTAGCTGTAGGACAAAAAGAGGGTCACATTTATGGGCGTAATACGAATCCCACTGTTCAGGCATTTGAAGAAAAAATTAAAATTCTTGAAGGTGCAGAATCAGCTACTTCCTTCTCCACAGGAATGGCCGCGATCAGTAATACATTAAGTACGTTCCTGTTTCCTGGAGATAGGATAGTATCCATTAAAGACACTTACGGTGGAACGAATAAAATTTTTACAGAGTTTTTACCTAAGCAGCAAGTGGAGGTCATGTTGTGTGAGACGGGAGACCATGAGGCTGTAGAAGCAGAGTTGGCAAAAGGCTGCCAGGTGCTGTACCTTGAAACACCGACAAATCCTACAGTGAAAATCACCGATATTAAACGGCTTGCTAAAGCGGGAAAAGAATCGGGAGCAATTGTTATTGTAGATAATACATTTGCAACACCAGTGAACCAACATCCTTTAGCATTAGGCGCTGACCTTGTGATCCACAGTGCAACGAAATTTTTAGGGGGGCATGCTGATGCGCTAGGGGGAGCATTATGCGGTTCTAAAGAATTAGTGGAAAAAGTGTATCACTATCGGGAAATCAATGGAGCGACACTTGATCCAATGGCGGCCTATTTGCTATTACGAGGTATGAAGACGTTGAAGTTACGAGTGGATAAGCAAAATGAGAATGCTATGGCTGTGGCACGCTTTTTACAAACCATTGACATGGTAAATGAGGTTTTTTATCCAGGGCTTGATTCACATTCAGGCCATGAGATAGCAAAGGAGCAAATGTCAGGATTTGGCGGGATGTTAAGCTTTTCCGTTCGTGGTGGTGTAGATACAGTGAGGCATTTATTGCCAAAACTAAAATATGCTAATCGTGCAGCCAATTTAGGCGCAGTAGAAACGATTGTGGGCCCAGCGAGGACGACGAGTCATGTTGAGTGTACACCAGAGGAGCGAGCTGCTATGGGAATACCAGAAGGTTTAATCCGTTATTCGGCAGGTATTGAAGACATTGAGGACCTTATTGCTGATTTACAGCAAGCGTTTGCTGCTTTACCGGCAGATGTTGTGATAAAAGCATAATGATGTTTAAGTAAGGCCATACGAACGGAGGTACTGATATGAAAATAGCATTCATTGGCTTTGGCGGTGTAGGGCAAGCTCTTGTGCAAATGATTGGCGATACGAAGAATACATTGTTAGAGGAAGTCGGAATGGAAATAGACATTGTAGCCGTATCAGATATGATGAAAGGGGCTGTCTATGACCCTAATGGGCTTGACGGAACGCTTCTTCTCGACACTATTGCACGTCATAAAGATCTGATGTATTACCCTGATACAGCTCATACTGTGAAAGGGATGGATAGTTTTGAAACAATTAAGCACTCGAATGCAGACATGATCGTTGAAGTCACTTACACGGATGTGGTGACAGGACAACCGGCAATCGATCATTGTCGACTTGCATTTGAAAATGGTAAAAGTGTTGTCACAACTAATAAAGGGCCAGTGGCTATGGCATATAAAGAGCTTAAAGCATTGGCGGAAAGAAACACCCTTTTCTGGGGATTTGAAGGGACCGTCATGAGTGGTACACCTGCATTAAGGCTTCCATTCACGACATTAACTGGAAATACGATAACAGAAATAAACGGTATTTTAAATGGTACGACCAACTATATGATCACTGAAATGGAGCGTGGGCTTAGTTATGAGGAAGCTTTAAAAACAGCTCAAGCGAGAGGCTATGCGGAAGCAGACCCAACGAGCGATGTGGCAGGTTATGATGCTCGTTACAAGGCGGTGATACTTGCGAATGTTATTTTAAAACATCACATAACAGCAGAAGAGGTAGAATGTACTGGAATTGAAGATATAACGGCATCTATGGTAAAAGAAGCGGTGTCTAATGATAAACGGTGGCGGTTAATCGCCACACTGAAACGGCATGAAACAGGAGTGGAAGCATCTGTAGGACCAAAATTACTTGATAAAGATCACCCATTAGCAACGATTACCGGTGCAACGAATGCGATTGTTTATAACTGTGATTTAGCTGGACCCATAATGCTTACAGGGGCAGGGGCAGGCTTAACCGAAACTGCCTATTCTTTACTCATTGACCTTATTAATGGATACAAATCAGTTTATCATCAAGCAAGTCAAAAGGTGGTGCATGAGCATGCAGATACAAGTTCGGACTGAAAAAATGCTTGTTGCAGGAAATTGGCTGGAAGCACGGACGATGTTCGATGTTATTAATCCACAAAACAATGAGGTGATAGCAAAAGTCCCTAAAGCAACAGAAAAAGATATGATGAGAGCCATTGAGAAATCTGAAGAGGCATTTCGTCATTTAGCTTCATGGCCTACACATGAACGTATAAAGGTACTGCAAAAAGCAGCTGATTATGTTGCGAACAATTTTGAGAATTTTGCTGAAACGATTGCTTTAGAAGGAAGTAAAACCATTAATGAAGCGAGGAGTGAGGTGACACGAACGATTCAAACATTAAACATAAGTGCGGAAGAAGTGAGACGATTAAAAGGTGAAACGTTGAATTTCGATCAGAGGGAAGGAAGTGAAAATAGAACAGGGTACTATTACCGATTTCCCATTGGTATTATTGCTGCCATCACCCCATTTAATGATCCTTTGAACCTCGTAGCGCATAAAGTGGGGCCAGCTTTAGCAGCAGGTAATCCGATTATTGTTAAACCTGCCTCAAACACACCACTAAGTGCTTTATTGCTAGCAAAAGCGTTAGATGAGGCAGGTGTTCCGAAAGGGTTTTTATCTGTTGTGACAGGGGCTGGGAGCGACATTGGAGATACTCTTATAACCCATCCATTTGTAAAAATGGTGTCCTTTACAGGCGGCTTTGAAGCAGGGGAAAAAATTGCCCACAAAGCGGGATTAAAAAAGGTTGCAATGGAGTTAGGATCTAATTCTCCCGTTATTGTTTTAAAGGATGCGTGTCTATCGGATGCTGTCATTTCCACTGTTTCAGGTGCGTTTTCAGCAGCAGGTCAAAATTGTTTAGGGGTTCAACGAATTTTCGTAGAGGAATCTGTTTATAAGCCATTTATTTCTGCATTTGTTGACCGAACAAAAGAATTAACTGTTGGTGATAAAATGTCTGAATGGACGGATGTAGGCCCATTAATTAATGAGAAAGAAGCTAAGCGAGTAGAAACATGGATCGAGGAAGCGGTTTTTGAAGGAGCAGTCATTGAGACAGGGGGTAGACGTGAGGGAGCATATATTCAACCAACAGTTCTTACACATGTTTCACCTCAGTCCACCATTTATCAGGAGGAAGTTTTCGGGCCTGTCGTTATGATTGAAGCGGTGGGACATCTGAAGGAGGCAATAAAAAAAGCGAATGATGTGAATTATGGCTTACAAGCAGGTATTTTCACAAAAAATATGGATCATGCTTTTTATGCTGTTCACCATCTTCAGTCTGGTGCCGTGATGGTTAATGATAGTAGTGATTATCGAATTGATGAGATGCCTTTTGGAGGTGTGAAAGGCTCGGGGCTAGGCAGGGAAGGTATACGGTATGCCATTCATGATATGACAGATCCAAAGGTAGTTTGCTTCAAGATTGATAGCATGTGGGGTGTGTCTTAACTGAATATGTTTTTTCTTTAAAATAAAAGCCTCTAACACCTGTTGTTCAACTCTAACGGCGTGTGGGAGGCTTTGACGTTTTATTAATGTATGTTAAAAATATAAACGTCTTTAGAAATGTAGTATACTTAAATTTATCCCACTCTTAAGGGGGAGTAAAACCCCACTGATTGAAGGTTCGTTTTATGTTTTTACAAGGCAAGTGTGACGTTTCCGGGTGAATGACGTCATTATATATTAGAGAAACTTCTTAATGGAAAAATCGATGTCTACTAGGTGTTAGACAGCTACAGCAATGCTGATTCTGACACCTTCTTTCATGCGCAAGAATATGATAAAATAATACACGGGAAAATAGGCCAAAAAACCATATGTAGAACGAATAAACACAAGGGTATTTAGCGTACATATAAGGATTGAAAAGAGACTTACTACAATGCGGATAAATAAATGAGGAGCGCCAATATGAAGATTGAGTTAACAGATGTCACATTAAATTATCATGTTTCTGGGGAAGGACAGGAAATTATCCTCTTACATGGATGGGGAGCAAACATTGCAGCGGTTGCACCTATCCATAAAAATCTTGAGCAACACTTTAAAGTATACAGTCTCGATCTGCCAGGGTTTGGTGAAAGTACTGAGCCCCCTTCACCATGGCGTGTTAAAGATTTTACTAATGCGCTGCGTGAATTCGTTGAGAAAATGGGAATTGAACACCCTATTCTTATGGGCCACTCCCACGGAGGCAGGATCGCTATCATGTATACCGCTACTTATGGGGATGTTAATAAAGTCATCCTTGTAGACAGCGCTGGCATAAAGCCGAAGCGTAAAGCAAGCTATTATGTAAAAGTTTACACATATAAAGCGGCGAAAAACATATTGAAGCTACCAGGTTTGAACAAGTATAGAGAGAAAATCTTATCTAATATGAAAGCTAAAGTAGGCTCTACTGATTATAAAAATGCCAGTGGTGTCATGCAACAAACACTTGTGCAAGTAGTCAATGAAGACTTGCAACATTTAATGCCAAAAATAACTGTTCCAACCTTGCTTATTTTTGGTGAAAACGACACTGCCACTCCTGTTTCTCACGGTAAGCGAATGGAAGAGCTTATACCGGATGCGGGTCTTGTTGTCTTAAAGAACGCAGGGCACTTTGCTTACCTTGATCAGTTACATCAATTTAATGTGATCGTAAATACATTCTTAGAAAAGGACCGAAGGAGCTCGTAATATGACTATTAAAATTATTTTTTTTACACTACTATTAATTACATGGATATTGCCTGTCGTTTTAAAAACAAAGCGAAGTGTTCATATGCTTCAGCTAAACTCATACCGAAATGAAAGGTATGGAAAATGGATTAGTCAAAATCGTCCGAAGGTCTTTCCTTCTTTAGAAGGATTATATATTGTCCCTATCGTTTTGGCACTATTAGTTGACTCTCCAGCCGTTGTATTAGGAAGTGGTGGGCTGATATTTTTAGGTATCTACCTTTATTTTAGAAACAGCCAGCAAACAGAAAAGAAAAAACTTGTTTATACGCAGCGTGTCCAGCGCTTGCTTGGAACGACTTATATTATGTATGGTCTAACAGCAGCAGGAGCGATTATAGCAGGTGCGTATCTCAATTTACTAACGGCACTTATCATTTTAATTTTGGCAGCAGTTTTACCTTACTACATTATCATGTTTGCGAATACGATTAACCGTCCTATTGAAGCGAGAATTAGTCAGGGCTTTGTGAATGATGCAAAACGATTGCTTAAAGCCTCTCCAGAGTTAAAAGTGATCGGAATTACTGGAAGCTTCGGTAAAACAAGTGTTAAACACTTTGTTCATGCGGTTTTATCCTCTAAATATAATGTCTTAATGACGCCTGAAAGCTATAACACAAAGCTTGGCGTTACTAGAACGATAAACGAACAGCTAAAACCATATCATGACATTTTTATTGCAGAAATGGGAGCTAAGCAAGTAGGAGATATTAAAGAAATATGTGACATAGTAGATCACCAATATGGCATTTTAACAGCGGTTGGTGAGCAGCACTTGGACACATTTAAAACACTTGATAATATTAAGAAAACGAAACATGAAATCGTTGAAACATTGCCAGAAGACAGTGGTGTAGCTATCTTGAACAAAGATGATAAAAATATTATGTCCTATACACCGCAAAACCCTTGTCGTAAAGTTTATTATGGCGTAGAGCGAGAAGATGTGGATCTCCATGCGAGTAACATTGCCTTCAGTTCAAAAGGGATGACGTTTACCGTTACGACGGCTAGTGGGGAAACAGAAAGATTTCTGACACGGTTATTAGGTAAACATAATGTCTATAACATTCTTGCGGCACTTGCTATCGGTTTAGAAATGGGGCTAAAGTTAAAGGACATGGCACGTGCAGTTAAACAAATGGACCCTGTCCCTCATCGATTAGAATTAAAACGATCCACCGGAAATATTACGATCATTGATGACAGTTTTAACTCCAATCCTGTGGGCTCCAAAATGGCAGTAGATGTTCTTGGACGTATGGAGGGCTATCGTATGCTTATTACGCCCGGGATGATTGAACTAGGTGATAAAGAATTTGACATTAACAAAGAATGGGCTCGTTACTCAGCAGATAAATGTGATTTTATTATACTCGTTGGTAAAAAACAGACGTTGCCACTTCAAGAAGGATTAAAAGAGGCCGGCTATCCTGAAAATCAATTTTACGTAGCGAGTGATCTACAGGACGCTCTTCGGAAAATGCACGAAGTGGCCCAAGCAAATACAGTCGTTCTGCTGGAAAATGATTTACCTGATACATTTAATGAGTAAATGAAGATAGAGATAGAAAAGGATGGTTTAAATCATGAAAACAAGAGTAGCAGTTATTTTTGGTGGCGTCTCAGTCGAGCATGAAGTATCGGTTATTTCTGCACTTCAAGCTATTCAGAATATGAATAAAGATAAGTATGACATCATTCCCCTATACATTTCGAAAGAACGAGTATGGTATACAGGTGAAGAATTATTAGATATTGAAAACTATAAAAATGTAACGTCGTTATTACAAAAAGCACAAAAAGTAGTGTTAACACGTGACGATGAGGGGCGTGTCGTCGTGCAAAAAGAACCACGTCCTCGCTTTGGGAAAAGTACTCTGCACGAGGTAGATGTGGCGTTTCCGATTATTCATGGGACATTTGGAGAAGATGGCGTGCTTCAAGGATACTTAGAATTATTAAATCTTCCGTACGTAGGCTGCGATGTCTTATCTTCTAGCACCGGGATGGATAAAGTCATTATGAAAAATGTTTATCGTGATTCTGGATTGCCAATTCTTGATTATCTATGGTTCTATAGTACGCAATGGGCTGATGACCCGATGGCTTGGACAGAAAAAGTAAAAGAGACGCTTGATTTCCCGGTTATTGTAAAGCCTGCTAACCTCGGTTCGAGCGTGGGAATAAGTAAAGCAGAGAATAGTGAAGAACTTGAAGAGGCGGTCGATTTAGCAAGTAAGTTTGCCACGAAAATTGTCGTGGAAAAAATGGTGCAAAACATGACTGAAGTTAATTGCTCTGTTGTTGGGGACTATGAACACGTGGAAGCATCGGTCTGTGAACAAGTGCTAGGTAGTGATGAATTCCTCTCTTATGAAGATAAATATGCAGGCAGCGGTTCAAAAGACAGTGGCGCAAGTAAAGGAATGGAAGCGACAAACCGCATTATTCCCGCAGAGATTGGTGATGACAAAACGAAGGAAGTGCAGGAACTTGCTAAAAAGTCATTTCAGCTTCTTGGATGTAGTGGTGTATCACGTATTGATTTCATGATAGATAAAGACACGGATAATGTCTATATTAATGAAATCAATACAATTCCAGGTTCACTTTCTTTTTATTTGTGGGAACCAGCAGGAAAACCTTATAAACAGCTGCTGGATGAACTTATCCAACTAGCTTTAAAACGTGAACGTGACCGTAGTCGATTAATGTTTTCCATTGATTCAAATCTCTTTTCATTACAAAAGGGCGGAGGCTCTAAAGGTTCTAAAACAAAATAATAATCTTATCAAACCCACTTCGGTGGGTTTTTTCAATGTTCATAAGAAAGAGTGAAGATGTATCATTCTTGAAATGACTTGTTAACTTTATCACAGATAGCTGTCCGTAAAATTCCTGTTACAAAATAGAGTGGAAAGCTCAGTCTATTTAGGCGGGAGATAATGGACGCTAATGTCATAATTCACGTAACTATCATTCAGTGGAGAAGGACGAAAACGCCCGCTGCTTGAAGGTTCGTTATATGCTAAGTAGGGTAAATATGAGAAAAAGGAGGAAGATGTTCATGAAACAAAAAGAGATGCGACTATCATTAGCAAGTTTGTTACTTGTTTTAAGTGGGATGTTATTAACAGCATGTCAGACGAATGGACAATCGGGGAGTAATGAAAGTGACACTGCTGAAAGAGACACGCAGAGTGTTAGAAACAATGACATAACTGATACGCATGAAGCTAACAATGAGCATCATGATAAAGATGAAAGAGATGCCATGCCTTTAAAGGAAGTGACACCTGATGAGTGGCAAGTGGAGGTATTAGCAGAGAACCTCAATATCCCATGGGCGCTTAATGTTCATGAGGACGTTATTTTTATGACTGATCGTGAAGGGCATATTATCGAAATTGAAAATGGGGAAACGAGCCAAAGTGAATTGCAGACGTCAACGCCAGTGGCTCATATAGGTGAAGGGGGACTTCTCGGATTTGTATTAGCAGAGGACTTTTTTGATACAGGGGAAGCCTATGCTTATTATACTTATCAAACAGATGAGGGGCATTTTGAAAATAGGATCGTCCGTGTTGAACAGCAACATAATAATGGATGGTCTGAAACAGAAATTTTATTAGATAATATTCCAGGTGCTGAGATTCATAATGGTGGGCGGTTAGCGGTCGGACCAGATGGTATGCTTTATGCGACAATAGGTGATGCTGATATTCCAGATGCGGCACAGGATGAGTCGAATCTAGCCGGAACTATTTTAAGAATGACACCTGAAGGAGATATTCCTGAGGATAATCCCATAGAGGGTTCTTACGTTTATAGTTATGGGCACCGGAATCCACAAGGGCTTGCTTGGCGGAATAATGGTGAGATGTATAGCTCCGAACATGGCGCAGTAGGACATGATGAAATAAATATCATTGAATCAGGTCATAATTATGGTTGGCCAGTTATTGAAGGGGATGAAACAGAAGAAGGAATGGAAGAACCCCTGATCCATTCTGGGGAAGATACTTGGGCACCATCAGGAGTGACTTTTTGGGAGGAGCAACTTCTTGTGACAGGATTACGTGGTGAAGCACTTTATTTATTTGATGAAGAGGGGGAAGAAATGATAGACATATTTAGTGGCGAAGGTAGATTAAGAGATGTAACCTATGATGGGGATGCTCTGTATGTCATTACGAATAATAGAGATGGTAGAGGCCAACCGAAAGAGAATGATGATCGTCTCTTAAAACTGACGTTAAATCAATAGACGAGTTTTAACTATAAATGTTCCTCTTTTTTTTCCTCAAAATAAGAGATGATGTGAAATAGCTTGCTTTATTTTGAAAGGAGCTTATGAACCTGCCCAGTCAGTTATTTAATAGATGGCATGACTTATAAATAAAAAGAGGGATTTCCTAAAATTTAAAGACTGCTTTCATAAAGCGTCATGTTTTACAAACGTTAAGCAGGGTATTCTAATTTAAATAAGACGGCTAAATAAAAGGTGATACTACAATACTGACCGTTACTATTTTAGTATAGGCGAGGAGATCATAATGATAGAGTTAATTTTTGATTTGCTTCGGCAGCTAGGCTGGATAGGATTAGTCATAGGAGTTGCCATAGAAGCACTCTCAATCCCATTCCCTGCGGCTATTTTCGTCCTTGTGTATGGCTATTTACTAAATCCTACTTGGCTTGACATTTTACTATATTCCGTTTGGACCTCGCTTATTTATGTGACGGTGAGTTTTATTCCTTATGTCATTAGTATTCGTTATGAATCCGTTGTGAGGGAGAAAATGCCAAAACAAAAAATGGCGTTTGCTCAAAAGTGGGTTGATAAGTATGGGGATTGGATGATTGCAGTCGGACGTTTTATTGGAATGGGGTATATTACGTATATAGCTGGTTTCAGCCACATGACTAAATGGAAATTTGCTTCCTTAACGTTTATTGGTTTCTATCCGTTATCTATCATCATGTTTTATTTAGGAACACTTGGGAATATCGAAGCCATGATCACACGCTTTCAACAAGCACAATGGCTAATATTAATAGTCTTAGGGATCTTGTTAATCTTATACATTATTTTCCGAATACAACGCCGAAAGAAATTTAAAGAAAACTCTCCGATTGGCAAGCCCAAAAGGCGAAGACAGAGGGGTAGTTGCCCTTAGGCGGATAGAGAAAATGTAGGAAACATCTATCCGCTAAAGAAAACTCTCCGATTGGCAAGCCCAAAAGGCGAAGACAGAAGGGTAGTTGCCCTTAGACGAATATAGAAAATATAACGAACTCAATGACTAACTACTTGTATAAGTATGAGACCTTAGGCTATTATGTGTTAATGTTAGCTTAGATAGTAAAAATATAGTAAAATGATCAGAGAAGATAGAATTAAAGTCCCTTTCAAGGATAATGTTAATTAAGAAAAATCACTGTATGTTTTATTAAGAAAGGTGGTACTGGCAAGTGGAATATTCCAAAGATATGAAAAACCGTTTAAGACGCCTTGAAGGTCAAATACGTGGTGTTTTACGCATGATGGAAGAAGAGAAAGATTGTAAAGAAATCATTACGCAAATGAGTGCAGTAAGAACGGCTCTTGATCGAGCAACAGCATATGTAGTAGCAAGAAATTTAGAATCGTGTCTCCGAAATGAATCAGAAAATGAAGAAGTTCGTGAGGAAATGATTGAGGAAGCAATTAAAATGCTTGTCAAAAGCAGATAAGAATAAATAAAATGATGTGCCGGAAAGCCAGATAAGGCTTTCTTTTCTTTTATCTTGATGATTGCTTTTTACCGATTATGATTAAAAATGATTGATGTTAAAAATAAATAAAAAAAATTTGACTAATTTTGATTGATTTTGATCGGTTTTGATTGTATAATGACATTAATAAGTGAAAAGGTGTGACTACCATGTTAACTTATGAACGACATGAAGCCATTTTACAACTGCTAGAGAAACAAAAGATCGCTAAGCTTGCGGAATTAGTTAATGAGACAGGTGCTTCTGAGTCAACGATACGCAGAGACTTAACGATCCTAGAGAATGAGAAAAAAATAAAGCGTATTCATGGTGGGGCTTCACTGCTAAAAAGAAAAGTAGAAGAACCGTCCATGATAGAAAAACAGCAACAATTCACTGTAGAGAAACAACAAATGGGTGAAAAGGCTGCTGGATTTATAAAGGATGGAGACAGCTTATTTATTGATGCTGGGACATCTACACAGGCAATTCTTCCTTACATTAAGGCAAAAGATGTCGTCATTGTAACGAATGGCCTCAATATTATTGAGGAAGCCATTAATCTTAATTTTCGTACGTACGTGCTTGGGGGATATGTCAAATCAGGTACCCATGCTTTTGTTGGTAAAGGAGCTGTAGAAGCCATCCAACAATTTCAATTTGACAAAGCTTTCATCGGAACAAACGGTGTCGACTTAAATTTTGGTTATTCCACGCCGGACCCGGAAGAAGCGCAAATTAAACATTTAGCAATTAAACAATCTAACCATTCATTTGTTTTAGCAGATTCATCAAAATTCGGTGATGTCACGTTCGCAAAATTTGCAGACTTAAATGAAGCCGTTCTCATTACGACGGAAGGCGATGATGATGAATTTTTTAAAAAGCTCAAACAAATAGTGACACTTGAGGTGGTGAAGGACGATGATATATACAGTAACCATTAATCCATCTATTGATTATTTAGTGAATGTAGACAATTTTCAATTAGGTGAAACAAACCGTGTAGCAACTCAGAACATGGTGCCAGGAGGAAAAGGAATTAACGTTTCAAAAGTCTTAAAAAATTTCGGCATGGCGTCCGTAGCTTTAGGATTTACAGCAGGATTTACCGGTCAGTATCTTAAGCAGGAACTGATAAAAGATGGTGTTGATTGCCAGTTTATTGATACACCGGGCCATACACGAATTAATGTAAAACTAAAAACAGACACAGCGACAGAAACAGAAATTAATGGCGTCGCTCCAGATATTAAACAAGAGCATATTGATCAACTATTTCAACAACTTGATAAACTGCAAAAAGGCGATCTACTTGTCTTGTCTGGAAGTCTACCAACTGTATTAGAAGCCGATCTCTATATGCAACTTATTGATCATGCTAAAAAGAAACAGGCGCACGTCCTCGCTGACACGAGCGGTGAACCGCTGAGACATGTTTTGAAAGCGTCACCGTTTCTGATTAAACCGAATGAGAAAGAATTGCAGTATTTATATGAAGGACAAATTACTGATCTTGATTCAGCTATCGAATTTGCTCAAAAAGCGATTGAAGATGGTGCCGAGCATGTGCTAGTCTCTATGGCTGATAAAGGTGCTGCATTAGTTTCACAATCTCAGGTATATACCGCTACTGTCCCAAAAGGTACTGTCAAAAACTCTGTTGGTGCAGGGGATTCTATGGTAGCCGGTTTTATATATGCTTACTCCCAGTCACGCGATTTACAGGAAGCTTTTCGCTTTAGTGTTGCGGCTGGAAGCGCTACAGCTTTCTCCGATGGTATGTGTACCGAAGAGAAAGTCAAGTCATTATTATCTCATATTTCTATTAAAACAAGAAAGAAAGGGTGATTACGATGAGAATTACTGAATTATTAACGAAAGAGACTATTTTACTAGATTTAACCTCAACATCTAAAGACGCTGTCATTGATGAATTGGCGGAAAAACTAGACGCTGCTGGGAAGTTAAGTGATAAAAAACTTTTCATAAAAGAGATTCATAATCGTGAAAGTCAAAGCTCAACAGGAATAGGCGATGGCGTGGCTATTCCTCATGCCAAAACGAAAGCAGTAAAAGATCCAGCTATCGTATTTGGTCGCTCAAAAGAAGGTATTGATTATGAAGCACTAGATGGTGAAAAAAGCCATTTATTCTTTATGATTGCGGCGAGCGAAGGTGCAAATGAAGTCCATCTTCAAGCGCTTTCTCGCCTTTCCACATTGCTCATGGATGATGAATTTCGCAGTACATTAATGGAAGCGCGTTCAAATTCGGATGTTCTAGCTGCAGTGAACAAGAAAGAAAAAGAAAAACTGGATTCGACAGAAAAAGAAACAGCAACTGCACCAAGCGCAAACCGTCCTTATTTTGTAGCAGTGACAGGGTGCCCAACAGGTATTGCCCATACGTATATGGCAGCTGATGGGCTAAAAGATAAAGCCAAAGAGCTAGGTTATGATATTAAAGTTGAAACAAATGGATCTGATGGCGTCAGAAATAAACTAACTGCTCAAGATATTGAACGGGCTGATGCTGTCATTATCGCAGCGGATACTGAAGTAGAAAAAGCACGATTCTCAGGGAAAAAGCTTATTAGTGCACCAGTAACGGCAGGCATTCGCCGTCCAGCTGAATTATTGAAACAAGCGGCTGCAGGTGATGCTAAAGTTTATCAAGCAGATAGTAAAGAATCAGGAAGTTCTAGTGAAGAAGATAAGCGTCCAGCTTTTTATCGTCACTTAATGAATGGGGTTTCAAACATGCTCCCATTCGTTGTCGGGGGCGGGATTCTCATTGCCTTATCGTTCTTCTTTGAAGATCAAGTAGAAGGCGTAAGGACGCCGTTTGGCGACATCTTGATGGAAATTGGTGGCGCGAATGCCTTTTCTCTTATGGTACCAGTGTTAGCTGCATTTATAGCTCGAAGTATCGCTGATCGGCCTGGGTTTGCTGCTGGTATGGTCGGGGGACTGATGGCTAGTAATGGAGACGCCGGTTTCTTAGGTGGTATTATCGCTGGTTTCTTAGCTGGATATTTAGTTGTAGCTCTCAGAAAAGCATTCGCTTTCGTTCCACAGTCGTTAGATGGCATTAAAACGATTCTGTTATTACCGTTATTTGGTATTTTCTCTACTGGTCTTATCATGTATTTCATCGTGACCCCTTTAGCTGATGTCCAAGGAGGACTCGTTAACTGGCTTGAAGGATTAGGCACAGGAAACATCGTATTATTAGGCATTTTGTTAGGGGCCATGATGGCGATCGACATGGGTGGTCCAATAAATAAAGCAGCATACACCTTTGGTATTGCCATGATTGCTGCTGGTAATTTAGAACCTCATGCGGCCATAATGGCAGGTGGTATGGTGCCACCGTTAGGTATTGCATTTGCAACGACGTTCTTTAAAAATAAATTTACGAAGCAAGAAAAGGAAGCTGGAAAAACAAACTATGTCCTCGGTGCCTCATTTATTACAGAAGGGGCGATTCCATTTGCTGCTTCTGATCCAGCACGAGTCATTCCAGCTATTGTTGCAGGTTCAGCGGTTGCTGGTGGTTTATCAATGTTATTCGGTAACGCGACAGAAGCACCACACGGCGGCGCTTTCGTCATATTACTTGTTAATAACTGGCCGATGTATATCGTTGCCATCTTAGCAGGAGCAGCCGTAACAGCTACGTTGCTTGGAATATTAAAGAAAAAAGTAGTTTAAATAAAGTATTTATCTCACTCTAAAGGGGGCAGTAAAACCTCCACCTCAAAACTTAAGAAAATCGAAAAAGTTTGGTTGGGGGATAAACTGCGCCTAAAGGTCCGATAAGTTAAACTAACAATCAGTGGGGGATGAAGGAAAACTCCCACTGATTGAGCTTAGCTTTATAAATGAAGTAAAGGGTATCCTTAAAAGTCCACTTTTAAGGATACCTTTTTTTATTCCAGATAAACGTCTGTAAAACTACCTACTCAAAATAGAGAGGTGACGGTTAGTCTAATTTCTCTAGCAGTGGAAAAAGCTCGCTCAACTCTTTAATCTCATAATTTGGCTGAATATGGCTCTTGTCTTTGTTGAAGCGATTAAGCCAAACTGACGTGATCCCAGTTTCATTAGCGCCAAGAATATCCGTGTTCAGATTATCTCCGACCATGAGAGTGTCGTTAGGAAGAACGTTCATAACCTTTAATGCGTAGTCAAAGATTTCTCTGTCAGGCTTGCCCTTACCAAATTCCCCCGAAATAATAATTTTATCAAAATAAGGGGCTAATTCAGGTGTAATAGTCAGCTTCGTATTTTGCAACTCTGGAGAACCATTGGTCAACATGAGTAGCTTATATTTTCCTTGTAACTTCTCTAAAACAGATAACGCATCATCGAACAAAAATGGTACCTTTTTTCTTTCTTCTGGGAACCGTTCACCTAATTCTTTGCCTAACAAAGGGTCATCTACCCCTAGTTTTTTTAAACCTTGTGTCCAAGCCTCTTGCCGATATGTTGGAACGATCTCTTTCATTTTGTTAAATTGAGGGCCTGGATCATTAAATTGTCCCCACAGTCCTTCAAAGGGATTAATCCCAATCATTTTAGTGAAGTTAAATGTGTCATAACGACTGTATAGCTCCTGGGCACTATTTCTGACTGCTTGCTCCAAGGCTTCTACATCTAAGTCATACTTTGAAGCAGCGTATTGACACGTTAATTCGAAGGCTTTTTTAACACTTTTTTCATCCCATAATAATGTATCGTCCAAGTCAAAAAAGATAGCTTTCATCTCAACTTCCTCCAGTCTTATGTACAGATGCCATTAATGAATAGGGTATAGAAAATCCTTCTCTCTGTAAATAGCTGATTAGTATGAAAATTAAAATCTTTTAGAGATCTTTTGTTAATACTTCGTTAAAAATCCCGAAAGCTCAATGCTTCGGGACTAGACAATCTTGATTATGAAGTTGGTTTTAGCGGTCGGCGCTGATTATCGAATGTAAACCCTTCACCTGATACTTCTTTTACATCATTGACTGAAAAGAAAGCGTAGGGGTCCACGTCATCAATTAAATTCTTTAATTGGACCAATTCATTTCGATGAATAACACAATATAGAATTTGACGTTCATCTGCAGTGAAGCTTCCTTTTCCAGTAAGCACGGTGGATCCTCGGCTCATACGCTCAATGATCACTTGGGATAACTCATCTGCTTTTGATGAAATAATCATGGCAGACTTAGCGGCACTGGCTCCTTCAATAATGAAATCAATCACTCTACTTGCAACGAATACTGCAACAAGTGTATACATGGCATGGAGTAAAGATAAATGAATAAGGGAGATGATAATGACAACTGCATCAAAACATAGCATAAATTTACCAATACTTATACCGAAGTATTTATTTGCCAACCTTGCCAGAATATCTACTCCCCCTGTTGTACCTCCTGCTCTAAAAATCATGCCTAAACCTGTACCGACAAATACGCCTGCAAAAATGGAAACGAGTATCATATCATCTTGCAGTGGGAGTTGTGTAACAGGGTATAATTCAAAAATTCTTAACGAAATGGATAATGAGAGAGTTCCAATTAGACTATAAACAAGCATTAATCGTCCAAATAATTTATAGCCGATTAAAAAAAGTGGGATATTAAGTAACAGGTTTGATAACGACGGCTCGATTTTAAAGAGGTAGTAGAGTAATAGAGTAATACCAGTAAAGCCCCCATGAGCAAGACCGTTTTGTAAATTAAAATGAATAATGCCAAAACCGAAAATCGTTGTCCCGATAAAAATGATGATAATTGGCCGTAATTTAACCCCTTGAAAAAGACGTGCCATCGTCATTCCCTCCTTTTGTTTTAGACCAAAGAAGTATAACATAGCAATGGCGACAGCCCAACAGACTTAAGATGAAAAGATTAAAGTCTTTATATTCAGAAAATAGAAAGTGTTAATAAAAAATCAGCTGACTTCTTTTCATGATAATAGAGGTAAAAACAATGATGATATAGATATCTTGTATAGACGGAAACGCATCTGTGAGTTTTGTCTAAAGTTGTCATACTTTGTTTCAGCACGTCTCATTGTTTAGTATAATAAACGTTAGAGGCGGGATAACAATGTTCAAAAAAATGCTAATGAGCATGATATTTATGACGGTTTTAATCGTTGGAGGTTTATTATTTTATTTTAATTCGACCACAGGGGGGCTGTTTGGAAAAGCAGACTCTAGTAGTCGAGGCGCTTTAGCTAAAACGTTTGAAGATGACACGTATATGTATTATTTATCGGAAACACAAATTCAGCAAGCGATTACAACAAGTACTACAACAGTAGATTTAATTGAAAATTTTCTTTTAGAAGAAAAACAAGGTGAGGGCTCAGGTGTTGCTTTTGCATATGTTGAAACACCTTATTTAACAGTTGTAAAAGAAGCTCGTAAAATATATGATTATACTGGTAGAAGGCCTGTGGTGGAAGAAGTTAAACCAAACTTAATGGATCAATATTTACCGGTGCATGTTCGTTTTTATGAAAATAAGGCTTATATTTATGATGTACAAATCGGGCAAGATGATGATAGTATCCAGCCTTATAAAGTAGATAATGCAAATGGCGGTACAGCAAAAACCATTTATTTAAATGTAGAAAAGTTGGATTTTTCGCAACCACTAACGATTACTACTGTAGATAGAATTGATTCATCTCAAATGAGCGTATTTTCTTTAGAATTCGATGAGTATGCTCCATGATATTAGAACAAAACGGCTGAATTCAGCGTAGGTATTACTACGTTGACATTCAGCCGTTTTGTTAGTTTGTGTCAATTAATTCTGGATGACTTTCCATCAGTTTTTCCATGACTTGTTGATCGATATCATAATATAAATAGGTAAGGTCATCATCAGGGTCTTCCCCATTTTCCTTTGCTACATCGTCTTTAATCGTTGCCCAAATGTAAGGCCTTAAATAATGAAACTCTAACTGTCGATAATAGAGATTATCATTAATAGAGGCAAGCTCTTCTAGTAATAATCTTGTACTAGTTTCTTCTTCTGTATCTGAATCGTTTTCAACAAAAGCGGCAAGGTCCTCAGGTTCATATGAAAAACCATATTTTTCCTGAGCGAAATCGAACCAAGCTTTTATCTCTAAAGACATCCAGCGAGCATCATCTTCTGCAGAACCTTCTTCAGCAGCTTGGTCCTCAAAAAGAAATGTATAGCGTTGGTAAAGAAGTGCATGGTCATAGAGAGTTTCTTGGGTTAATTCCTCTGCTTGCTTATTGAAAGAAGTGTTAGAAATGGCTTCTTGAGCATACTGGCGCAGCTCTTCATCACTTTCGATGAGTGCCGAATCGTCAATGGCACTTTCAGAAATATTATTGGATGTACCTGTGTTGCTATCAGTACCAGAACTTTCAAGTTCGGTTCCAGTATTGTCACCGCTCGTACTAGGCCCAGAATTCTCAGTATTCTCTGCTCTCTCCAGAACAATTAATAGAAAAAGTAGGATGACAAGAATCACAGAACCGGCAATTAATATGATCAGTTTATTTCTTTCCATGTTTCACCTCTAGAGTCTACAATAATTGAACACTTGGCTTGATTATATCATGTTGAGGTAGTGAGAGGTAATATAGCACATTTAGAAAGGTTTAGAGGTCCAGTGAGATATAGGGACTATTTAAGATATTTTCATTATAGTGAAAAGTTTTATACGTTAAAGAAGATCTGTATGGTATTATATACATAGGTCAAAAGTTGCTTAAAATGATAACGCTTAATTATGATCTAAAGAATTAGTATGGATTGAATCACCGGAAATAACTAGCGAATAGGTAATAGTCAAAAGGGGGTTACTTTATTAAGAAGATAGCCTCTTTAACGCTAACAGAATTTAAATACTTAAGCTGAAAGGAACCTATAGTTATGTGGAAAAACAGATCGATTCAAACAAAATTTCTTGCAGGTTTTACATTGGTAGTACTCTTATTTGGTGTTGGATTTATAGGTAGTTTTTATTATTTAAATAATGTAGAAGCAGAAACGCAGCAAATGCAGGAAAATACAGAGCGTCTAACGGTTATTCAAGAATTAACAACAAATCTTCAGCAACAGTCAATTATACTGACAGAAGGTGGCTCTATAACAGAGCTTCAAGACTTGCAAGAGATGTTTGCAGAATATCAACAGTCATTTGAAAATCAAGTGACTACAGAGGAACAACGAGAGATATTTGAGACTGCGATGGCAGCCTATAATGATTTTTCAACAGAAAGTGAGCGCATGCTTTCAGCAAATAACGAGGTTGATATTCAGCAACAGGGAGCGTTAAGAGATGAGGCTGTAAGTGGGTTAATGAGCTTAATCAGTATTTATGATCAGCAAGTTAGCGACTCCTCACAAGCTGTATCCTCTGAAATTAATGTTACAAAAATACTTATGGTTGGTTCTTTAAGTATTGCCTTTATCCTTGGTACAGTAGTGTTTGTTATGATCGGCTTAGTTGTTTCCCGTTCTCTAAATAATGTGATTGCTACCCTTACACAAATAAGTGAAGGGAATTTGCAAGTCGAGATGTTAGATGATCAGTCGAATAACGAGATCGGAAAAATGGCTAAAGCAGTGAATAAAATGGTCACGCAACTGAAGGCTTTGTTAGGGCAAGTCGATGATATGTCCACACAACTTGCGGCTTCATCGCAACAGTTAACTGCCAGTGTCAATGAGTCAAGTTACGCTTCTGAACAAATTACCTCATCCGTTCAAGAGGTTACTGGAGGGGCAGAAAAACAAGCAGAATTCGCTCATGAGAATAAAGATGTTGTTAAAGAGATGTCTGTTAATATTGCTTCATATACTGAGCATATACAGAAGGTCAATCAAACATCTGAAACGTCTGTTGTTTCCGCAAAAGAAGGCGAACAGATGATTCAAGATAGTATTGATCAAATGAAGAACATCCGTGAAATGACAGATAACATGTCCATGTCTGTGACAAGACTTGCACAGAAATCAAACGAGATAGGGACTATATTAGGAATGATTACGGGTATTGCAGAACAAACCAATTTGCTAGCCCTTAATGCGGCAATTGAAGCTGCAAGAGCTGGTGAACAAGGTAAAGGTTTTGCCGTTGTAGCAGATGAGGTTAGAAAGTTAGCAGAACAAACGACGAGTGCGTCTGGTGATGTACAAGGTCTAATTGAAACAATTCAAAACGAAATCGAATCGTCAGCGATGGCCATGACAGAAGGTTACATGTCAGTAGAAGACGGAGAGAAAATGGTTAATAATGCAGGAACCGCATTTAATGAGATTTCTGGTGCTATCGGAGCGATGAGAGAACAATTAAGCACCATTGCTAGTGGTATGCAAACAATGGAAAGAGACACTGAAAAAATGCTGACAACAGCTGATCAGTCATCTGATTTATCCAAATCCTCAGTAGATGCCATGCAATCTGTAGCAGCAGCTACTGAAGAACAGCATGCCACACTTGAAGAAATTAATGCCTCTTCAGAACAATTGGCTAACATGTCAGAAAACTTAAGAAAAGCAGTACAGCAATTTAACCTATAATGATAGGAAAAACACCTGATAACCGTGTCAGGTGTTTTTTCATATTTTCCATTTACATAAAAGTAAAATAGGACTTTAGGTTGTTACCAAAAGACTTTTCACTATTTTAGACCTACTTATTTCTAAGCTAAAAGAATTATGATATGATGATTTTATCAAATTAGAGTCTTTTGTACTGCGTTTTTAGGACTAATTATTTACAAATAATGTATAAAGGGTGAAGAAGAGTGAAATTTTTACATAATGCTACGATGTCTATACGATTAAAAGTGCTAGGTACATTTGCATTTACTATTCTTTTACTCATCATAGGGGCTGTTGTCACCTATTTTCAACTGAGTGGGGTTGAACGAGAAATGGATGTGTATGCTGATCAGAGCGAGAGAGCTGTTATTGCAGCTAATGTTGCTTCATCTATAAGAGGTAAATATATTGCAATCAGTGACTACTACCGTACTGGAGAAGAGGGAAATCTCACGAGGTATGATGATTTTTCTGGTCAATTGACTACTGAATTAGCAGCGCTTGAAGGACGGATGTATACTGAAGAATCAAAAGAACTATTTAATTACCTTCAGGCCCAAATTTTAGAATTCGATGAGAGAGTGGAACGTATTCCTGGTGACTCAGGTCCTCTGCAAAATCAACGATTACAGGAATTGACAGAAACGAGATCAGCGGTCGTTAATAACGCACTAAATCTTTCTGATGTCATGCTTGAGGAAGCAGAAGCAGCAGAAAAAAGTGTTTATGACATAATTTCGATGAACATCGTTTATTTTTCTATAATGGTTCTGATTGTCATTGTTAGCGGAGGAAGTATTTTCTGGTTTGTAACACGTAATCTCTCGAAGAGTTTAAATCAGGTTGTTGGGACAGCTGAACAACTAAGTAGAGGCAATTTAGCCGTTGAAAAAATTGAGATTAAATCGCAGGATGAAGCAGGGAGAATTGGAGTGGCTATTAATCAAATGATTGATAATCTCTCAACAATGATTACGAACGTGCGTAGGACATCTGACCAAGTAGCAGCGAGTTCAGAACAATTATCAGCCAGTTCTACCGAAACAACGAAAGTAACAGAAGAAATCACGGAATCAATTCAGGAAGTAGCCTCAGGAGCTGATTCACAAGTAGAAAAAGCTGCTGACAATGAACGAACTGTTAATGACATGTCAAAAAGCATTGACTTAATCGCGTCTAGTATAGAGACCGTAAATGAGTCTTCTAAGGTGTCTGCACAGAAAGCGGAACATGGGACTGATGTCATTTCTTCCACCATGTCTCAAATGACATCTATTCACGAGTTGACAGATAAAATAGCCGGATCAGTTAATGGATTAGCTGTCAGTTCTGAAAAAATTGGATCTATTATTTCTCTGATTACAGATGTTGCGGAACAAACCAATTTATTAGCTTTAAATGCAGCAATTGAAGCTGCACGGGCTGGGGAACATGGCAAAGGATTCGCAGTTGTGGCAGATGAAGTGAGGAAATTAGCTGAACAAACAGGAAATGCAACGAATGAAATTAGCAGCTTAATAGCCCATATCCAACAGGATATTCAACACTCTGTATCCTATACGAAAGAAGGACGCGAAGCAGCTCAAACGGGTATGAGTTATATGGAGGATGCAGGTAGATCTTTCGAAGAACTATCTGAAGCGATACATGGTGTCTCATCTCAGATGCGAGAAGTAACGGCAGCTGTTGCACAGGTCGAAGAAGGTGTTAACAGGGTCAAATCTTCTGTCGAAGAAACAACATC
Organism: Salipaludibacillus agaradhaerens; assembly: GCF_002019735.1. Classification (NCBI taxonomy): domain Bacteria; kingdom Bacillati; phylum Bacillota; class Bacilli; order Caryophanales; family Bacillaceae; genus Salipaludibacillus; species Salipaludibacillus agaradhaerens. Next base: position 3,881,159 of record NZ_KV917378.1, read on the forward strand.
AATTGCAGAGCAATCTGCCGGTTACACACAAAATGTTGCTGCGTCAGCAGAGGAGCAGAACGCGTCTATGGAGGAAATTAGTTCATCAGCTGATCAATTGGCGAAAATGGCAGAGGAATTGCAGGAATCTGTCAGTAAATTTAATTTATAATCTGTTTAACAATAATTGACATATAAGATTTTAAAATGAAACGGTTGTCCAGAATAGGGCAGCCGTTTCGTTATAACATCACCTTCATAGGTGAAGACGGGTAAAGACAAACACCATTTCTTTTATTGGGCATATGATGAGAGTGGCTAGATATAAAAGGAAAGGAATGATTAGATGTATCATGATGAGTCACGACATACAGAATATAATGATACGCTCCAGTATGTCAGCCTGTATGACCCATTTGTCTACCAGACACTCCAATCTGTCCAAGGTTCTATCGTAGTCGTTCAAACTTGCCAAGGAAACATTAGAGGAAGAGTTGCGGAAGTTAAACCAGACCATGTGGTCATTGATTCCGATGGGGCGACTTATTTTATACGGACGCAACAAATTATTTGGGTAATGCCTCAATAATAATATTGTTTCGGAAAGGAATGCCTCCCAGTGCATTCCTTTTAAATATGATAATGGTATTGCTTTAGGCATTAAGTTTCCTTGTCCTTTCATGCGTGAGAATAACTTGTCTACAATAGATCATTCAACTAACGTTTGATCTACTAAATGAACGAACGTAAAGCCGTTTTCTTTAAGCTGAGGAATAGCGGCCATCACCCCTTCGGCTGTGCCACTTTTCGGCTGATTCATGTGTAAAAGTGGAATTGATCCAGGAACAACAGTCAGCAGAGCCTCCTCCACTTCACTAGCTGAATAGGTAGCACCAGCATCTCCGAGGACGTCATAATTAACGATTGTTAAACCAAGGTCTTGTGTCATTTGGACAGCAAGATCATCGTAATGGGCTGTACCTGAGCGGAAAAAATTTGGTAAATGACCGGTCATCTCATAAATTAACGTCTGGTTGTCCATTACCTCATGTATAATCTCCTCGGCGGATGCCGTTCCCTCAATCCCCCAAGCTGTTTGCCCAGAAACAGATAGAGGGAGGTGATTTGTACCGTGGTTTTGAATCGAAAATAATGGCTCTTCAGCTAGCATCATAAATGTCTCTTTGTTAGCTTCAATCCAGCGAGCATTTATAAACAAAGTGGCAGGGATTTCTTCCTCTTTTAAAAAGTTTATTAACGTCTCATCATATTTTTCTCCCCATGTGCCGCCACATGCATCAAACGTTAACGCGATGATCTTTTCTTCTGTATCTATTTTATTTTTAACACCAGAAATGTGTTCTCCCCACTCAGTGGCTTCTAGGTGCTGATCTTGCCACTTATTTAACACGTCATTGGTTCTAGTTTGAAGATTAACAGAAGGCTGTTTCACAGGAGACTTAGTAAAGACGGCTTGTGTTACGTCGTAGGTGTTACTTTGAGATGTGTTTTGCAGGTTAAGTATAACGTAAGTGACACCTCCCAAAAACAGCAGGCTTAAAACAGAGATGATTCGTAAGGTCTTCATAATCCTTCCTTTCCCTAATAACACAGCTAATAATGATGAGTGTTCCTTATAAAAAGTCCGTATTGGATGTCATAAAGTTTCTTTTATTATAAAGTAAAGAGGCTGGAACAAACACCAGTAAATCAAAAAATATAGTGACACTCATCCAATAAGTTTTGAGTAGGTGCTTAAATATCCTGCTAAACTTTGCTGTTGATTGTCGTTTCGCTACAAATGCTATTGTATCAGTTTCCTAGGGAAAACTGCCTTGCGGGCTCTTCGGAGAATATTTTCCTCGAAGTCATCTTTTACTTATTTCTATAATCAACTACTTTTAAATTTTTTTAGACACTGAAAAGAAACTTGATAATGTATCGGGGCTTTTCATGCTTAAATTTTATAAAAGAGAAAAGTGTTGTGAATAGGTAATGACGTTTTTTTACGTGTTTAACTGATAAATGAGGAATGAAAACAAAAATAGACATAGGGAGATAATCAACTTCTTTCTTAAAATAGAAGATGTTCTTTATATAATCAACCACACAATGTAGACAGTTTTTAAACGCTAGGGCTATAATAGTTATAAGCCAATAATCTGGGGGGATGACGATGGATTCTCAGGTGGTAGCTAATCGCTATATGCAGTTGCAAAGGGCTCTTTTTAACGAGCAGCAATTATTAAAAGAGCAGTTTCTCCCTCATATAAAAAAGATGTTTGGAGATATACCTTTAAATCGAGAAGTCCCAGTCCTTATGCAGCTACCGCGGCCAATACCTATTGAACTATATAGGGCGTCATTGCAAGCGGTAAGCCACATAATAAGTGATAATGAACCACACATTAAACAAGACATTTATAAGCTTATAAATGAACTAAGTGATCAACAGGCTGATCAATGGATTAAGGCAGCGATTAAATATGAGATGACTTACTTTCACGATTTAGCAAAAAAGCAGCACGTATCAGACTGGCTCCCTCATTTTCTTGCTGAGCAAGCATTTCGACCCTTTGCGCAAGGCATTGCTCATTTACATGCGTCGATAATGACCGAATTTAATGTCATGGGGACATGCCCTTGTTGTGGTGAACCACCGAGACTCGGCAAAGTAACGCGAGATCAAAAGACAAGTTTAGCTTGCCCTAGGTGTGAAACGCAATGGTACAAACAACGTTTAGCATGTGTGCATTGCGGTGATGATAAAGAAGAGAATACCTTTCACCTTACGATTAAAGAAGATGAATCTGTGCATATTGAAATTTGTAGCACGTGCAATAACTATTTAAAGCTAATTGATCGAAGCTCCTATCCTGAAACGATGTCGGCATCGTTATTGGATCTACAAACGATCCATCTTGATTTTGCCGCACAAGAAGAAGGATTTGGCGATGACAATTATTAACGAGTCTAAAAAGAAATGTTTAAATGTGACGGGCATTATTCTCGCCGGTGGTAAATCAAGCCGAATGGGTGTGAACAAAGCGTTATTACCCATCCAAGGGGACGAAACGATTCAGAGGCTTACTAATGAGCTTTTAACCTCAACTAAGAGTATGATAATAGTAACCAATGATACTGACGCTTATACATTTTTGAAACAGCCACTCGTCCATGATAACTATGTTAATAAGGGGCCTTTAGCAGGTATTCAAGCTGGGTTGGCGGCTTCTCATACAGAGTGGAATTTTATTACGGCATGTGATATGCCCTTTTTAACTCATAAGGTTGTTGAGATACTTTTTACAAAAGCAAATAAATTACCTCATAAGCAAGTGATAGTACCACAAATAGATGGGAAGAAGCATCCATTGAGTGCCCTTTATCATGCGTCTTCTTTGCCGTATGTTACAGAGTGTTTAATGAAAGATAAGCTCAGAGTATCTGAGGTGGTGTTCGGTTTAGATTATGAGGTCATCACTGAACAAGCCTTTTTAAATGCCGGCCTTGAAAAAGGTGTAGTAGAAAGAAATTTCTTTAATATGAATTCAAGAGAAGATTATGAACAAGTCATGCGCGATGTTGATAAAAAATAAATGTGACATTCACTAAGGAGGAAAAAATGATGTTGGCGAATATTGGATTTCCTGGCTTGTTGCTTATTTTAACTATAGGACTTATTATTTTTGGACCACAAAAACTTCCGGAGATTGGAAGGGCAGCTGGACAAACGGTTCGAGAATTTAGAAAATCAACAAATGAATTAACAAAGGATATCACGGGACCTACTCAAGAGACATCTAAAGAGATAAAGGCGTCGACTAAAGAAGAGTAGAAGATATTTTTAAAGAACAGCTCTCACTCATTATGAGCAAAGGGAAGGTAAAAGACTGCTACTTCTCTGTACTAGAAAGAGTTGCCCGCAGTCATTTTAACTGTTCATAATGGAGATTATCGTTTGAGGAGAAACTGATTAGGGAACTTTAGCTATTAGGCCTATATGAACGGTGCTTTAGATGAAGCTACCACATCTAATTTGTTTGCCCGTTTACTATTTTCGTTTCCTTTTGGAGGTTAACCGCAATGTTAAAAGAGCATTTATTTAAAGATTATTATAATAACAATGTCCGCTTTTCTACTAAGGATCATCCGTACTCGAAGGAGCCGCGACATGTTTGGGTTATAGCACGTTATAAAAATAGCTGGCTCTTAACGATACACCCCTCAAGAGGTCTTGAATTTCCAGGAGGAAAGGTGGAAAAAGGAGAGACTGCTTGTGAGGCTGCCAAGCGCGAAGTATTTGAAGAAACTGGCGGACATGTTACTATTACTAACCTTCATTACATAGGACAATATCAGGTAGAGGGAAAAAGTGAAACAGTCATAAAGAACGTTTATTATGCAGAAATTAAAGAGCTTATTTCTAAAAAGAATTACTTAGAGACAAAAGGTCCAAAGCTCGTTAAACATTTACCTGATAATGTGAAAGAAAATAAGCAGTACAGCTTTATTATGAAAGATAATGTTCTTTCGTTAAGTTTAAGTGAAGTGGAGCGACGTTTTTTTATAGCGAAGCATAATTCTTGAAGATAATATTTCCTGGTTGACTTACTATTTTTCATGAAAAAGCTCATGGCCTTATGTGCGGTGACCGATGAGCTTTCTTTCAATTAATTCAACCGTTTGATACATAGCGGTAGCTAAGATGGCAATGATCACGAGAGAAAGCATGACTAATGTAAAATTGAAGACTTGAAAACCGTAAATGATTAAGTACCCTAAACCTTGCTTTGAAACGAGGTATTCCCCGACGATGACCCCGACCCATGCGAGTCCAACATTTACCTTCAAGGTGGATATCATAGTAGGATAAGATGCAGGGAAAATCACATGAAAGAATGACTGGCGCTTTGTGGCACCAAAGCTTCTCATCACTTTTAAGTAATTATCATCGACCTCTCTAAACGCGTTATATACGACCATTGTTGTGATGACTAAGGATACAAGGATACCCATAGCTATAATTGAGGCTAATCCTGGGCCGAGTCCTACAATTAGGATCGGACCTAACGCTACTTTTGGCATGGAATTTAGCACCACAAGGTAAGGGTCAAGGACGCGCGATAAAAATGGTGACCACCACAAAATAGCAGCTAGACATGTTCCTAATAGTGTCCCTAATAAAAAGCCAGCAACGGTTTCTAAAAGTGTGACCGATGTGTGGGTTAACAAACTACCATCTTGCATTCGTTCCATAAAGAGCTGCCAAATCCTACTTGGAGAGCTAAACAGTAGTGGATCGATCCATTTAAGCGCTGTGGCCACTTCCCAACTGGCGAAAAAGAGAAGTAAGATGGCGAGTTGAAGCGTTCGGATTTGTCGATTTTTGTTTGTCGTTCGACGACGAAATTTCTTATGAAGCTCCTCACGTATGTGTGTCATGACTCTCCATCTCCTTCCATATTTGCTGAAATAACGGATTAAATTCGTCAGCTAATCTCACGTTAAACGGCAGATCATCCGCTAAATGCAATGGTATATTAAACGTTTTTCTAATCGAACCGGGCCTACCGGTAAGTAAAATAATACGGTCGCTCATGGCGATAGCTTCCCCAATATCATGAGTGACAAGAATCGCAGTCTTTCCATGCGTGCGTATCGTTGAAAAAACGAGATTTTCAAGTTTTAATTTTGTCTGATAATCAAGAGCAGAGAAAGGCTCATCAAGTAACAGGAGTTTGGGGTCAGTGGACAACATTCGTACAAGTGCAACTCGTTGCCGCATCCCACCTGATAGCTGGGACGGGTAATGGTGTCGTTTATCCGCTAAGCCGAGAGTGGTGAGCATATCAAATGCAAATGCTACATCCTGTTCAGTTGTTTTTCCCATCGTTCTAAGTCCAAGGGTAATATTCTCTTCGATGTTTAACCAAGGAAATAAATAATCTTGTTGAAGCATATACCCCGTTTCAGGTGTTGGTTCTTCAATAACTGTCTCCTCCAACAAAATCTGCCCGGTAGTCGGATGGAAAAGACCCGAAATTAACGATAGAAGCGTTGTTTTCCCGCATCCGCTTGGTCCAATTAACGATATGAATTCACCTTCATTAATCGTAAACGATATATTCTCAACTGCTGTTGTCATAGTGTCATAAGTGAAAAATGTTTTTTCAACGTTTTCTAGTTCAAGAAAGGCCATATCTTTCCCCTACCTTTCATTAGTGTGCAACATCGTTACTCCTTCATGATCTGCTCAGCTATATCCCGATTTACTAATGTACTATAGGTAATTTCTTCTGGTAACTCGCCAGCTTCAGCCATCATCGCTTGTAAATGGTACCAACCTTCCTCTTCCAACACTGGTGAGGTAGCGTATGAACCTTGATCCTGGTATCGTTCTATGACTTGTTCAATGACCTCAAGTGGTGTGTCATCAAAATACGGATCGATCGATTCAGCAATGGTTGCTGGGTCTGTTTGTTTTACCCATTGTTGTGCACGGTATAGAGCCCGAGTGAAGCTCTCAATAACATGTTGATGATCATCAAGGTAACTCTGTTTTGCCATATACACAGTATACGGAACATCCCCCGACTGTGTGCCGAATGAATCGACAATATGGCCAATGCCCTCTTGTTCAAAAAGGGTGGCTTGCGGCTCGAATAATTGTACAAAATCACCTGTTCCCGAAGCAAAAGCAGAAGGGATATTACCGAAATCAATGTTTTGAACCATCTCCACATCGTGATGCGGATCAATACCGTTTTCCTTCAGAACATACTCGCCTACCATCTGTGGCATGCCACCTTTACGTTGGCCGAGAAATGTCTTTCCCTTCAAATCTTCCCATTGAAAATGATCTATTGGATTTCGTGAAACTAAAAATGTACCGTCTGTTTTGGTCAGTTGAGCAAAATTAATAGCTGGATCATTCGCCTCCTGAGCATAGACATAAATAGATGTTTCAGCTCCAACGAGTGCGATATCTGCTCCATCTGATAAAAGTGTTGTCATCGTTGTATCGCCGCCCCAAGTAGTTGTCAATTCTATATCAAGGCCTTCTTCTTCAAAAAAGCCTTCTGAAAGAGCGACATATTGAGGAGCATAAAAAATAGACCGAGTGACTTCTGCAAGCCTGACCTCGGTCATCTCATCTTCTGTGTGACAGCCCGCGAGTAGGGCGGTGAACATAGCGCCGAGAATGATAAACAAGCTAGACATTTTCATACTAATTCTCCTTTTTGTCATGACATATCAACTTATGTGATTGTGATAACGTATGTGATAAATAGTGAAAAGGTGCAGGCTCATATTAAAAGAGGAGAAGTGATGGGCACACACATGTGACGGGTGAAGTGGAAATTGAGAAAAGATGACTTGATAAAGTTTAATTTAGTCACTTTATAGGACGGTTTTTTATAGAGAAAAATTGAAACAAATAGGCGTTTTAGACCATGTAATGTGCCATTCGTATGAGCATTCTATAACTATTTTCTTTAAAAGTTCTATCTCTAGTGTCAATTTGTGAGTTTACCTATATGAGAGGCGTGTCAAATAGACAAGGGATATGTTAATCAATTGATAAACGGGTCTTTTTACCTGCTTTAATAATAGTTTGAACCTAAAAATCCCTTCTTTAAAATTTATTAATCTTTTATATTGTATCCTAGAAAAAGGTTAAAAAGCCAACATGATTCCGATATTAGCATTGTAAACAGTAATTTTAGTTTGAGAGGAGATGGAGAAATGATTAAGAAATTCTCATTATTGTTAGCTTGTTTGACTTTAGTTTTTTTAGGAGTAGGGACCTTTGATTCTGTAGAGAAGCAGGTCCTGCTCCTCCATTAACTTATATGAATATTGATGCGATCACATCTGATGGTGGTGGATTCGAATGGCACTATCCTGATCAAGAGTATATGAGTACAGGTTATACAGCTAGCGGAAGTGAGATTTATATTGTGACATATGTTGAAGGTTATACTTCAGGTATATACCCAATGATATTTGTGGATGGAGAGAATGTTACAGATCAAACTTATAGAACAAGAGAAAAACAATACCTTTCTGGGTCAGATAATATTATTTACGGTTATTTAGACTATAGAACTATACCGTTAGAATTGTTTGAAGGTCAGGAACAAGGAGTTATAACACTATTTGCTAGAGATTTGACAAGTCCATTAAATACATTGTCAGTAACTAGAAGTTTCAACATAGATTGGAATTAATTAACATGATACAAGGAGGAACTTTATGAAGCTATACGAGAAACATCCAGCAGCTTGGGTAGCCTTTACAAATATGACCGTTTTAGCTAGACATAACGCTAAAAGAGAAGGTCTAGCAATCTCCGAAAATAATAAATCAATGGGATTTGAGGAATTTTTAAACATGATGGAACAAGAAGAGGTAGTTAATCCTAACCTCTCTAGAGAAGTTGATAAATTTCAGAAACAAAGTAAAGACTTACAGATTAGAATGGGAAGTAACTATACCATTCAAAATGAAGCATTTAACTATGTTGAAAAAGCATATGAGTTAGGTATTATAGATCCGAATGGTATGTTGCATAAAGGAAAGGCGTAGTCATGTAAAAGCTAGTAGGGGAACCTGCTAGCTTTTTATATATGGATAGAGACATACTCAGCCTTGATAATAGAGGAGGATTAAGGAAAAAGCGACTGCTATTAAGATATTGTAAGTAAATAGGAATGTTTTACATGTATTCGTAAACTTTTAAGAGAGTTAAAGCGTCTTAGTATTAAGTTCGCAAAACTTTCGTTTAGATAGTCATTCAACAGCATGTGAGCCTTTATTTTTCACTTATAGTTTTATGAGGCGTTAGTTGAATAAATGTCACGATTGAATTTTCACCACGAACAAGCGAACGATGATAAATGGTCTATATCACATGTTCGTAAAAAAGGGCTACAGAGTTGGTGACTCATCAGCGACGTCTGCAAAATCAATGATGCGAAAGGTGTTATCACAGACAACCGTCTGTCTGAGGGAAGGTGACATACATTAGTCGGTTTTTGACATTTTATTTTGATTTATGACATTCATTCATTTATAAAAGTATTTTATCAACATATTAATTAAGGGAATTTTTTGTTATCTTTAACCGCTTTTTTGTCAGATAGCCTGCTCGATTTTTTTAAGATTTATCCTCACTCAATTCGCGTATGGATAATCCTTAGGCGTTAATCAACTTGTGAATATTTGTTGTAAGTAGCTATTTTTTTCAAAAAAGAATTGGAAGCTAAACAGAATGCTATCTCAATATAAAATATTAAGTTTGATTTCACTTTGAAATAAGGAGAGATTTTTTGGAAAAATGGTTGATATTACTAGTAATATAATAATATAATATATAAGGTTACTGGAAAAAATTGCTAATAGACCTCAAGGAGGTGTTTTAGTGATGACGCCCAGTGATAGTAACATAAAGAAAAAAGTGTTTAAGCACTAATCTTTTATAATATGAGGGGGTTTGAGATGAACTTTATTAAACGTGGACTATTAGGTATTACAAGAAAAAAAGGTAAGTCATTGATTTTATTGGCCGTTATTTTTATTTTAGGAAATCTTATATCAGGGGCAATTTCGATCCAACAAGCCACCGATAATGTTGAATCAACCATCAAAGAAAGACTGGGAACGGCAGCATCGCTTGAGCTTGATTATGAAGCATTAGAAGCTATGGATGACTCAGAGATGAATGATTTTGAGATTTCGAATATAGATATTGCTCTCATTAAACAAATTGGTGAACTTTCATATGTGAAATATTATGACTATAGCATGTCTACACACTTAGGTTCAGAGAGTATTGAAAGTTATCAAGGAGAGGAGATGGAAGAAGAGGAGATTATTTGGGAAGGTCCTAGCATGGATTTCATGTTGAAAGGGATTAACTATGCTCCTGTTATTGATTTTGAAGAACAGAAAGGAAAACTTGTTGACGGTCGTGTTTTTACAACAGATGAGGTGGAAAATGGTTCTGCTGTCGCGATTATTTCAAATAAATTAGCAGAAAAAAATAATCTTCATGTGGGAGACACTTTTACGTTAAACAATGAGGTTTATGAGTACTCAGAATCTAGCGGTGAAGAGGAGTTAATTGCTTCTCGTGATGTTGTCTTAGAAATAATAGGCTTATTCGAACCTCAATCAGCCAAAGAAGATAAAGGGGAATCATCAAGTAGTGGGATGATCGATTTTATGGACATAGACTATCAAAATACCGTGTATGTACCTAACGAAGTGGTCTCAAGTGAAGACAGGTACCGTTGGGAAGAGTATGCGAAAGTGGATGATAGTTTTGCAATAATGCTTGAGGAAGAAGAGGATTTAGACTATTATCAACCGACGTTTTTCTTAAATAATCAAGACGATACTGAAGCATTTAAGGAAGAGGTATCGCCATTGTTGCCAGAATTATATATAGTGGTGAATGCTAGTGACCAATATGAAAATATTGCAGCACCCATTGAATCTATGTCTACCATATCCGGCTATGTTCTACTAGTTGCTGTTATTGCAACAGTACTGATCATTGGCTTAGTAGTCTTATTATTTTTGCGTGATCGCAAACGGGAGTTAGGTATTTATTTATCGTTAGGAGAACGTCGTAGCCGTGTTGTAGGGCAAATTCTAATCGAAGTCATGATTATTGGACTTATCGGTATTACCTTATCTTTGTTCAGTGGTAACTTTTTGGCTCAAGGTGTCTCTGATACGATGCTCCAAGCTGATCACGATCAATTTCAAGAAGATACAATATATTTTCATGACTTCGATATAGATTTAACAACAGACGATGTACTGGAGTCTTATCAAGTTAAACTTGATGCAAATTATATTATCATGTTTTATGTTGTTGGTTTATTGACGATTCTTGTATCAACTGTTATACCGTTAACGTATATCGTGCGATTAAATCCGAAGAAAATAATGATGTAATAGAGAGGTGAGACCATGATTTTAGAAGCGAAAGATTTAAATTATTACTATCAAGATGGGGAAAGTCGTCGTTATATCTTAAAAGATACATCTGCTTCTTTTGAGAAAGGAAAGTTTTATACGATTTTAGGACAGTCTGGTTCTGGAAAGACGTCATTTTTAGCGTTACTTAGCGCTTTAGATTCGCCACACAGTGGCACAGTTTTGTTTAATGACCAGGATATTAAACAAATTGGTTATGAAAAGTACCGTCGCAATAATGTCGGTATTATATTTCAAAGTTATAACCTGATCCCGTCTTTAACCGCAGTAGAAAATGTGTTGGTTCCCATGTCTATTACTGAAAACGAACTGCCAGAAGACACGAAGACAGTGGCATATAATTTGTTAGATTATATCGGTATTGTAAAAAGCAAAGCAGATCGTTATGTCAATCAACTTTCTGGGGGAGAGCAACAACGTGTTGCCATTGCCCGGGCCTTAGCGACAAATGTGGAGTTAATTCTTGCTGACGAACCGACAGGAAATCTTGATGAAGAAATGGAACAAGAAATTATTGATATCTTCAAAAAATTAGCTCATGAACATCAAAAATGCGTCATCGTGGTCACCCACTCCAATGAAATTGCTTTACAGTCTGATCAAACCTTCAGTCTCAAGAAAGGTGTATTGACGTCTAATGAGTGATTTTTTATCAAAATTCAATAAAAAAAACTACGATGATCTATTAGATGAGCAAGATGAAAAGGGAAAAAGCAGTGATAAATCGGAAGAACCACCACAAAAATCAGAAGAAACAGCGTCAGCCTTGGAAAGTGAATCTATGCCTAAACCTTTGTCTACCAGAAGTAGTCGGCGAGACGAGGCAGTAGAAGAATTGGAGATCGATCCAGATTACCAAAAGAAAAGACGACGTATGATGTGGTTGATTATTTTGGGTACTATCATAGCTTTTGCGTTAATTGCTTTCATTTATTATCGAGCTGTTCATGCTGAAGTAGAAGATTTTGTAGGAAGCCCTGTTTCAGATGCACGCACTTGGGCTAACAAAAATGACGTGACTCTCGAATTATCAGAGGAATATAGTATGGAGCATGAAGCAAATCAAATTATTTCTCAAAGTATCTCTGCGGGAAAAAAGATACGTAAGGGTAAAGATATTCAGTTAGTTAGTAGCTTAGGACCTGATCCAGAGGCTGTAATTCCACTACCTGATTTTTCGGAGATGAATCAAATGGAAGCACAGAATTGGATTGAGGAAAATAAAGCAGAGAATCTTCAACTCGTTGAAGAATACAGCGATGACGTAGAAGAAGGAGAGTTTCTTCAACTAACCATCAGAGAGAGCGACATTGATGCATCAGAATATCAACGTAAAGACAGTGCGGCTGTCTACTATTCAAGAGGGAAAGAAGTCTTTGAAAAGAACATTACCATACCTGATTTTACTGGAAAAACACGAGAAGAAGTGGAACAATGGGCAGAAACAAATGAAATCGATATGTCTTATGAAGAAAAAGACTCTAACAGTGTAGAAGCGGAACTTATTATTAGTCAAAGTGAATCACCAGAAGAAAAAATTGCTAAAAGAGATAAAATGGAAGTTGTTGTCTCTTTAGGAAAAGCGACAGAGGTGCCGAACTTCGGAGAGCTTACAATAGATGAAGCGACTGCTAATTATCCCGAATTGTCAGTCATGGTGAAACAGAGATTTCACTCAGAGGTTCCGTATGGAGGGCTTATCTCACAATCGGTTGAGGCAGGAACAAAGTTAACGGAAAAAGATGATATGGAGGTTACTGTTACATATTCAGAAGGACGTCCATATTTGGGTGATTATCGCGGTCAATTAGAAGGTGATTTGCCAAGGTTGTTTTATGAAGAATATCAGTCTAAAGGGGCAGATATTAATTATATTGTTAAGTATGTTGACTCCCCCGAGGTAAAGGGAACGGTTGTGAGTATGAGCAAGTTTAATGAATTTGTGCCCATGACATATACTGTGGAAATTAAAATTAGTAATAATGCATCAGTAGCAGCAAATCCACCAGAAGAATTTGAGGATGAAATAGACGATTCTTTTGAAGAGGTGGAGACTGCAGATTCTGGAGAATAAAACAACATCACTGTTGATGAAAGCTCTTAGTGACCCTGAAAAATGTAAGTAACTATTAAAAATTAAAGTGGGTTGATGGTCAATTGAACGAAGTTATGAAATGATGGCGTCTCCTTTTATGCAGTCCTTCATCCGAGGACTGCATAAGTATATTAATAGACATTATATAGGTTAGGTTTTGTGTCCACCTATGACCGATTTAACGAATATTGTTTCTATATATACGGTGATCAATATTTTTGTTGACACATGTCAAAATGTATATTATTCTTTATGTAACCGGTTACACAAAAAGATAGGCGGAATGACAATGGCGACGATTCGAGATGTAGCGAAAAAAGCAAATGTATCAGTGGCGACGGTATCTCGCGTTTTAAATAATAAAGGGTATGTAAGCGAAGAAGCTCAAAAAAACGTGATGGCAGCAATTGAATCGCTTAGTTATACGCCAAATTCCGTAGCGCGCACCTTATACAATAAGTCTTCAGGTATGATTGGCTTAGTACTACCGGATATTACGAACCCGTTTTTCCCTGAATTAGCGAGAGCGGTGGAAGATGTTGCCCACACTTATGGTTACACAGTTGTGCTATGTAATTCTGATGAAGAAGTAGCAAAGGAAAAGAAATATTTTGACGCCCTGAAGCAAAAATATATTGATGGTATTATTTTAACGACGAGCAGCTTAACTTCTAAAGATTACGATCGGTTGGATTTACCAATGGTTGCACTAGATAGACGGATTGGCGATCATATTCCGACAGTCGTCTCTGAAAATAAACAGGGGGCCTGTGAAGCAACAGAGCATCTGTTAGCAAAAGGGTGTCGTTATTTGGCACATCTAAGAGGACCTGAAGGCGTTAAGACAGCTGACGAACGTTATAAAGGTTTTATGGAAGTGGTTGAACAGCATGGAGTGGAGCACGTCGTGTTAAATGCAGAGTTTCAAATCGATAAAGCTGAAGCGGTAGCACAAGAACTCTTCACAACTTATCCGCAAGTTGATGGCGTGTTTGCCGGAAGTGATGTGACCGCAGCAGGCGTGATGAAAGCGGCCCATACCTTAAATAAAAGAATCCCTGCTGATATAAAACTTATAGGCTTCGATGGTATCCCGTTAGGAAAAATGCTTGTCCCTGCCTTATCCACGGTAGAACAATCTATTTATAAAATGGGGGCCCTCTCAGCAAGATTGCTTATTAAGCAAATAGAGAAACAACCGATGGCGTCTATGTATTATGAATTACCAGTTAAATTAATAGCTAGGGAAACGACTTAGATGAGGAGTGTGAACGTATGAAAAAACCAGTTGTTACAGTTATAGGTAGCTTAAACATGGATTTAGTCACGCAAACAAACTCTTTTCCTGTAAAAGGTGAAACAGTGATAGGCGATCACTTTATGACAGTCCCTGGGGGAAAAGGTGCTAATCAAGCAGTGGCAGCAGCACGTTTAGGGGCCAATGTAAATCTTATTGGACGTGTGGGAGATGACCCCTTTGGGGAAATCTTACTGAGAAACTTAACAGAGAATAGTGTTTTTAAAGCGAATGTGGAACCGGTTACAGATTGTGCCACAGGTGTGGCTACGATTATTCTGCATGATCGTGATAATCGTATTATTGTCACACCGGGAGCTAATAATTATGTTACTAAAGAGTACATTGTCCAACATGAGAATGTGATTTTAACGAGTGATATTGTGTTGTTACAAATGGAAATTCCGCTTCCGACGATCGAATTTGTCCTCCAGCTATGTGAAGCATCAGCAGTTCCTGTCATCCTTAATCCGGCACCAGCGCATCAACTTTCGGAAGAAGCATGGCAAAGAGCAACTTATCTCACACCTAACGAAACAGAGAAGGAGCTTCTATTTGGCAAAGAGCCGAGTGAATATTTGAGAGAAAAGCTTATCGTGACTGAAGGAAAGCATGGTGTATCCTTTTTTGAAAGCGGTTCCTTTGATAGGGTAGATGGTTGGAGCGTGACGCCTGTAGACACGACGGGGGCAGGAGATACGTTTAATGGGGCAATGGCAGTGGCGTTATCCGAAGGGAAGTCAAAAGCAGAAGCTATTACATTTGCTAATGCAGCAGCAGCCATGTCCATTCAAAAGCTAGGAGCACAGGGAGGTATGCCAACTAGGCAGGCATTAGAAGAATTCATACAAGTGGGGGACTGACGATGAAAAAAAGAGGGATATTAAATAGAGATATCGCGACAGTGTTAGCACATTTAGGTCATACAGATCGCATAGCGATTGCAGACTGCGGACTACCAATTCCACCTCATATACCGTGTATTGATATTAGCCTTCGTTTAGGAGAACCAACTTTTCTTCAAGTATTAGATGAAGTTCTAGAAGATATGGCAGTGGAGAAAATGGTGATGGCTGAAGAGATAAAAGAGCAAAATAGCTCTCTTTATCAGGTAATAAAAGATAAAGGAATCGACTATACTTTCGTTTCTCATGACCAATTTAAACAGGAACTTACACGAGTAAAGGCAATTATTCGTACAGGAGAAGCAACACCATACGCTAATGTGATTCTTCAATCTGACGTCATATTTTGAAAGGATGAAGGCCTATGATTATTCGAATGGAAGGCATTCATAAAGCTTTTAGCGGAAATAAAGTGTTAAAAGACGTGTCGTTTTCACTAGAAAAGGGTGAGATTCATGCCTTAATGGGGGAGAATGGGGCAGGTAAGTCCACGTTAATGAAGATACTCACTGGTATTTACCCTTTAGATAGCGGAAAGGTAGAAGTAAAAGGTAGGCAAGTCGTGTACACACATCCAAAAGATGCAGAAAAAGACGGTATTGCGGTTATTCATCAAGAATTAAATATTCTTCCTGAATTAACGGTGGCTGAAAACTTATTTTTAGGAAATGAACAAACGATAGGGAAAACCGGCATATTGAAAACACGGGAAATGAATAGACAAGCTGTTCAAGTATTGGAAAAGCTCGGTTTAAAAGTAAGCCCGACAGCACGAGCAGGGAGTTTGTCCATTGGGAAACAACAAATCATTGAAATTGCGAAAGCATTAAGCACTAATGCTGATATTATCATTATGGACGAGCCGACTGCTGCTTTAACGGATAGAGAGATTGATACGTTGTTTAAAACGATAAGGCAGTTAAAGCAAACAGGTGTCACATTCATCTATATTTCTCATCGAATGGAAGAAATTTTTTCACTGTGTGATCGCATCTCAGTATTGAGGGACGGTGAATATATCGGGACAAAAGTGATTAAGGAGACTAACTTTGATGACATTGTGAAAATGATGGTAGGTCGCGAACTTGGAGGAAGGTTTCCTGACTATGATTTAACACCAGGCGATATTAAATTGGAAGTGGAAAAATTAACGCGAGATGGTGAATTTAACGACGTTTCTTTTCAAGTCAGGAGTGGAGAAATCTTTGGTATATCAGGGCTTATGGGAGCGGGAAGATCAGAACTCGTGGAAACCATCTTTGGCTATCGAAAAGCCACAAGTGGTATTGTGAAAATCGACGGTAAGGAAACTGCAATAAAAGATCCTCAATCCGCGATTCGACATGGAATTGGATTTGTATCAGAAGATAGGAAATCAAAGGGGCTCATCGTTGATTTTTCTGTTAAAGAGAATTTAAGCCTTACTAATTTAACGGATATTTCCCATCTAAACTGGCTTAGCACAGAGAAAGAAATGGCACTATACACTGACTTAGTAGCAAAGCTTGGCGTACGAACTTCCAGTCCTCAGCAGGCAGCGAAATCGCTCAGTGGAGGTAACCAACAAAAAGTTGTCATTGCCAAGTGGCTCGGACAGAATACACGGATCTTAATATTAGACGAGCCTACACGTGGGGTAGATGTAGGTGCAAAAAGAGAAATTTATAACATCATGAATGATTTGGCGAAGCAAGGTGTGGCAATCATTATGATTTCATCAGAGTTACCAGAAGTCATCGGTATGAGTTCACGTGTTGGCATTATGAATGAAGGTAAATGGATGACGATTTTAGATAGAGATGACTTAACAGAGGAGACAATTATGCATTACGCCACAGGAGGGGATAAACATGTTCGCCAATAAAAAATTTAAGTCCACAATTGGCTTGTTAGGGCCTTTTATTGGACTGTTCCTCATTGTTGCTATTATAACGATTTTAAACCCTAGTTTTTTATCTTTTGGTAATGTGTTAAATGTGTTGCGTCAAGTGTCTATTAATGCGCTTATTGCTTTCGGGATGACATTTGTTATTTTGACTGGTGGCATTGACTTGTCGGTTGGGTCGATGCTTGCATTGTCAGGGGCAGTTACTGCTACACTGATGGCTTCTGGTGTTGACCCCGTTTTAGCAATGCTTATCGGTTTACTGACTGGTGTCGTATTAGGAGCGATAAATGGCTTTATTATCGCCAAAGGGAAGGTGGCACCGTTTATTGCCACGTTAGCTACCATGACGATTTATCGTGGTCTTACACTCGTTTTCACAGATGGCCGTCCTGTCTCAGGTTTAGGCGGGGAGAATGGTATGTTTGAATTATTAGGACGAGGTTATCTTTTCGGTGTTCCTGTACCGGCAGTAACTATGCTTGTTAGCTTTCTCGTTTTATATCTTATTTTAAAGAAAACGACGTTTGGGCGACGCGTTTATGCGGTGGGTGGTAATGAAGAAGCCTCTATTTTATCTGGTATTAAAGTAGACCGCATTAAAGTATATGTGTATTCCTTAACCGGTTTTTTATCGGCTTTAGCTGGCATTATATTAACCTCAAGGTTGAATTCAGCTCAACCGACAGCGGGAACGATGTACGAATTAGATGCAATCGCAGCTGTTGTGTTGGGTGGAACAAGTTTAACAGGGGGACGAGGTTGGATCGTCGGTACTTTAATCGGTGCCTTGATCATAGGTGTTTTGAATAATGGGTTAAATTTGTTAGGTGTGAGTTCCTTTTTTCAGCAAGTTGTCAAAGGCAGTGTTATTCTCTTGGCGGTACTTATGGACCGCAAAAAAAATGCTTAAAGGGGCGATTTTATCATGAAAAAGTTAGGTTTATTAATGGCGTTAGCAGTGCTGAGTTTATTGGTTATTGCGTGTACAACAGAATCTCCAGTTAATGACACATCGAATAATACCGCTGGTAATGATGACGGAGATTTTACAGTTGGATTCTCCATTTCAACGTTAAATAACCCGTTCTTTGTGACGCTACAAGAAGGTGCTGAAGAAAAGGCAGACGAGTTAGGTATTCAGTTAAATGTTGTTGATGCTCAAGATGATAATTCAAAGCAAGTGAACGATGTGGAAGACTTGATTCAACAGGGTGTTGATGTGATTTTAATTAACCCAACAGATTCTTCGGCAGTCGTATCAGCAGTTGAATTAGCGAATGCTGAAAATATTCCTGTCATTACGGTTGACCGAGGAGCAGACGGTGGAGAAGTAGTGGCACATATCGCTTCGGATAACATTGCAGGTGGCGAAATGGCTGGGGAGTTATTAGTAGAGCTTGTTGGAGAAGGAGCCGAAGTAGCAGAATTAGAAGGTATTCCTGGATCATCAGCAGCCAGAGAAAGAGGAGAAGGGTTTAATAACATTGCAACTGAATCACTGGACGTAGTGACATCACAAACAGCTAATTTTGATCGAGCAGAAGGATTATCTGTCATGGAAAATATCCTTCAAGGTAATCCGAATATTGAAGGCGTTTTCGCTCATAATGACGAGATGGCATTAGGAGCACTAGAAGCTATTGAAGCATCGGGAAAAGATGTAATCGTAATTGGATTTGATGCGACAGATGATGCTGTGACAGCGGTAGAAAACGGTCGATTAGCTGGTACTGTGGCCCAGCAGCCAATTATGATTGGTGAGAGCGCCGTACAAGCAGCATTCGACCTGCTTAGTGGTGAAGATGTGGAAGACTTTATTCCAGTCGATTTGGAATTAGTGACAGAATAACCTTTTGTATCATCGTATTTAGGAGAAGCCATTGTTTTGTGACAATGGCTTTTTTTCAATTTTCTAAGATCTGTAGTAAAATCTGTGGCCTAACAGGGCCTTCGAAACTTAGAGGTACCGTTTGCATAATTTCGTTTTTAGCCAAGAAAACAGCGATATCGGCTCGACATTATATAGTCTATGGGAAAGTTTCCGAGCCGCTTCAGACTTCGCCTTACTTCTTTGTTCGTAAGAGTCTCCTCTATTTCAGAAGCACCACTTTCATTAAAACCTTTCAAAGATTATGACCAGCAAGGGTTTTGGATAATATAGTAGTTTTTTTGCCCTTGATGTCAAAATGATTGAATGAAATTGTTGTCACAATTTAAAACAAAAAAATCTATATAAAAGGGTCTTTAAGTTGATTTTAAAGTGACTATTTTGAAGAAAACAGACTAGTTTAAGTGATACATAGAAAAACCACCTTAAAGCTTATTCGGCTTTAAGGTGGCTGGTTATCTACAGTTTAAGAAGCATTTTCTTCTTGAAGCTCTTCTTTCATGGTATCAACATCATTTGCGTCAGTATCTTCGTTATTATGGTTTCGGCCATCAAAACGTAGAAGGTCTCCGTAAATAATTTTATCAGAGTATTCTAGTTCTTCATGTACACGATCTAAATAGGGTTCGCACTTTTCATCGTCTGTCGGTTCACCAGTTTCTTTAGAATAGCAAACTTCATTGACATAAACGATTTCATCTGTTATAAAGTTACCATTTCTAAGAATTGTAAATTCTTCGTAGTCTTCTGAGAAGATGTTATCACCGAAGATCGTTTGATTTTCCACTTCAATTCCTAACAAATGGAGTATGGTCGGTCGAACGTCTATTTGTCCAGAGACCTTCGAGATTTTTTCACCTTCCATCCCTGGAATGTGGATAATAAATGGCACTTGTTGCAGTTGTGTTTCAACAAATGGTGTCACGTCTTCACCTAAAAACTGTCCCATCGCTCTGTTATGATTTGATGAAATTCCGTCATGATCACCATAAATGACGATAATGGAATCTTCATACAAGCCTTCTTCTTTTAAACGCTCAAATAAAACTTTAATGGATTCATCCATATAACGGACGGTTGGGAAGTACTTGTTTAAAGTATTACTATTAGAATCAAATCTATCAATATACATGTCTTCCTCGTCTAGATCAAATGGGAAGTGGTTTGTTAACGTGATAAGTTTTACTTCGAATGGCTGTGGCATGTCTAGCATGTGTTCAACAGATTGTTCCATGAAATCGATATCTTTTAAACCCCAGCCTACGCTATTCTCTTCCGTAATTTCATAGTCATCTTTCGTATAAAAATCGTCGTAACCGAATTGATTATACATCACATTTCTATTCCAAAAGCTCCCATTATTTCCGTGCATAGAGGCTGTGTAGTACCCATTTTCATTTAAAATTTCAGGTAAGGCGTAATACTCGTTGGTAGCGTGAGAGAAAAAGACCCCACCTCTTGCCAACGGATATAAGGAATTATTAATAAGAAACTCCGAATCTGAAGATTTACCTTGTGCTGTTTGATGATAGAACTGATCAAAATAATAGCTTTCTTCTACGAGCTCATTTAAAAACGGTGTAATTTCCTCACCATTGAGAGTTTCGTTAATAACGAAATCTTGGAGCGATTCTGCGGCCACAAAAATAACATTTTTACCTTCAGCGATGCCATATAAATCTTTTTCTATACTTGGTTGGTTCTCCCCAATAAATTCATTCACTTCTTCAAGGCCAGATTCATTTGCAAATACGCGTGGAGCTTGAGAAGCAGTATGGAGATAAGCATCATAAAGGTGGAAACTGTAAACGCCTAGATTTTTGACTAAAAGTTCTCTGTCAAATGTTCGTGTCAATAATTGTGGACGTTCAACATTGGCAAGACTAACATTAATGATCGTTAAAATGATAATAACCGCATAGTAGGGACGGAGATCTTTAAAACGATGCTTGTACTTGACAACTTTCCCTGCTTTTTCCCACTTGTGAATTAAAACACCTGCAATCACGATATCTACGAAAAATAGTATATCGTACCATTTAACAAGGGTATGGATACTTGACCCTAAATCAGCCATGTTGTTACCCATGAAAAGGAGCGGAATTGTAATGAAATCTGTAAATTCTCTATAATAAACCACGTTTGAATACAATACAATTGAAGCCAGTGTCATAAAAACGAGCATGTAATAAGTTTGTCTGCTTTCTTTACGACGTAATAAAAACGTAATGACTAACATTAAAATAGGTAGAGGGTTTAATATGAGAATAATGAATTGGTTCATATTTTCTATCGTTATATTAAACTGTGTAACCCCTACGATGACCGTCTTAAGCCATAAAAAGAACAGGGCAATCCAAAAGATTGACGGCTTCTTTAAATTATTTTCTTTTTTCATCATGTTTTCTTCCCCCATAAATTAATCTTTATCTGTAATATGTTTAAGCTATCTCATAGCTTAACTGTAACTATAAAAGTGTGTTGTGTTATCTATGCATAAGGACATAATGGATTGTGTCTGTTTTTATAACCCATTTATTAAAGCCCTTAAAAATAACACACTTCAACTATTATAGTCCGTTTGTAAATGAAAAGTAAACAAAATATGAATTAATTATAATAGTTAGACGTGCTTTGAAGTAAAAAGTTCCGCAATTCTATATATAATTACTTAATTTTACAAACTTTTTCTATCTATACCGGGGTGTTTGTTCATTTTAGTGACTAAGGCTAGCTTAATGTGTTCCGATATTTCCTTCTATAACAAAATAAAACATGTTCTTCCTGAGAAGGAACAAGGATCGATATTGAAACATCGATCATCCTTAAAGGAAGAACATGATAAATGGAAGACTTTCTATACGAAAGTTTTTTAGATAAGCGGCCCACCGATTAATACATCTCTGGATATGTCTTTAAACCGGTTGAAATTCTCTTTGAATTTATAAGCTAGCTCTTTCGCTTTTTGTTCATAGGCAAGGGGTTCTGCCCATGTTTGCCATGGGAGTAAAAGATGATCAGGAACGCCAGGGCAATGAAGCGGAATATTTAACCCAAATACTGGATCTTTAGTCGTTTCTGCTGATTGTAAATCACCTTGAAGGGCGGCTCTTACCATTGCTCGAGTATAATGTAAACTGATCCGGTGACCAGTGCCATATGGTCCCCCTTGCCATCCTGTATTAACGAGAAACACATCTGTGTTATGCTCCGTCATTTTCTCCCCTAACATTTTGGCGTAGTGGCTCGGATGTAACGGGAGAAACGGTGCACCGAAGCAAGCTGAGAAAGTGGCTGTTGGTGAACTAATTCCCCGTTCTGTCCCTGCTAGCTTGCTAGTGTAACCTGATAAAAAGTGATACATAGCTTGTTCTACTGATAACTTACTTATTGGAGGGAGGACTCCAAAAGCATCAGCGGTTAAAAAGATCAATGTTGAAGGGTGCCCGCTAATACTAGGTATGGTTGACGAATCAATGGAAGTTAGGGGATAGGCAGCTCGCGTATTCTCAGTGAAGTCTGTAGCATCATAGTCCGGCTCTCGTGTGTGTTCATCGATGACAACGTTCTCTAAAACGGCTCCGAACTTAATTGCATTGTAAATGTCTGGTTCTTTTTCCTTGCATAAATTAATACATTTGGCATAGCAACCACCTTCAATATTAAAAATACCTGTCGGAGACCAAGCATGTTCATCGTCACCGATGAGTGACCGGTGTCGGTCAGCTGAAAGAGTCGTTTTACCTGTGCCAGAGAGGCCAAAAAATAACGCCACATCTCCTTCACTACCAACATTAGCTGAGCAATGCATAGAGAAGACCCCCTGTTTTGGTAATAGGTAATTCATAATAGAAAAAATCGCCTTTTTCATTTCTCCGGCGTATGCTGTTCCACCTATGAGAATCGTTCGTTTTTCAAATGAGGTGATGATAAATGCCTCTGAGCGTGTGCCATCACGTGTTGGATCAGCTTTGAATCCTGGAGCGCTAACAATCGTGAATTCTGGCAATTGTGTGGCTTTTTTTTCTTGCTCTGGGCGAATAAATAACTGTCTTACAAATAAATTATGCCATGCTAATTCATTTACGACCCGAATAGGATATTGATAGTTAGTGTCGGCTCCGGCAAAGCCCTGTCGTACAAATAGTTCATCCTTATCAGCTAAATAATGTAAAACTCTTTCATAAAGACGTTCAAAAGTTTCAGATGAAATGGGTTTGTTAACAGAGCCCCAATGAATATCTCTTTCTGAGGAAGCCTCTTTAACGATGAACTTATCCATTGGAGAGCGACCGGTGTACTCCCCTGTTTTGGCTACAAAGGCCCCTGTGGCAGTTAGATGCCCTTCTTTTCTAGCTAACATCTTTTCAATTAAATGGGGGACAGGGAGGTCCTTGTTCACATTGTTTCCTTGTATCAGCTGACACAATCTTGTTTCAAAATGAAGCATACTCATAGTATCCACCCTTTCAAAATAATTTACTTCGTTTTCCTGTGAGGGGCACCTTTAAGACAAGACGAACGTGAATGTTCATTAATGTAAGAAGGTGTGTAAACTTTCACGAAAAGCCAACTAGTTAATAACGTGTCTTAATCTTATTCAAATAATATAGTATGACTTATATATTATAAAGTATAATACATTAAGTTTATATGTGCTATACTTTATTGCGGAATTGAGAAATCAAATTAAGGTTAAGCGTGAAGGAGACAGATGAAAGCGAGTGATTTTTAAAAGGTGATTTTAGAAGAATTGATAAACAGATATTGGTTAAAAGTAAGAATATGACTACAAGTTTAGTGTAATCGAATGTCTACCTAAAAAGAGAAAGAAATTTAAAAGCGTCATAATATTGTCACAGTGTTATGAGAGAAGAAGTTAAAGGATGAAAGTTGACACTTTAAAAAAAATCGGTTATTCTTTCTTGAGAACGGATACTCTTATCCTGAGTAGGCGGAGGGACAGGCCCAACGAAGCCCAGCAACCATCACTAAGGCAAAATGTGAACGGTGCTAACCTGCAAGGCATACGCTATCATACGGTGTCTTGACCGATAAGAGGTGAAAGGCGAATGGATTCAAACCTTTTCCTCTAGTCAGGGAAAGGTTTTTTATACTTCTATGAAAGTCTGACTATTTAAAGGCAGGAAGCGTAGGATATTATGCCGATGCGCTTTTAAAAGTGAAGCTTTCCAAACAGCACTTACGATGTTGTTGTAAGTGCGACAACTCACCAGCTAATCTAGTGAGGAGAGAAACCATTCTACAGGAGAACGAGTACCGTCATCGGCAATGAGTTGAAAAAATTGAGGAGGTACATAAAGTGGCAGGAAAAACACGTTTATTTACATCAGAATCGGTGACAGAAGGGCATCCAGATAAGATTTGTGATCAAATATCGGATTCTATTTTAGATGAAATTATGAAAAACGATCCTAATGCAAGAGTGGCATGTGAAACGTCAGTTAACACAGGACTTGTGCTTGTAGCTGGAGAAATTTCAACCTCAACATATGTGGATATCCCAAAAGTTGTTCGAGAAACGTTGAAGGAAATTGGATATGTACGGGCGAAATATGGATTTGATTATGAAACATGTGCTGTACTCACGTCTATTGATGAACAATCTCCAGATATTGCACAAGGTGTCGATCAAGCACTTGAAGCGAGAGAAGGCCATATGACTGATGACGAAATTGAAGCAATCGGTGCAGGAGATCAAGGGTTAATGTTTGGCTACGCAGATAATCAAACACCTGAACTTATGCCACTGCCAATCTCCTTATCACATAAACTTTCTCGTCGTCTTGCAGAAGTGCGCAAAGATGGCACATTGGATTATTTACGTCCTGATGGAAAAGTACAAGTAACAGTGGAATATGATGAAAATCAACAGCCAGTTAGAATTGATACGATTGTGATTTCTACTCAACATCATCCTGAAGTAGAATTAGCACAAATTAAAGCAGATTTAACGACACACGTTATACGACCAGTTGTTCCAGAGGTATTTTTAGATGAAAACACAAAATATTTTATTAATCCTACTGGACGTTTCGTGATTGGTGGGCCTCAAGGGGATGCTGGTTTAACTGGTAGAAAAATTATTGTAGATACGTATGGCGGATATGCGCGCCATGGAGGTGGGGCTTTCTCTGGTAAAGATGCGACTAAAGTGGACCGTTCTGCCGCCTATGCTGCCCGTTATGTGGCAAAAAATATTGTAGCAGCTGGTTTAGCTGAACGGTGTGAGGTTCAATTAGCGTATGCTATCGGTGTTGCTCAGCCAGTGTCGATTGCAATTGAAACATTCGACACGGGAAAAGTATCGGAGGAAGTACTCGTTAAAGTAGTACGAAATCACTTTGACTTGCGTCCTGCAGGGATTATCAAGATGCTTGATTTACGTCGACCAATATATAAACAAACTGCTGCCTATGGGCATTTTGGCCGTACAGATGTTGCCCTTCCATGGGAGGCGACAGATAAAGCGGATCTTATGAGAGAAGAGGCTTTTGCACTAGCAAAGCAATCTTAATTCGTTTTAACCTATCTAAATTAAAGAGCACGCATGATGTGAAATGACTTTAGTCTCGTCAACTTATAGTTGGCATGAATAAAGTATTTCTCGGTCATCAGCGTGCTTTTTTAGTTTAATTCAGTTAATTGAGTATATCTTCCCATATTTAACTGTGTCACTTTTTAGTGTTACGTTGCTTCTCTTCAAAACGCTTATAATAAGCGGCTTTTGCCATGTAGTCTTCTCTGATCCGTTTCATTTCTCTAAAGTCGTCATCTGTCAATTCGCGTATGACTTTAGCCGGATGACCGAGTGCTAATGTTCTTGGTGGAATCTTTTTTCCTGGCGGGACGAGACTTCCTGCACCAATAAAGGCTTCTTCACCGATTTCTGCGCCATCAAGAATAAGTGACCCCATTCCTATCAAAGCGTGTCTATGAATGAGGCAACTATGTAACGTACATTGATGGCCAACTGTAACCCCTTCTTTCAAATGCAATGGGATGTTAGGACTTTGATGAAGAGTACTATTATCCTGGACATTAACGTTCTTTTCAATGATTGTTGGGGCTACATCTCCACGTATGACTGTATTAAACCATATGCTTGTATTTTCATGAATAGTGACATCGCCAGTAATAATAACCCCTGTTGCAATAAAAGCTTCTTCACTGATAAGAGGGGTTTTTCCGTTATATGGGTAAATAGTCATCAACTCGCCTCCTTAAAAATACTTATACTTTCACCAATAGTTTAGCAAATTTTCTTTTGGGAACGAAATCTCAATTTCTATGACTTGACGAAAGTGTTATGGAAAGGGAAGATAGTAAGAAAACAGACTGAATCGAAGGTGATAAATATGTGGAGATGGGAAGCAAAGTCAAAAGAGGCTAAAGGGGTATTTGTTGTTGTTCACGGAGCTGGAGAATATCATGTGCGTTACAAGTGGATTACTGAGCGGTTAAATGAATTTGGGTTTCATGTTATACTCGGGGACTTACCTGGCCAAGGGACAACGGAAGGGAGAAAAGGTCACGTAAAAAGCTTCAATGACTACATAAAAGCTGTATCAGGCTGGCTTAATGAAGCTAAAAAGTATGGTTTACCTGTGATTTTATTAGGCCATAGTATGGGAGGCCTTATATCAACTCGCACGCTAATGGAGATGCGAGAAGAAAAGCTCCCTCAAATGGTGATTTTGTCATCACCTTGCTTTGGATTATTTAATAAAACGCCGATAAACAAAAAGATACTTTCATTGGCATTGAATAGAGTGACACCTGGTTTGAGGTTTCCGTCAGGTCTTGAAACAGGATCAGGTACGCGCGACCCGTTAATGCGGGAACGAGATGCCACCGATCATTTGTTAATCAAAAAAGTTAGTGTCAGATGGTATAGAGAATTAGATAAAGCGATGAAAATAGCTCATGACAATACAGAACGCTTTCCAGAACTACCGCTACTTGTGATGCAAGGTGGCGATGACCGAATTGTTGATAAATTTAAAGTGAAAGAATGGTTTAATCAAGTGGATTTAAAGGATAAATATTATAAAGAATGGGAAGGACTGTACCATGAAGTGTTAAACGAACCGGAAAAAAATCACGTGCTGGCTCATATGCTCGGTTTCGTTACGATGAATCTTCATAATTAAGTGGTTCTGTTCACCGTGTGATGGAGGAATGTGAAGTGACGATCCCTACGACATCTTGGTCTCTTATGATTCAAATATATAAAAAGGTTATTCCGGAGGTCTATACATGCTTAGATGAGTGGCGGAAGCGAGCTAAAGAGATTCCAGATCCAGAGCTTCGGGAACAAGCGTTAGCAAGTATTGCTAACAAAGCGTTTCACTGTGAAGGTGGTGCTGTCTATGCGCTATTGGCAGGTGATCATCTAAAGGAAGCAGTTAAGTTTATTGTGGCTTATCAAACGATCAGTGATTATTTAGATAATTTGTGTGATAGAAGCACTTCGTTAGACCCAAAGGATTTTAGTGCGCTTCACATGGCGATGTCAGATGCTCTTACAGTAAACGCACCATTGCATGATTATTACCACTATCGAAGTGAAAAGGATGACGGGGGATATTTATCTGAGCTCGTAAAAACCTGCCAGACGTGTATCTTATCATTTCCTGCTTACAAGGAGGTTGAAGCTCAAAACCTTCAGTTAGCTTCTTTATATAGTGACTTACAAGTGAATAAGCATGTCCATCACGAGAACAGAGAAACACGGCTGATTGATTGGTTTGAACAGCATAAAGCACAGGTGGCGCCCATGACATGGTATGAATTTTCGGCTTGTACAGGATCAACTCTCGGAATATTTTGTTTAAGTTCATATGCAGCAGGTGACGCTTCCTTTTCAAAAAAAGAGGCAGAGCTTGTTAAAGATGGGTATTTCCCTTGGGTTCAAGGGCTACATATTATGATGGATTATTTCATTGATCAAGAGGAAGATCGTATAGAAGGGGATTTAAATTTTTGTTTTTACTATGAGAGTGACGAAACACTACTTAGTAGAATGGAACAGTTCTTTATGAAAGCTGATGATTCGCTAAAAACTCTGAGAGATAACAAATTTCATCGGCTCATTAATAATGGGTTACTCGCTATTTATCTTGCGGATGAAAAAGTCAAAAAAGATGCTAATTTAAAAAGAAATAAACGTCGCTTAATGCGTCATGGTGGAATGACAACGTTACTCTTTTATTCATTTATAAAGTTTAACCTAAAAACCGCCCGAAGAGAAAAAGCGACAGGGGTAGTGAGGCTAGGACAAAACAGTTTTTATTGAAGTAGAAGATGCGATTATCATTTATGATAATCGCATCTTCTTATGTTGGAATAGTATAAAGAGCATTTTATTCTTAGCGCTTTTCGATAGCAATAATAAACGGCGGGTTATTTCGCTGATTCGTGAATCGATATTCTAGCACATGGTACATGTCTTGAGGCAATTGACGTACAAAAGGTATGACCACCTCTCGCTCTTTTTTCCCTTCCATATGGCCACTATAAATGACTAGTATGAGAAGGCCCTCAGATTTTAAATGAGTTAAAATATGACGTATCGCTGTGATCGTTGTCTCAGCTATGGTTACGATCGATTTATCACTCCCAGGCAAATAGCCTAAATTGAAAATTGCGCCATCAACTTGTCCGTTATGCTCAGTTTTTAGATATGTGAGTAAGTTTTCGTGTCCATCATGAATGAGATTGACAGGGGTTAACGCACTTTCTGACATAAGCCGGCTCTTAGTTGTCTCAATCGCCTGCTTTTGGATATCGAAGCTATATACAAAGCCGTGTTCGCCAACGCATTTCGCTAAAAAGAGTGTATCATGCCCATTACCAGCTGTGGCATCAATCGCTATCCCACTCTTAGGAACGGCTTTCGCTAATAATTCCCTTGCGAAGGGGAGAATACGTGTTAATTTCATAACGCAATCCCCTTTTGACTACCGTCAGTAGAGAAGTATTTTCCTTGCCAACTGTTACGTTCTTTCATTTCTTTATCGATCCCATTTAGCACTTCCCACTTATTTAAACTCCACATCGGTCCGATCATTAAATCTGCAGGACCATCTCCTGTTAAGCGGTGAACAATCATTGAAGGAGGAAGGACTTCTAACTGATCACAGACGAGCTTAATATAAGTCTCTTTATCCATTAAGTCCAGCATCCCTTTTTCATATTGTTTAACCATTGGCGTCCTTTTTAATAAGTGGAGTAAATGTATTTTAATCCCTTGGACATCTAGTTTAGCCACTTCTTTAGCCGTTTGAAGCATCATGGCATTCGTCTCCAATGGCAAGCCGTTAATTATATGAGAGCATACGCGAATACCATGCTTGCGAAGCTTTTTTACACCTTCAACATAACATTGAAAATCATGAGCGCGGTTAATAAGTTCTCCTGTTTGATCATGGGCCGTTTGCAAACCTAACTCCACCCATAAATAAGTGCGCTTATTCAGTTCTGCCAAGTACGCAACTACATCATCTGGTAAACAGTCAGGACGTGTGGCGATGGAGAGACCGATCACATCTTCCTGCTTTAAAATGACCTCATACATGTCACGAAGCTCCTCTACGGGGGCATACGTATTTGTATAGGCTTGAAAATAACCGATATATTTTCCCGAGCGCCATTTTTTATGAAGTTTGTCTTTAATCGTATGAAACTGTGTGACTAAATCATCACGTCTGTCGCCGGCAAAGTCGCCAGAGCCTCGCTCACTACAAAATGTACAGCCACCGTAAGCAACATTTCCATCCCGATTAGGACAGTCAAATCCCCCGTCTAAAGGGACTTTAAATATTTTTTCACCAAATTGCTGTTTCAAATGATAATTCCATGTGAGATAGCGCTTATCTCCGAAAAGATGCGCTTGTTCGTTAGTCATCGCATTGTCAACTGCCTTTCATTTATCACAGGTAACTGTCCATAAAGCGTCGGCGTCAAAATAGAGAGGAGAGGTATCCTTATTTTGCCGGGGCTACCGGACGCTAAGGTCCTGATTAACTTAATCTTCAATTAGTGGGATCACTGATTGAAGATTCGTTTTATGAACATGTTTTTAATAAGTTAATGACGTCGTTAATATTTTTTGTAGATATATTTAAATGTGTTGTGAAACGTAATGCTTCAGGTTTATATTGGATTACGGAAATGCCTTTTTCAGCTAGCAGGGATACCCATTCTTTAGCTGTCTTAGCAGAGTGGGCTGTGTCGGCAATAATGATGTTGGTATGAATGTCGTGAGTGACTACCATATCAGTATATCTATTTATTGCAGCTGCTAACATTCGAGCATGTTCGTGATCGTCTTCCAAACGTTTTATATTTGATTTTAACGCTAGCAGGCCTGGAGCTGCAAGTACACCTGCTTGGCGAAGGCCACCTCCGAGCATTTTTCGTTTTTTTCTGGCGTTAGCGATAAATTGTTTACTACCAGCTAGAATGGATCCTACAGGGGCACCGAGCCCTTTTGAGAGGCAAAATTGTACGGTATCCACATGTTGCGTAATCGTTGTCACGTCTTCTTTGATGGCAACTGCAGCGTTAAAGAGACGAGCGCCATCCATATGTACTGGCACGTTATGGTGAGTGGCTATTTCCGCTACATGTTTTAAGTAATCAATCGTTAACACAGTTCCACCGCTACGGTTATGCGTGTTTTCAAGCCAGATTAGGCCTGTTTCAGGGAAATGCACATCATCTGGTCGTATGGCTTCCTCCAGTGTTTTCAATGGTATTTCTCCGTTTATGTGGGGAAGTGTACGTGATTGAACACTAGCAAAAGCAGAAATAGCGCCACCTTCATAAATAAATACGTGCGCGTCTTCGTCCATAATCACTTCTTGCCCTAAATGAGTATGAGACAAAACGGCTATTTGATTACCTTGTGTACCGCTTGTGACGAAGAGGGCCGCTTCTTTTCCCACAAGCTTAGCTGCGTATGCTTCTAATTCATTGACTGTAGGGTCTTCTCCATATACATCATCACCCACATCAGCTTTTGCCATCACATCCCGCATTAACTGGCTCGGTTTGGTAACTGTATCACTTCGTAAATCAATCATGAAGCTCGTCCTCCTCTATGGGTCTGTTTCTTCTATCCTATCACACTTGCACAGCGTGAAAATAATACTAATCATTACAAAGGTGTGATTTGATCACAGATAACCGTTCGTAAACGTCCTAGGTCAAAATAGAAAGGAGAGCTAACTCTATTTAGGCGGGAGCTAACGGCCGCTAATGTCCTGATTCACGCCACTACCAATCAGTGGAGAGGAACGGAAACTTCCACTCATTGAAGGTTCATTTTGTTGCTAATTAAATCATAATCATCTAATCTATTAGTTAGTGTATCGAAATAATGGAGGGGAAATACGTGCCAAAAGCAATTTGGATTTTAGTCATTGGGATGACAATTAATGTGACAGGTGCGTCATTTTTATGGCCGCTGAATACCATATATATGAGTCAAGAACTAGGGCGTTCTTTAACAGTGGCTGGCAGTATTATTATGATAAACGCAGCTGCAGGGGTTGCAGGGAATCTATTAGGTGGTAGGTTGTTTGATAAAATTGGTGGCTATAAAACGATTATGGCCGGCGTTACGATTACAACAGTGAGCGCCTTTACGCTAGCTGTTTTCCATCAGTCATTTATAGCCTATGTACTCATGCTCACCACGATTGGATTTGGTGGAGGTATGATGGTGCCTTGTATGTATGCATTAGCCGGAGCGATTTGGCCTGAAGGTGGACGCAAGCCGTTTAATGCCATGTACGTGGCACAAAATGTGGGTGTTGCCGCAGGGGCAGCCATTGGCGGGTTGCTTGCCAGCTTGAGATTCGATTTTGTCTTCTTTGGGAACGGTGTGATGTATTTTAGTTTTTTCTTATTGGCACTCACTTTTTTTAAACATCTTGAAGAGGAAGGAAGGAAAGTATCAGCTTCCTCTACGTTTCAACAGACAGAGCGAGTGGAAAGTAGTAAGCGATTCCAAGCACTTCTTTTGCTATGCGCTGGCTTCTTAGTGTGTTGGATTGCTTATACTCAGTGGGCATCGACTATTTCCGTTCATACGCAAAACTTAGGAATACCTTTAAGTGCGTACAGTCTATTGTGGACGATTAATGGGGGAATGATTATTTTTTGTCAGCCTCTTATTAAATTTTTTATAAGAAGATGGGTTCATTCTTTAAAAGCACAAATTTATGTGGGGCTTAGTATTTTCATGGTTTCGTATTTAATTTTAGCTAGTGCTGAAGTGTTGACAGCATTTGTGGTAGCGATGATTATTCTAACATTGGGAGAAATGTTTGTTTGGCCAGCTATACCGACAATTGCGCACACATTAGCTCCAAAAGGAAAGGCTGGCTTTTATCAAGGAATTGTCAATAGTGTCGGAACTGGAGGTAGGATGATTGGACCGCTTTTCGGTGGACTCATGGCTGACTTATTTGGAATGGCGGTCTTATTTTATGTGCTTGTCGCTATGTTTTCGATTGCCTTTATCATGACCCGAATTTTCGATAAAGGCGTTCCACACCTGGATTTTACGAAAAAACGACAAGAACGTTCAGCTTCTTAGAGGAGTGCTATAAAATGGTCGTTCACTAGAGTCTAAAAATACATTTTTTGTAAGGTGTATGAGCAAGACTTGACAGTGATTGTGTCACCTCATAAAATAACGTATAATGACGATAAATGAATGTGAAAAAAATGTAGAAAAGGATTAGTAATGAAGTAACCTTGATACAGAGAGTTAACGGTCGGTGAAAGTTAACCATGGTTGTTCATGAACTCACCTTGGAGTTGCAAAGGGGAAATCATTTACCCTTTGTCGTGTGACTGGCGTTAACGGTATAGAGTGAGTGCTTATGAAATTAGCGCTAAACGTGGGTGGTACCGCGGGAAGGATGATTATCAGCCTCTCGTCCCTAGTCATAACTAGTGACGGGAGGCTTTTTGCTTTTAAGCGTTTAAGTAACACTAACTATAGAGAGAGTTTTAAGGAGGTAACAAAGTTGGCATTTGAACATCAGCAAATCGAAAAAAAATGGCAGCACATTTGGGAAGAAAACAAAGTATTCGCGACAACAGAGGACCCAGCTAAGAAAAAGTTTTATGCATTGGATATGTTCCCATATCCATCAGGAGCAGGGTTACATGTAGGACATCCAGAAGGCTATACAGCCACTGATATTTTGTCACGGATGAAGCGTATGCAAGGGTATAACGTCCTTCATCCAATGGGATGGGATGCTTTTGGTTTACCGGCAGAACAATATGCGCTTGATACCGGTAAGCACCCGCGTGAATTCACAGAACAAAATATCAATAATTTCCGCAGACAAATCAAAGCACTCGGGTTTTCTTACGATTGGGATAGAGAAGTGAATACAACCGATGAGAAATATTATAAATGGACGCAGTGGATTTTCCTTCAACTATATAAAAAAGGGTTAGCGTATGTGGATGAAGTAGCGGTTAATTGGTGTCCTGCATTAGGCACTGTCCTAGCCAATGAAGAGGTTATCGATGGAAAAAGTGAACGGGGCGGTCATCCGGTTGAACGCCGTCCGATGAAGCAATGGATGCTTAAGATAACCGCTTATGCAGATCGACTTCTTGAAGATTTGGAAGAGTTAGATTGGCCTGAAAGTATTAAAGATATGCAGCGTAATTGGATTGGCAGGTCAGAAGGTGCGGACGTTCATTTTAAGCTTGATGAGCTTGGAAAAGAGGTGACCGTTTTTACAACACGCCCAGATACTTTATACGGAGCCACGTATCTCGTACTAGCGCCGGAGCATTCTCTTATTAATGACTTAACGACGGCAGAGCAAAAAGAAGCGGTCACTGCTTATCAGCACCAAGTAGCGACAAAAAGTGACTTAGAACGCACAGAACTAGCAAAAGAAAAAACGGGTGTGTTTACAGGTGGGTATGCGACTCATCCTGTAACAGGGGAAAAACTCCCTATTTGGATCGCCGACTATGTTCTCGTTAATTATGGAACAGGAGCGGTAATGGCGGTTCCTGGACATGATGAACGAGATTATGAATTCGCCAAAACATTTAATTTGCCGATTAAAGAAGTGGTATCAGGTGGTGATATTGCAACAGAAGCATACGCTGGTGACGGGCCACACGTTAATTCTGACTTCTTGGATGGCCTTCATAATGAAGAGGCGATTTCAGCAATGTGTGACTGGCTAGAAGAAAATAAAAAAGGGGAACGACAAATCACTTACCGATTACGTGATTGGTTATTTAGCCGTCAACGTTATTGGGGAGAACCAATTCCGATGATCCATTGGGAAGACGGAACAATGGAACCCATTCCTGAACACGAGTTACCACTCACACTTCCTGAAATGGAGGAATTCAAGCCATCGGGCACAGGAGAGTCACCGCTGGCTAACAATACTGAGTGGTTATATGTCACAGATCCTAAATCAGGTAAAAAAGGACGACGTGAAACGAATACGATGCCACAATGGGCAGGGAGCTGCTGGTATTACTTGCGTTATATTGATCCGCATAATGATGAACAGCTTGCTGATCCAAAGAAGTTACAACAATGGTTACCAGTAGATATTTATATTGGTGGTGCGGAACATGCAGTTCTTCATCTCCTGTATGCGCGATTTTGGCATAAAGTGTTGTATGATATCGGCATCGTACCAACAAAAGAGCCGTTCCAAAAGCTTTATAACCAAGGGATGATTCTTGGAGAGAATAACGAAAAAATGAGTAAGTCAAAAGGAAATGTCGTCAACCCAGACGATATTATTGAGTCTCACGGTGCGGATACACTTAGACTTTATGAAATGTTCATGGGCCCATTGGATGCTTCCATCGCATGGAGTGAGAATGGATTAGATGGTGCGCGGCGTTTTCTCGACCGTGTATGGCGGTTAATCATTACCGATGAAGGAAAGCTAAACCCTATTATCGCTGATGCTCATGGCAGTGACGAGATGACCCGCGTCTATCATCAAACCGTGAAAAAAGTGACGGATGATTTTGAGGGATTAAGGTTTAATACGGGTATTTCACAATTAATGGTGTTTGTAAATGAAGCTTATAAACAGGAAATGCTATCAAGAAGTCACCTGGAAGGCTTCCTTAAATTATTGTCGCCAGTGGCTCCTCATTTAAGTGAAGAACTATGGAGCCACCTAGGACATGAAGAGACGTTGGCATACAGCTTGTGGCCAGTTTATGATGAAACATGGCTCGTCGAGAATGAAGTAGAAATCGTGGTACAAGTAAACGGAAAAGTTCGCACAAAACTGATGGTAGCTAAGGAAGCTACCAAAGAAGAATTAGAAGAACAAGCACTTACATTAGAGAAGATAAAAGAAGAAATAGACGGCAAAACCATTCGAAAAGTAATTGCTGTCCCAGGAAAATTAGTGAACATTGTTGCTAACTAACACTAATGGGCGTCCGACAGAATAAGACACGATGAGCTGTGTTATTATTCTGTCGGGCTTTTTTGTATGGGCAAAATAAAAACAACTGCTTAGCGTCAGGATGTGTCTTTTCAAAACATAAAATGAATCTTTAATTAATGGTCCCAATGATTGATAGTTGTGTTAATGAGGACATTAGCGTCCGTTCCCCCCTAAATAGATTTATCTTTCCTATCTATTTTTGACGTGAGCGTTTTATGGATGGTTAGATAAAACAAAACGCCCTTCTTCAGATTAACGAAGAGAGGCGAAATGATAAAAAAACTTTACTACTGACCCGCAGCTGCTTTTCCTGCTGTATAACCAGTCGAAAAAGCAACGGTTATATTATAACCACCGGTATAACCATGTAAATCAAGGACTTCACCGCAGAAAAAGAGCCCTTTGACTAGCTTTGATTCCATTCGTTTCGGTTGAATTTCTTTCACACTAACACCGCCTCCGGTGACAAACGCTTTTTCGATAGAAAGAGTCCCTGTGGCTGTCAGTGGGAAGCCTTTAATAAGCTGAGCCAGCTCCCTAAGCTTGGCGTGAGCAAGCTCTGGATAAATGGCTAAAGGATCAATATGGGCCATCTCTAATAAAATTGGGATAAGGCGCTCAGGCAAAAAGCCTTGAAGGGCGTTTTTAATCGCTTTTTTAGATTGTTCTTTAAGTAACTGGACGAGTTGCTGTAACACGTCTTCGGTGGTTTCCTTAGGAAACAAGTCCACCTGTAAGGGAATCGCTGTATCCGGATGTTTTTTTCGTGCTTTAACAACATATTGGCTACAACGCAAACTAATTGGACCGGAAACCCCAAAATGAGTAAAGATCATATCTCCTTCATGAGCTTTAATGACTTTTCTTTTTTTCGGATCCAGTACAGATAATTGAACATCTCTTAATGAAAGACCTTGTAATGTTTTCGCTTTTATAAACGCGTCATGACATGTAATTGGAACTTCAGTAGGATATAAATCTGTTACCGTATGCCCTGCTTTCACAGCCCACGGATAGCCATCACCGGTGGAGCCAGTGTGGGGAACCGATTTTCCACCTACCGCGATAATAACTCGGTTCGTTTCAAGTTTTTCACCATTTTTTAATAAAACCCCTGTAACGCTAGTGATCGACGGATCATAAAGGATGTCACATACTTCTGTATTCGTACGAATAGAGACATTTAATGAACGGATTTTATTTAATAAAGCTCGGACCACATCCACCGCTTTATCATTTACGGGGAACATTCTGCCTCGATCCTCTTCTTTTAATTTTATTCCTAGACTTTCAAAAAAGGCAATAATGTCTTCATTATTAAATATAGAGAAGGGGCTATGCATGAAGCGCCCATTACCCGGGATATGCGTAATGATATCCTCGATATCCGCACGATTAGTTACGTTACAGCGCCCTCCACCGGAAATGGCAAGTTTGCGTCCTAGTTTTTTCCCTTTATCGAGCAGTAAGACTGTTGCACCGTGCTCAGCTGCTGCCACGGCTGCCATTAATCCAGCTGGCCCACCACCGATGATTATGACATCAGTCATCTTAACGCCTTCTTTCTTGTCAGATTCAATTCATCTATCCGATTTTACTGTGCTTGAAAGAAGGAAGCAAGCTTTAGTGAAAAAAACAGGTACCATATTTATTTTTCAGAAAAATAACGCCAAATTAAGCGATTATTAGTTATTTATCTACCTGAGAGACGGTGAGGGTGAAATACATATCAAATAGTTGAATTTTTTTTGAAAAACGCTGTTTTATTTCTCATTTGAATGTGGTAAACTTCAGGTGGGAAATATTCTACCATTGTTTATGAGTGAACTCGTGAAAGGAGGAGAGGCACATGTTTCAAAACTTGAAGGAAAAGTTTGAAGCAAAACGTGCGGTTTGGGCTGAGGAGACACAGGCTCGTATTAATAACTATGCTATTTTGGAAAGACGAAAAATGCTAGCAGAGATGAAAAGAAAAGAGACGTTACAATCTCTATTAAATTCGGAGGTCTCTAAGTACCTTAAAACAGTTTTACCAACTTTTTTATTGAAACCAGAAGCGAGCCGAGCGCTTTTAAACATGTTGCATGCTCGCTCTGAAGGCACGGTAAGCATAAATCTCAATATGACAAAAGAAATGCGGCAAACACACCTGTTTTATCACAATGAATTAGACGTATTTATCACCTTACTTGAGCGAAAAGGCTTTGTGCTTGAAGGGAACGAAGACTTATTCTTAACCTCTTTTTTAACGACCTTAAGGGAGTACAACTATCGTTTATGCATA
This sequence comes from Salipaludibacillus agaradhaerens, assembly GCF_002019735.1. Classification (NCBI taxonomy): domain Bacteria; kingdom Bacillati; phylum Bacillota; class Bacilli; order Caryophanales; family Bacillaceae; genus Salipaludibacillus; species Salipaludibacillus agaradhaerens. Next base: position 3,919,013 of record NZ_KV917378.1, read on the forward strand.
GATGTTTACGGTGATTTTGTTCCAGATGATGCGTCGTTATTAGAGGCTTTTGATCGGTATTTTGAGACCGTTGAAGATAAATTTAAATATGAAAGCGGAAATGTGGACTTTTTCGCAGCTTACTTAAATCAAAAAGGGATAGTCGATGGCAATTTAACTAAAAGCCGGTTAAAACGTAAATTAAAGCAATATGAAAAAGCAAATAAACATGAATTTAAGTTAAAGAAATTAGAACGGAAGCTACAGAATATTAGCTAAATATATGGAGAGCTGGAGATCTGACATCGTCAGATCTTTTTTTGGTGAAATGCGGCTTTAAAGATGATCTTGAATATGGCTAACCATTTTAGTCGATACCGTATGTCATTTTTACATGATAGTTCGTTCGTGGTATGTTAGAAGACGTAGTGAAGGAGATGAATGAGGTATGACATCATTATTAGTTATTGGAGCAGGGAGAATGGCAGAGGCTATTATTTCAGGCTTAGTGGCAGAGGAAAAAAATATTTTCTCATCTATAACCGTTTCAAATGTTTCAAACAAAGATAGGCTTAGCAGGTTAAAGCGTACATATGGTGTTCACGTGACGCAAGATGCTATAAGTGAAGTAGCTTCTCACGATGTGATTTTATTGGCTGCACCCCCCGATGCGCATAATTACTTGCTGGAACAGTTGAAAGAAGTGATAGATCATCAGCTTATTTTAACAGTAGCAGCAGGAATTGATCCAGCTTATATAGAGGCCCGCCTTAATACGCGGACACCAGTTGCTTGGATTATGCCAAACACCGCGGCAAGTATCGGAGAATCAATGTCCACGTTTACGTGTGGGGAATATGTGGAAAATCATCATAGAACGATCATTAACTATATTTTGTCATCCATTGGAGAATCGGAAGAACTATCAGCTGAAAAAGTTCATGATTTAACTGCGGTTACCGGAAGTGCGCCAGCTTTTTTGTACGCTTTTGCGTTGGGGTTAGAGGAAGCGGCTGTGAACTATGGGGTTAGTCGTAAACAGGCGAGGAAGCTCGTGACCCATATGTTAAAAGGATCAGTATCTATGCTAGAACATAATGGGGAACCACAACAATTAATGGATCAAGTGGCATCTCCCGGAGGCTCTACGGCTAAAGGGCTAGAGGTTCTTAATGAACAAGGTTTTATGAGCATGCTAAAAGATGCGGTGAAGGCGACTAACAATCATGCACGTACTCATAACCAATAAGAAAGTAGGTGAAGAGAGAGATGCTCAAGAAATTAGCGATCACCACAGGCTCACGAGATGAGATGAAGGATATGACGGAAGAGGTGCAGCAAGTCGTTAATGAGAGTGGTGTCCAATCCGGGGTTGTATACATTTACTGTGCTCATACAACAGCAGGAATTACAATTAATGAGAATGCAGACCCAGATGTGAAACATGATATGCTCATGCGCTGGGATGAGGTTTATCCATGGCATCATGATAAGTATCGGCACGTAGAAGGGAATACTGCGGCTCATTTAAAAGCAAGTACGACAGGGGCTTCGCAAATGGTCATCATTGAAAATAGCAAACTCATTTTAGGCACGTGGCAAGGTATTTATTTTTGCGAATTTGATGGCCCCCGACAGCGACACGCCTATGTAAAAGTTATCGAAGGCTAATTAATTAAAAGAGCGCAATGAAGTCTCTTATTACAACGTTATTAAGCTAGGAAAGAGCCTATTTCCTAGCTTTTTTCATGTTCTGCTTTTGTTCTGTACAAGCCTTAATGAAGAGCGAGAAGAAGGTGTAAGTTCAAATAAATCATATACATCTTCGAAAGCGATTATTGTATGTGAGGCATTCATATTAATTAGAGATAAAGCATGGTTAACTCTCCTCTCCATACCCAAAGTCAGCTTTCCCCTATTCACCATAATACAAATGACTGTGTCATTTTGCTAGTTTTAAAGTGTGGTAATAAAGTGCGAGTTTATCACAGATAAACGTCCGTAAAACTCCGGCTTCAAAATAGAGAGTAGAGCTATCTCTATTTAGGCAGGAGATAACGGACGCTAATGTCCTGATTAACTCAACTAACAATCAGTGGGAGAAGAACGAAAACTCCCACTGATTGAAGGTTCGTTTTATAGTCCTTTAGAAGGGGATAGCACGAATAGAATAAATGACTGGATTAATTGCAACATAATTCCCTACTTTTTAATAAAAAGTATGATAAAATGCTATCAGTGTTATGTGAAACTAAGGTGAGGAGCAAGAGACATGTCAGAGCAGCAATTAATTAGAGGTACGGTTATTCTAACGGCGAGTGTCTTTATCTCTAAGATTCTCGGGTTAATTTACGTGTTCCCATTTACAGCAATTGTGGGAACAAAAGGAATGGCACTTTATACATATGGCTATTTGCCCTATACAATTATGTTAAGTTTATCTACGCTCGGAGTTCCCCTTGCCGTGTCGAAATTTGTGTCTAAATACAACGCTCTAGGCGATTACAGAACGGGACAAAGGTTATTAAAATCGGGCATTGTTGTGATGCTTATAACAGGTATCATTGCCTTTTTAGCTTTGTTTTCCTTAGCGGAGCCCATTGCAAAACAAGTCGTTGATCCTACTGACTTAAAGGGGAATTCCTATGAAGATGTCATCTTCGCTGTCAGGATGGTCAGTGTGGCATTATTAATTGTCCCAGTTATGGCGATTATAAGAGGTTATTTTCAAGGACATCAGTCGATGGGGCCTACAGCTGTTTCTCAAGTTATTGAGCAAATCATTCGAATTGTTTTTATTCTTTTATTTGCTTTTCTCATTTTGAATGTATGGAACGGTGAATTAGGTACTGCTGTTGGTATTGCTACATTCGGGGCTTTCGTCGGTGCCCTTGGCGGTCTGGCTGTTTTGCTAATCTATTGGAAAAAAAGAGGCCCTAGTCTAAAAAGGCAAATTGACGAGAGTACAGTAGAACAAAAGCTACCTCTTCGCAGTATGTATAAAGAATTATTAACTTATGCCATACCGTTATCGATAGTGGGATTAGCGATCCCATTATATCAGTTAGTTGATATGGTTACGTTTAACCAAGCGATGCAAGCGCTTGGCTATGATATGAATGTCGTCGAAACTTATTATGGGGCATTTTCACAAACCACTCATAAGCTTATTCAAATTCCAGTGGCACTTGGAACAGCCATGTCGTTAACGATCATTCCAACCGTGACAAACGCATTTATAAATGAAGAGCATGATCGTCTACAACGAACTATCACGCAAACTTATCAAATCATTTTGTTCCTTACTGTTCCAGCAGCAATTGGTCTAACGGTGCTGGCGGAGCCTGTCTATGGTGCACTATTTGGTTTAGCTGATTTAGCTGAGGGGGCCGAGGTGTTACGATCGTATGCATGGATAGCGGTGGCATTTGCCATCTTTGCTGTAACTGCAGCTATTCTTCAAGGAATTAACAGGCAAAAATGGGCTGTTATTGCATTGTTAGCTGGGCTTGCCTTTAAAATACTATCAAATACACTGCTTATTTCATGGTTTGAGGTTCATGGCGCTATCCTCGCTACAGGAATAGGATATATAATTGCCATCGCAATAAATATTTGGGCTATAAAAAAATATGCAAATTACGATTATACATTTGTCTTTAAACGATTCTTACTTGTTTGTTTGTTCACCGGCATGATGGCAATTGTCGTTGGATTTTTACAATACGGTCTTATGCAACTTCTTCCCATAAATACGAGAATGGATGCTCTTATCATCCTTGCGGTCACTGTTTTATCAGGTATTGTCGTTTATTTGAATTTAGGCATTCGCTCAGGACTGGCTGGTCAAATCCTTGGAGAGAGATTTAAATTCTTAAATAAATAGAAAAAAACTATAAAAATAGAGGCGTGTTAGGATATTACCACCTCAAATAAAAGTTATTCCGCTTCGGTTAGATGACGCACAATAATATTTTTGTAAATGACTTGAAACTATAAAAAGAGATAAAAAGTAAAAGGGAAGTTGTTTAAGACATATGACGACTTCTCTTTTTTGTGACTTTTAACTGCCATAAACGAAGAAAAAGACCTTTTCGCAATAAGCAAAAGGTCGACCTTAAACAGCTATTTTATATACCAAATGAAAGCTATCAATTTAGCCTTCGAGTAAATTTAAGTTCAGTTAACCCATTTTTCAGCCCAATGCTGAATTTCGTCAAGAGCAGGTTTTAATGCTTCCCCTTTTTGCGTTAGCTGATATTCTATCCTGACTGGTGTTTCTGGATAGACAGACCTTTCAATTAGTCCTGCTTCCTCTAATTGCTTCAAACGATCAACGAGCATTTTATCACTCATACTTGGTATATTAGATGAAATGTCCCGAAAACGAACAGGTCCTTGTAAAAGTACTCGAAGGATTAAGCCATTCCATCGTTGGCCAAGTAGTTGAAATGCAGATTCAAATTTTGGGCATAGATTCATCTTTTCCATTGTTATATCACTCCCTAGGCATCTTTATCACAGATAACCGTCCGTAAAACGCCCGCGTCAAAATAGAGAGGAGAGATAAATCTATTTAGGTGGGAGGTAACGGACGCTAATGTCCTGATTCACTCAACTAACAATCAGTGGGAGAAGAACGTAAACTCCCACTGATTGAAGGTTCGTTTTATGCCTGACATTATTATATCATACTCTACTTGACAATAGTACACGGCACAGAATTTTTCTTACTAAAGGTAAGTAACATACCGAATGATTGGTCGTATCAAAAAATAAGAGGTTTAGTGGTGTTGAATGACAGGAATTATAGAAGTAAATTCCGTTATAAGGAGTGTTGAACATGACAAAAGTGTTAGTACCGTATTACAGTACTTACGGTCATATTTTTACGATGGCACGTGCTATCGTGGAAGGTGCTCAAGAAGTTGAGGGGACAGAAGTCAAGTTAGTGAGAATTGAAGAGTTTGACGCGGTAAAAGATGCCATGTCTGAACAAGATGCGTATGTGCACGCCCAAGAGGCGCAGAAAGATGTCCCTGTTGCGACTCATGATGATTTACGATGGGCTGATGGTGTTGTGTGGGGGATCCCGACACGTTATGGGGCGATGCCTGCCCAAATGAAGCAATATCTCGACTCTGCCGGGGGGTTATGGGCAAATGGTGAATTAGAAGGGAAAGTAACTGGGATTTTTACAAGTACCGGTTCGATCCATGGCGGGCAAGAAACAACCGCCATCACTTCACTTGTTCCCTTATTACACTTTGGATTTATCTTCGTGGGGCTTCCTTATGGAGAAAATCCAGAACAGCTAACGACAGATGGCATTGGTGGGTCACCATATTCAGCTTCTACAATTGCTGGTCCTGATGGCAGCTCACAGCCAGATCAAAGAGATTTACTGATGGCGAAGCGATTAGGCAAAAGGGTTGCCAGTGTGGCGAAAGCATTAAGAAGTTAAAAAATAACGATTCATTGTGAAGATCACACCAATACTATATTTCGTAGGGCTTTAAACTGCTGTATATTTACAGCGGTTTTTTCTAGTATGAACGAAACTTTTTTTATTTTTTTTCGTCTATATGTGAGACGTTAATTTAGTTATTAAGTGAATTTAACCTAAAATTGACTTGACGCCAAGGCTAAAAATATCTAACTAAGAATAGTACGTTATAATTAAAAAAGGTTAATAGCACATGAATTATTGAATGAATGAATGAGTGATTGAATGTAGGCCATCTGCTGGGTTAAAGAGCAAACCTCTTTGTCTCTTGATCTTCTAAAGATCGGGTATTTAGTCATTTGTCAGAAACTTTTATTTTAATGACCACGGGAAGTCTCTTTTAGCAAGAGGCCCCATCTGCTATAATGAAAGAATTAGCATGGTCGTTGCCCTACAGGCACGGAGGTGAACACCTTGGAAGAAGAAAAGCGTAAAGGGCTTTATATAGATTGGTATCTTATTGTCAGTATAGTACTTCTGGCTTTATTTGGACTTGTGATGGTGTACAGTGCAAGCTATGTTCAAGGCTATCAGGTTTATGATAACATGACTTATTTTTTTGATCGTCAGCTACAATGGCTGGTGATTTCTGCTGTTATGTTCACTTTTTTTATGTTTTTTCCGTATCGTCATTTTCGCAAATTAGTGCCATGGATTGTGTTTGGCTCGTTTGCGTTATTGCTCCTCATTTTAGTTCCGGGAGTTGGCTATGAAGTTAATGGCTCCATGAGATGGATTAATGTTGGTCCCATTAGAATCCAACCATCGGAGTTTGTTAAAGTCGGATCTATAATTTATTTGGCGTATGTTTATTCAAGAAAGCAAGCATATATTAATAAGTTTTTTACGGGTGTTATGCCACCGTTAATTATTGTGCTCGGATTTTTTATTCTCATTATGTTCCAACCAGACTTAGGGACGGCTACTTCCATTGTATTAGTGGCGGGATTATTAGCGTTTTGTTCTGGAGCGCGTATGCTTCATATTATTTCTTTAAGCTCGCTTGCGGCTTGGGCACTGTACCATTATGCTCAATCAGCACCTTACCGGTTAAATCGGTTATTAGGCTACCGAAACCCGTTTGAATTAGAGCAAACAGAAGGGTTTCAGCTTGTCCAGTCGTATATTGCCATTGCCCATGGTGGCCTTTCAGGTGCTGGATTAGGCCAGAGTGTCCAAAAACTATTTTACCTCCCCGAAGCCCATACTGATTTTATTCTGGCGATTGTCAGTGAAGAATTGGGGTTAATCGGTATTGCCGTCGTCTTTTTATTAATGCTTGCGATTATTGGTCGTGGGGTGATAATAGGCACTCGTTGTAGAGATGCTTTTGGAAGCTTGCTTGCCTTTGGTATTGTTTTTCAGCTGAGTATTCAAATGATATTTAATGCAGGAGCAGTTAACGGTCTCTTGCCTATTACAGGGATTCCATTTCCATTTATTAGCTACGGTGGGTCTTCATTATTAGTTAATTTCATCGCCATGGGTATCCTTGCAAATATTTCGAGACGCACTGAAAAAGAACGACAAGAAGGCTTGGAAAAAAATGAGGCATTACCTTTAGAAGAGAATGAAGAGATTCAAGTAGGAAGACCGCATGTGACGGTTGTGAAATAAATCTGAAAGTGTGAGTAGGTGCATCTATGCAAGAGAGAAAAAGTGCGTTTCAACAGTTAGATTATTCGTTATTATTTTTTCTGTTTGTCCTTATGTGTATTAGTTTATTAGCGATATACAGTGCGGCTGGGCAATATAATGTTCCCATTTTCTTCGTCCAACGCCAAATTATTTGGTTTGCTGTAGGGACAATTTTAATGCTTGCCGCTATGATGGTGGATTATGAGAATTTTAAAAACTTTTCAATTCCTCTCTATATTATGGGAATGGTCATGTTACTTATTGTCCGCTTTGTCCCTTTTTTGAGCGCTGAGAGAAATGGTGCTAGGCGTTGGCTAGGGTTAAATAATGAACCACTTTTTCAGCCTTCTGAGTTTGTCAAAATCTTTTTGATCATTGCTCTGGCTCATTTAATTTTTTTGATTGCAAAAAAACCGCGAGAAAAATCCTTTAAATCAGATTGTATTGTTGTGGGAAAAATCTTAGCTGTCGGTTTGCCGCCATTTGCATTAATTTTAGTTCAGCCGGACTTAGGAACGGCGTTAGTTATTGCAGCAATTATTTTTATTATGATTTTAATGGTCGGTGTGTCGTTTCGAATGATCGGATTACTCGTGGGGCTTGCTGGTTCATTTATTGCTTTTCTAGTCTGGCTTCATAACCAATATTTTGAGTTTTTTAGTATATTTATAAAAGGACATCAATTAAGCCGAATTTACGCGTGGCTCGATCCTAGTGCTAATACTGGAGGAGAGGGGTATCAGCTTTATCATGCAATGCAGGGGATTGGTGCTGGTCAGCTTTATGGGAGCGGGTTTGGAAGTGGTGTGAAAGCTCAAAGCGGTATTATTCCTGAGCTTCATACCGATTTTATTTTTGCGGTAATTGGTGAAGAATTTGGCTTTGTGGGTGCTACTGTCTTGCTCGTCGTCTACTTTTTGTTTTTATATCGCATGGTTATCATTGCCTTTAACTGTAACAATAGTTTTGGAACTTACTTAGTAGCAGGTGTTATTGGGTTACTTGTGTTTCAAATCTTTCAAAACATTGGGATGACGATCGGTTTAGTGCCGATTACAGGACTTGCGTTACCTTTCATTAGTTATGGAGGAAGTGCGTTAATTACGAACATGTTAGCGGTAGGTATCGTCTTAAATGTTAATATAAGAACGCGTCATTATATGTTTGGTGAAGAAGAGTGATGAAATGAGGGAGTTATCTTGCGTGCGGATAAATTGCTAGCGTCGATGGGCTTCGGTTCTAGAAAGGAAGTCAAGAAGCTGCTTAAAAAAGGGGGCTTTACCGTTAATGAAGCCGTCGTGAAGGATGGAAAAACGCATGTCACCCCAGAGACTGACACCCTTGAAGTATTTGGGGAACGGCTTTATTATAAACCTTTTATTTATTTAATGATGAATAAGCCTCAAGGGGTCGTCTCGGCCACGGATGATAAGCGAGATAGGACTGTCACTGATCTATTGGAACCTGAAGATGCGCTATATGTTCCCTTTCCAGTTGGACGACTAGATAAGGATACGACGGGGCTGCTTCTTTTAACAAATGACGGACAGTTAGCCCATAAACTCACATCACCTAAAAAAAAGGTGGATAAACAATACCTTGTGCATCTAGAGAAATCAATAGATGAAGCGGATATTTTAGCATTAGAGCAAGGGATTGAGCTAGATGATGGCTACGTGACAAAGCCAGCTGTTGTGGAATTGGTGAATGATCAAGAAAAGGACGTCGTATACCTCACAATACAGGAGGGAAAGTTCCATCAAGTAAAACGCATGTTTCAAGCCCGTGGAAATCGCGTTGTGGCGTTAAAGCGTAAACGGATCGGGCCACTTAACTTGGATGAAACGCTGTCACTTGGCACGTATCGCAAACTTACGGAAGATGAGTTGGAGAAGTTGTTAGAATAAAAAAAGCTAGGAGATATTATCTCCTAGCTCGTTCTTTTAAAAGCAAGATGTCTTATTTGCAACGTCTTTTATCATATATTTGTTCCGACTTTCCACAGGAGTCACCATCATTCGTTCCAAGTCGCAAACATTTTATTATTAATTTCAAATGTTTTTCGTTATATTGAGCGTGCCATTGTACTATGACGTTCATTCAATTAAGAGACTTTTACTTTTTTCTTAGTTGTTGTCCAAACGCCTCGTTCTGTACTTACTACGAGCTTGTTGTATTCTAACACATTAAGATCCCGCTGGACAGTTCGTTCAGTGATCCCAAACTCCTCAACTAATTCTTTTGTAGAGACGCTTCCCTTTTTTTTGATAAATAAGTAAATTGATTTAATTCGGGTTAACATCCGCTCAGTTGAAGGATTCAAAAAACCACTCCTTATTAATGGTCACCTGTTTGTAATAGAAAAAGTGCGAATGCAAGGCGACTTTTTTTAAGACATTAAATTAAAGGGACAGATCAATGAATGTTAATTATCAGAATACAAACGTCTCGGATAGTGAGATTGCCGAGTGAACGGTAAAGCCATTCTGTCAGAAGGTGTGAGAGACTTACACATGGTAAGGTATTAATGTTAGTCTATACGCCCCTCCTTTCTATAGTTTAACGCAGAAAAGGGTCACAAGTAAAGAAAGACTCATTTTTAAAGGAAAGAAGACTATGTCTTTATACTTATTCATTGGAAGTCTTTTCTAACACATGATAAAGTCGTATACTTATAAATATCGCTTTAAATGGAGGTTTAGACGTGAAAAATTGGAAACAAGAGGTAGAAAAGCGGCAAGACGAACTAATTCAAAGTACATGTGAATTCCTGAAAATACCAAGTATGTATGATTCGGCGTCTGTGACTACGGAGGCACCGTTCGGTGAGGGGATTGCGAAAGCTTATAACTGGTTATTAAATAAAGCCCAAAAAGAAGGCTTTCGAATTAAAGATTTGAGCGGTAAAGCAGGTCACATTGAGTGGGGGCAAGGGGACGAGGTAATTGGTGTTTTATGCCATATTGATGTTGTTCCAGGAGGAGAAGGATGGACAACGCCAGCTTTTTCAGCTGATATTAGAGATAATCATATTTATGCAAGAGGGGCTCTTGACGATAAAGGGCCGACAATGGCTTCCTATTATGCGTTGAAGCTAATAAAGGAACTTAATATTCCGTTGAAAAAACGAATAAGGCTGATCATTGGGACGGATGAAGAAAGAGAATGGCAGTGTGTAAAGCATTATTTTAAGTACGAAACAATGCCGGATATTGGATTCGTACCAGATGCTGACTTTCCAGTAATATGTGCAGAAAAAGGGATCGCTGATTTTCTTTTTTACAAAAAAGCGATTATAAGCGATGGCTTGGTTATGTCTTTCTCAGCAGGCACACGTTTTAATATGGTCCCAGATAAAGCTGTTGTGACGCTTAATCGTAAACGAATAAAGGACTTAGATCTCCTTAAGCAAGTGTTTACTGTTTTTTTGAGCGAAGAAGACTTAACAGGTAAGTGGGAAATGGATGAAGCTCGTGTTGTATTAACCTTCAACGGTCTTGCTGCTCATGGAAGCACACCAGAAGAAGGACGAAATGCGGCATTAGCTGGGGCTGCTTTCTTAACAAAAATCTCGTTGAGAAAAGAGGAAAAAACGTTTTTCCAATTTCTAAATCAATTGTTTTATAACGATTATCTTGGAGAAAGACTCGGTATTTCTTACACTGATGAAGAGCTAGGAGCGGTCACGATAAATATAGGAACTTTATCGTATGAAAGGGATAAAGGGATACGCGTAGGGATTAATTTACGTTATCCAAGTGGGGCTGACTATCAAACAATAATGAAGAATTTAATTAAAGCATTTGATACGATTGATATGGACACAGAAGTTGTCAGCCATCAAGAACCGCATGGTGTAAGAAAAGATCATCCCCTCATTAAAGTTCTCTCTGATGTTTATAAACGTCATACTGGTGAGAGTAGAGAGCCCATTGCGATTGGCGGTGGCACTTATGCGAGAGCTTTACGAGCGGGAGTTGCTTTTGGTCCACTCTTTCCTGGGCAGCCGGATGTGATTCATCAACCAGATGAATATATTACGATCGATCATCTCATTAAATTAACAGCGATTTATGCAGATGCTATGTCTATATTGGCAAGTAATGAACTTAAAGAATAAGGGGAAACAGAGGTTAACATACTAATGAATAAACGGACATTTTTAAACATGAAGGCATTTTATTTCTTTTCTTTTTTTGCAATAGGTGGACTCTTTCCGTTACTTACGGTTTATTTAAATGATGTGGGGTTAACAGGAGCCCAAATTGGGGTGATAACGTCAATCGGCCCGATTGTTATGCTGCTTTCGCAACCCATTTGGGGAATACTAAGTGATTATACGAAGAAGCCACGAGTATTATTAACGATTGCAGTAATTGGAACAGGGATTATTGGATTCACCTATTTATTTGCTGAAGACTATGTTATATTCGTCACCATTGCAGCAGGTTTGGCCCTGTTTCAAAGTGCCATTGTCCCCTTATCGGATAGTATGACGATGAATTATGTGTCTCTCCATGGGGGGAATTACGGAAAAATTCGTATGTGGGGGGCAGTAGGGTTTGCTTTAGCTGTTTGGATTATGGGAAATTTATCTGACTGGTTTGGTCAACCTGTTATTTTCTATGGATTTGCTATCGTATTATTTATGAGTGCGTTTTTTTCTATTAAAATGCCGAATGGGACTGTCACCGCAGCGATTGATTTACGTGGTGGGATGAAACAACTTATCAAGGTACCAGGGTTTTTATTATTTCTACTTATCACCTTTCTAGTTTTCGGGCCTATTATGGCGAATAATTTTTATTTTGGCTTACTTATTCAGTTTACGGGAGGCACTTTGGCAGGTGTTGGTTTTGCGTTTTTATTGGCAGCTGGAAGCGAAGTGCCATTCATGCACTGGGCAGGAAATTGGATTAAAAAAAGAGGCGTTTTAGTCATTTTATTTGTGGCGTCATGTGTTTCTGGTTTAAGATGGTTATTTTACGCAGCAGGTCCTTCTCCGTTGTTCATTTATGTGACAACAATTATACAAGGGTTCAGCATTGGACTATTTGTACCTGCCGCATTGCAATACGTGATAGATATTGCGCCAAAACAAGTCAGAGGGACAGCTGTTGCTGTTTATTCAGCTGCCGGAAACGGTCTTGGTGCTTGCTTTTTTAGTATTAGTGCGGGGCTTATTATGGATAGGTACACCATACTGTCTGTGTATATGTTTTATGGTACGCTATCCCTCGTTGGGGCGGGCCTAACTTTATGGCTAATTAATAAGCAAAGGACAGTGAAGGTGGTATAATTCAGAAGAATAAAGCGGCTTTATTACGGATAACCAGTTTGTAAAACGCCCGTCTCACAATAGAGGGGAAAGATAAACCTATATAGGCGCGAGGATAACGGACACTCATGTCCGATTCACCAACTATCAATCAGTGGGAAAAGAACGAAAACGCCCCCTGATTGAAGGGGCGCTTTATGAAAAGTCGTTTTTATGCATTCCCGTTAACGTAGGGACAGTATATAGACGAATATTGAACGCTATCATTAAACGTTCTGTGAGTCAAAATCAAACAAGTCAGTGGACAAGTAGCGTTCTCCTGTATCACACGCAATTGCGACGACGATCTGGTCTGGAGAAAGTCGCTTGGCTACTTGTAAAGCAGCATAGCATGCAGCTCCTGAGGATGGTCCCACAAGAATCCCTTCTTTTTGGGATAAATCCCGTGTCACTTGATAAGCATCTTCATCACTAATTTGAAATATCTCGCTATACACGTCCTGATTTAAAATAGGTGGAATAAATCCTGGGCTTGTTCCTACGAGCTTGTGAGGGCCTGGTTTTCCTCCGGATAATACTGGAGATCCTTTAGGCTCGACTACATGTATAGTCGCATTTGGATACGCTTTTTTTAATTTTTCGCCTGTGCCTGTAATTGTGCCGCCGGTTCCAGAAGCTGCTACAAAAGCAGATAGATCTTTACCAAGTTCGCTCATGGCTTTAATAATTTCAGAGGCCGTCGTATGGCGGTGCGCATCAGGATTAGCGGGGTTCTCAAATTGCATTGGCATGTAACTGTTAGGTATTTTTTTAACTAGCTGATGAGCTCTTTCAATAGCCCCAGGCATCTTTTTGTCGCCGGGAGTTAATTCTACTTTCGCACCATAAGCTTTTAGAAGATTAATACGTTCTTGAGACATAGTGTCAGGCATCACTAAAATAGCCTTAAGGCCTTTAGCTGCTGCTGTCATGGCTAAACCGATGCCTGTGTTTCCAGAAGTGGGTTCGATAATGACGGAATTTTCATCAATTAGCCCTTGCTTTTCAGCATGTTCAATCATATTGAAAGCTGCGCGATCTTTTACGCTTCCGCTCGGGTTCATAAATTCTAGTTTAAGATATACTTGAGCCCCTGTTGTGACAGGGAGTTGCTGTAATTTAACAAGTGGGGTATCTCCAATGAGTTCGGACATGTTATTTACAATTTTCATCTCTGTTTGTCATCCTTTCCTGTAGACAGTACAACGTGTAAAATAGTATTACCTATTAAAGCGATATGTTTAATTTTTATTGTATCACAGCTTCTTTGGAGGACAAAAGGAGGGGCCTATTTTGTCAGATTTCCATAGTTTTATCGGAATACCATTGAATCAACAGATAAATAAAGTTTTTTCACAGCTACAAAGTGACTATGAGTTAGAAAAGTATTACAAAAAAATAGTCGATAAACATGACTTTCACCTGACATTACTGTATTTAGGTGGATGGGATGCTCAAAACAGGGTAAAGTTATGGGAGCGGCTAAATAAGAGATTAAACGCCTATCCAACTGTTTCGCTAAGGTTTCAACAGCTCGATTTTTTCGGGAAACCGAAACAACCAGGTGTTTTTTACGTGAAGGCGGCTGAAAATCCTCACTTGTCCAATTTGCATACGATCGTTCAGGAGGAAGCAGCAGCCCTTAACTTCCCGTTGGAAAAGCGGTCGTTTAAGCCACACGTAACTTTAGCGAAAAGGTGGAAAGTGACAACATCGAATAAGCCAAAACACTGGGAGTTCCCAATGGAAATGAATGACGTCTTTGTAACAGCAGATACTGTGTGCCTTTATCGGGTTCATCCGCACAAGCAATCGATGTATGAGAGGCTGTCTACAATTAACTTATCTGAATAAGGACTTATGAGAGGGTGAATGTAAATGGCACAACTCGTTAAATTGTCTGATTATGTTTCGCGTTACGAAATTGATATTTATCGTTATCCATCACGCTATGTTAGATTAAAAAGGGAACGGTGGGAACGGGTTAGACAAGATTGGGAAACCCGTAAGAAAGGTTTTCAAGATTTACCCTTATGGCACTCCTATGAAGATAATAGCGAATCATTTATTCAGAAATCATTAAGAAAACTTCCATGGAAAAAGTCTGAGATTCAAGAAGAAGTGGAGTTGCCTACAAGAACTGAAATAACGCATCATTCTTTAGAAAAACTAAAACAATCTTTCCGAGAAGAGCTCTTTCAGTTCCAACTTAATTGGGCGAGTTCTACTATTTCAGAGAAATCCCATGTGAAGCGGAGTTATTATTACGATAAGTTTTTATACTACCTCTTGCAAAATCTTCCTGATACTTTTTTTGTCTTCTATGAACCTGTGTTTTTTATGAAGAAGGCACCTGTGGATTTGGATGTCATTATTTTAACCCCAACGGAGTTGTGGTTAATAAAGCCTTTGAGTGGAAATGATCACACTATTTACCAAACAGAGACAGATAGGTTTTGGAAAAAAAGCGAGAATGGTGTAGAAGAGCGATTGTTAAATCCGTTTGTGACATTAAAACGTATGAAGACGGTAGTAGAAACGATCTTAACAGAAAATCATATCACATTGCCTGTGAAAATGGCGGTAGTGGCTAAGGATAGCTTCATTGATGTACCACCAGTGAGCAAGCGAGTTAATTTAGTGGATAAACGGCAAATTGAGAACTTTAAAAAGTTGTTATTAAAAAATCAAACCCCTATAAAACATCAGCAGTTAAAAGTTGCTGAAACATTGCTTGCACATTCTTTAACGATATCAGAAAACCGTTTGCAAGAAGAGATCGATGAAGAACAAAGAGAAGAGACAGATTCAAGGATTGAAAATGATTAAATTATCCGTTAAGATAATAGAGGTGTTTGGAATTGAAATCATGAGGAGACGGGCTCATACCAATGACTACTTATAAACTGACACCTTACAATGGAAATCCGATCCTTCATGTTCGTAACATTTATGATTGGAAAGGACATAGAGGAATTGAATTATCACTAACTCACGAGAACATTACCGTCTTTGCTCACTCATTCCAATTGGCTTTGAAAGATTTAGAAGAGTGGTACTTACTGCATAGATCTGAAGAAAGCTACATGCAATTTAAGTCAAAGACGAAAGAGTATATGATTGAACCGGCTATGACATGGCGTGAAAAGAAAAGAATTGATGACAGCCTCGTAGACTGGATCAGTACCTTGTAAGAATGATAGTGGGAGAATAGCAAAGACGAGGACAACCTTGCCTATGTAAAAATGATGGAGCAAGGTTGTTTAGTAGTCTTAAAAAATGGTTTATTCATTATTTTCCGAGAGCTTTTTTAGCTTGGCTATAGGTTCATTATTAACTAAATAAAGATTTATTAGTTAAAAGAGAGAAAAAATGGTATTTTTTATTGATTATTTGCTATTCTAAAAATTTGCGAGTTTAAGTTGAAGAAACGTTAAATGTTCTTTACAATAATAAAAGTGCTTCGCTTCGCTAAAACAAGTGTTAAATGAATCGAGGCAATTTTTACACTGCAGAATGTTCGATTGAGTAGAGAATGAGCTCCTTAAAAAAAGTGCGATACAAGTACTTTTTTACATATAACAGCTATATAAACAGAGAAAGATCGGAAGTGTATCTGTTGTATTCAAATTGTCATAACGGCAACAATTATGTCACATACTTTGTATGTTATCCATGACTCACATTGCTGAGGTGGAGGGATAGAATAACGGATGAATGAAAAATGAGGGTGAAACAATTGGAACATTTCATGGGTGAAGGATGGCAGTTACGACCGGCTGGTGGGGCTACAGGAGAGGCGTATATTGCCGAACAAGGCGAACAAAAAATCTTTATTAAACGTAATTCTTCACCGTTTTTAGCTGTGCTTTCAGCAGAGGGAATTGTTCCAAAATTGTTATGGACAAAACGCCTTGAAAACGGAGATGTGATCACAGCACAGCGTTGGGTGGACGGTCATGAATTAAAAGCGACTGATATGAATGATACCCGTGTTGCATCTTTGTTATCAAAGATTCATCAGTCCAAAGATCTACTGCATATGTTTAAAAGGATGGGGAATTTGGCTTTAACGCCTGAGCATTTATTAGGTAAGTTAATGCATAAGAGAGAACGTGCAAACTTTGAAGATGCTACTATAACTGAAGCATTCAAGTGGCTTGTAGAAAACATCCCTCTTTTATCTGAAGAGAATTATGTCGTTTGTCATGCTGATATCAATCATAATAACTGGATGAGTAATGGAGAGAACCATCTTTATTTAATTGATTGGGACTGTGCTCAAGTGGCGGATCCAGCCTTAGATCTAGCGCCTCTCTTGTACATCTATATACCTAAAACAACTTGGCCTAAATGGCTTGAAATATATGGAGTGGACATGTCTGTAAGTTTATTAAACCGTATGCGTTGGTATATGATCGTAGAATGTATCGATAATATCTTATGGTATAGGGAACGAAATGGAGTCAAAGAGATGCTAAAGTGGTCTGATAAATTGAAGAATGTCTTAAAAGAAAGAGACTAATATTGCGATAACACCTAATAAAACCCGAAATAATTTCTCGGTATAATAGGTATATAAACAGCCCGAAAAGACTTTCACACCTTTTCGGGCTGTTTATAGTATGTGGCGATGCTTACATAGGTGATACCTTTAATGGAACTTTTCAGATTCATGGTTCACTTGCTGAATCCAACTATCTAAATCCACTTTACCTAAATGACTGTGTGCACCCTCTTTATCATGCTGATAGGCATATTGTTCGATGGACAAAAGAGTTTGCTTTAAATCTTCAGGAGTAGCATTGTTTTGGACGAGAGACTGGACAAGACTTTGTAATTGATGGAACTCATCATGACTACCATAATCTTCTGTTAATTGATTAGCCAAAATATCTTTCAATAATGTTAATTGATGATAGTAATTTATTGCCATTATCATTCACCCTTTCAATCGTTAAAAAGAAAACATTCTTAAGAGAAAGGGTATGGAGTAAGAGCTGATTTTATACTTCTCTACCTTTCCGTTGTTCATAATCAATTGTGACCTTTCCCCCGCCATTTATGAGAAGGCCTACTTCTTCGATCCACCTTGCCATATTAAGTGAATGGTGATGGACAACATCGTTAGGGTGTGAGCTAGTGATGACTTTATCAGCAAAAATATGAATTTCTTGAATCGTACCGGTGAAGTTTGGATTGAGCTCCATGTTTCTCAATTCTTTAATGGTCTCGTTTAGACGGAAGATCGTCTGATTTTTTAGAATAGGTGTTTCTTTTAGTTCATACAGTAAGGTTTGGACGTCCTTTAGTAATTCTTCTCTAGCCATGACAGGCTCCTCCTAACAGAATTTAGTCTCGTTAATCTCGTTCCCTTTATGGAGGATTTTACACGTGTTTTTGGATGGAATTTAAACATTGAATATGAGAGTTTAAGGTGAAGTTATTGCAAAAGAAATCTGACGAGTGTAGCGATTTATGATATTCTGGTTTTGTACTGTGTAAACACATGAAAACAATGGTTTAAATTGAGATGGAGAGTGACGTCACATGCGTTTAAGAAATAAGCCATGGGCAGGCGAATATATCGAAAGCCACCCAGCAATTGTAGAGCAAGATCCTGAAAAATGGAAAGGAAGATGGTATGAGAGGTTTGGAAACGAGGCGCCTCTTCATATAGAAGTAGGTACTGGTAAAGGACGGTTCTTGACCGAAATGGCAAAAATGTACCCTCATATCAATTATATCGGTGTGGAAAAATATGAGAGTGTACTTATAACAGCTGTTCAACGAGCTGTTGAGGAAAACATACCGAATGTGGTGTTTTTACAAAAGGATGTCAGTGACTTAACAGACTATTTCAGTCCCAAGGAACTTGATAGAGTATATATTAATTTTACTGATCCATGGCCAAAAAAGAAGCATGCAAAGCGTCGGTTAACTCATGAGTATTTTTTAACAAAATACCGCGCTTTGCTTAATGATAGAGGTGCGATTCACTTTAAAACAGATAATCAAGGGTTATTTGAATATTCTATAGAAAGTATGTCTAAATATGGCATGGCTATCGAAAATGTTAGCTTAGACCTTCATAATAGTGATATCGAAGGAAATGTTATGACGGAATATGAAGAGAAATTTTCGAATAAAGGTATGCGCATATTCCGACTTGAAGCCCGTTTTAAATAAAGAGTCCCATAAGTGAAAGGAGACGGTCAATTTGGCGATGGAGACATGGCATGTGTCAGATCATATGAGATTAACATGGTTGAATGGTGGTGTTACTCACATGGATGGAGGTGCCATGTTTGGTGTGGTGCCAAAACCTTTATGGGGTAAAAAGTATCCTGTAAATGAAAAAAATCAAATCGAGCTAAGAACGGACCCGATACTTATCCAAACAGGCGGTAAAAACCTACTTGTGGATACTGGAATCGGCAATGAAAAATTATCTGAAAAGGAAAAACGAAATTTTGGGGTGACGCAGGAATCTAAGATTGATGAAAGTCTCAAAATGCTTAATCTGTCACGTCAGGATATTGATCATGTCTTAATGACTCACATGCATTTTGATCACGCTTGTGGTTTAACAATTATGGATAACAATTCGTTAGTGTCTGCCTTTCCTAATGCTACTATTCATGTTCATAAAACTGAATGGGAGGAAATGTGTGCACCAAATATTCGTTCTCGCAATACGTATTTTTCGACTAATCGAGAAGGCATTGAGGAGCAAATCGCCACGTTTGAAATTGATGTGGAAGTGGTCCCAGGTGTTCGATTAATTCACACTGGAGGGCATAGTGCGGGTCACGCCATTTTAAAGTTGTCAACTGAGGATAAAACGATCTGGCATTTAGCAGATATTATGCCGACCCACGCTCATCTTAATGTTTTATGGGTATTAGCGTACGATGATTATCCAATGGATTCCATTGAAGCAAAACAGGCTTATATCCCTAAAGCGACTCAAAACGGAGAATGGTTTATTTTTTATCACGATTATCGTTATCGAGCCATCAAATGGGATAGTAACGGTCAACAGATAATCGATGCTTTGGAAAGAAATATGAAAAATGAGTAAAGATAAAGGGAAGTGTGGCATAATCAAGTATTAATCATGTCATAAAAGGGTTTGCAGTGTTTTTTAATTAATTCACTCGCTTATTCATAGTGCATAAAAGCCGAGTCAAGGTACAGAACGACGGCTTTCGAGGCGTGAGGTGGAGGGGGACGACTTGCTCTAACATACACGACGTTTCGCTACGAAATCCTAGATGCCGATTAATAGATGGCGTAACCAGTGCCTTTAGCATGTCATGCTTTAAAGCTTATACGTTGTATCTTAAAAAGAGGCTGGGACAAAACCCAGTGAATAAGGATGGCCCTGACTTATTGTGAAAGCCATTTTTTAAATTCATGTTTTCGTTATTTAGGTTGCTTGTCAAAAATACACTCGCTTGCCGCGGGCAAGGCTTCAGCTAATCGGGGGAAGATCACCCCGATGGATCTTCTGTTCCTGCGATTACTCGTCGCAAATAAATTAGCTCTTGCTTTTCCCGCAGGCGTCTCGTGTTTTTGACAACCAACGGGTTTAAATAAAATTCATAACTTGAGGAAGTACACCGCCAGAACAGCACACAAACTGTTTTATAACCACACAAAACGCTTCCGACTATCATTTTTGATAAATCGGAAGCGTTTTTTCTGTTTAGAGACCGTTATGTCCCAGTCTCTGAAATACGTTTTGTTAGTTTACATTATGAAACCACATTACTTAAAAGTGAGAGTTGCTATTTAGTCCACAGTAAAGTCTCCAATCACATAGACTTCTTCAACTTCATTAGCCCCAATAAACGTAACGAGAGAATAGTCGCCTGGTTCCAGCTCTTTGTAGATGGAAGAGGCATCAATCTTTAAATGCTGTTCGCCTTGGGGAAGAGGACCAAACTCTTCAAGGAAAGTAACAGGTTCTAAATTTGCTGTGAACAAATATGTTTCGACATAATCGACAGGTCGATTTAGTTGAAGTTGAAAATCGATGATTCCTTCATGGACATTGTTGATGCTCCCATAACTCAAATGAGGGTAGTCTGGGTCCATGACGAACAGAATAGTCGGTATTTCTATTTTTTCATCCCCGTGTGATAGTGTAATCATCCCTTCATAATAACCACGTGTTAAAGCACTTGGCTTTACTTGGACATTCATCGACACTTTTTGGGTACCACCTGGTTTAACGTTTAGATTCTTGCTTGTGGTTACTCTTATATGCTCATTGCCTTCATAAAATTCGATATCAATGTTATAGCGCTTTCGTTCATTCGATAAATTTGTAATTTCAAAGTGCTGCCTTTCTGTTTGACGCCCCTTCTCTTTATCGAATACGCCAAATGAATGAGAACCTGGTGTCACTAATGTTTCCGTAGTTAATGCTTCTACGAGTCTAATGCTGCCGGCACCTTGGGTATTAAATGGATATCTAACACCCTCTCTATCAAAAATAGGGGCAGCTGTATTCATTAAGGCTGCTTTTACTTGTGTTGTATCCCAATCAGGCTCTGCTTCAAGCAGTAAAGCTGCAGCCCCTGCCACATGTGGTGAAGACATGCTCGTCCCTTGCAATGAGGCGTATTCTTCATCTGGGAAAGTACTGACAATGGCAACTCCTGGTGCTGCTACATCTGGTTTAATCATCCAAGTCCCATAAGTTGGTCCCCGGGAAGAGAAGTCAGCGATTGTTTCCCCTATTTCCCCGTCAGGCGTTATATTAAATGTGAGGGTGTCATGTCCTTCCCTTAACTCATTTAGAAGTGTTTCACCATCTGCTTGATTCATTTGTAACGTTGGTATCTCCATACCTGGAATGTAAAGATTTAAATTTCCACTCACATTATTATATATTATGGCACCCACTGCACCTGCATCAGCAGCGTTTTCAACTTTATCTACGAAAGGAATTTCCCCTCTTTTAATGATGGCGACATGTCCCTGTACATCAATGTCTTCAAAATCTTCTTCGTATCCAAGGCCAGCATTTACGAATGTGTGAGTGGTGTTGTCAAGGGCTAGTAGATCTTCTTCATTGGCATATCCCATCACCTCAACAGATGGATACGTAACATTATCGCTGGTGAAAATGTTAGCCTCAAAGGTATTGTAAGGAAGTTGAGTAGCACCGACAGATATAGCTTCACGACTTGTAGCAGGAGAGCCGACTGTCCAGTTGTCAGGCCCGCTGTTGCCATTAGAGGTAACAGCTACGACACCTTCTTCCATCGCCCAATCAAGCGCTAATGATGTGGCAAAGTCAGGGTCATTTATACTGTTCCCTAAAGATAAATTCATAATGTCAACGCCATCTTTATAGGCCAGCTCAATAGCTGCAACCACATCAGCAGTGGTGCCTCCTTGGGGGCCAAGAGTGCGATAAGCAAGTAAGCTCGCGTCTGGAGCGACACCTTTAATTTGACCGTTAGCAGCAACTGTTCCAGCTACGTGGGTACCATGATATTGCCCTGCCCCTTCTTGTGGATCATCATCGTTATCAACAAAATCGTACCCCTTATAATCACCAAAAGCATGTTCTAAATCGGGGTGGGTATAATCAACCCCAGTATCGATGATAGCGACAGTGACACCGTCTCCCGTAATCCCATATTTCTCCCAAACTTCCGGCGCACCGATGAATGGTGCACTATCCATCATCTTAGGTGAGAAGCTTTCTTCTGGAATGATTTCAGGCTCAAATGTATCAGGTTCATAAGTAATGGAAGGATAAACAGCTGCCACACCATCAATGTCTAGTAGCTGAAGAACATCTTTTTCTCTTAATGTTAAGGCGAATCCAGAAAATAAATATTCATATTCTCTTATAACATCACTCTCTGGTAAAAGATCGGTTACCTCGTCTGTGAGCTCATTTAATGTAGCAGTCAGATTGGCTTGTGTTTGGACTTCATCTGTATGCTTTGCTTCCACAAGAGAAGGCTCTTCCAACTGAACCATAACGGTTACCAATTCTTCTGAGGTAAAATCGTACTCTCCCTCTATCAAAGTTAAACTTTTAAAATCTTCCGTCGTGGCTTCACTCGTTAATGTAAAGCTACTCATTAATAAGATAAAACTGCAAGCTAATATAACTGTTTTTTTAACCATAGACTTTTTCATAGATTCCTCCTTGTTTCGTTTTTTTAATAAGAGACAGATAACATTAATGGAAAAAGACACGTGATTCATTCATCTATTTCCTACAATGGAATCGCCTTACTAAATGTATTTCGACACACGAGAGGAATGTCCTTGTAACCAAAGACTTATTATTCAGAATTTTAAAAAGAAAATAGTGATCTTTACTAAAGATGTTATTTAAAATAGTTAATTAGGACTGCTGAGTAGACAAAATTCATGGTTATTCACTATCATCTAACAAAAGATATTCAACCTAATGCCTAGTGTGTTTTAATGGAAGGGTGAAAAATGAAGGAAGTCATAAGGAGGAAACATCACGAAATTAAAAGGCAGAAAGGTGAATGTAGGTCTAAAGTTCTGTTTCGTGTGAACAACGAGAAGGAGGCTTAATGATGAGGAAGTGACTATAATGCGTTAAATGAAAAAAACCTATTGAAAAAATCAACAGGTTTCGTATAATTAATCTTCTTGTTTATTAAGTGCTAAAACGGTGCCAGTGGCAGCATCTACAAAAAATTCGTAAGCTGACAGGTTTCCGTCAGTATCAGAACATGTCAGTCCGCCACGATAGACGTTAAATAAGAGATGATCTTGTTCAAATTCCTCTGTTATCATATGTATCCATGACCCTTCAATTTGACCAAGATGCGCGGTTTTTCTTTTTACTAATTTTAAGGCCTTTTCAGGTGCTAATTTACCTTCAGATCTGTCTAACTGGTTCTTCGCTAGAAGTGTTACGGCAACTCCCGCCCCAACTCCAGCTGCAAAGCGTTTCCATCCCAATGCTGTCACCTCTTTCTTAATATATACCTTTCACAAATATCATCAATTTCATTCTAAGTATATCGAAAGTAGCCATAAAAGCCAATCGTCTAACAGAAACTTACGCTATTGAAGATTTGGCGCGAAAAAATAGTAGAGGAAGAGGCATATAGTAAACGGTAAACAAATTATTTCGTTTACCCACGCTTAAGGGGCAGTAAGATCCCCACTGATTAAAGTTTAGCTTTATCGAAAAAAGTGGAAAGACATGATACATTTCGATAAAATGGATAGTACTGATACATACTAATAATGAGGGGAAGGAGCTTTATAATGAATAATGAAACGTATGAAATGTTTGAGACGTTGACTCAGCTTCCGGGAGCACCGGGATTTGAGCGTGAAGTAAGACAGTACTTGAAAAAAGAATTGCAAAAATATAGTGATGATATTATTCAAGACCGTTTAGGTGGAGTATTTGGCGTGAAAAAAGGGGATGAAGACGGACCAAAGGTCATGGTCGCCGGTCATATGGATGAAGTAGGTTTTATGGTAACATCGATCAATGACAAAGGATTAATTCAGTTTCAAACGTTAGGTGGTTGGTGGAGCCAAGTGTTACTTGCTCAACGGCTTCACATTATAACAGACAACGGACCTGTGACTGGTGTGGTGGGGTCTATTCCGCCGCATCTTCTTGATGAAGCTAAACGAAATAAACCGATGGAAATTAAGAATATGTATATTGATATTGGAGCAGACAACAAAGAAGATGCTGAACGCATAGGTGTGAAGCCAGGTCAACAAATTGTTCCTGTTTGTCCTATGGAGAAAATGGCAAATGAGAAAAAAATTATGGCTAAGGCTTGGGATAACAGATATGGTGTAGGACTCTCCATTGAATTGTTAAAAGCGTTGAAAGAGGAGTCAATTCCAAATACGCTATATTCAGGGGCGACTGTTCAGGAAGAAGTAGGCTTACGTGGGGCTCAAGCTGCGGCAAACATGATTCAGCCGGATATCTTTTATGCGTTAGATGCAAGCCCAGCTAATGATGCTACTGGAGGAAAAGATGCTTTTGGCCATTTAGGTAAAGGGGCACTTTTAAGAATTTATGACCGTACGATGATTACACATCGAGGAATGAGAGAGTTTATCATTGATACTGCGGAAACAAATAATATTCCATATCAGTTTTTCATTTCTCAAGGTGGGACAGATGCAGGTCGTGTTCATATATCAAATAGTGGCGTCCCTTCAGCTGTTATTGGTATTTGTTCAAGGTATATCCATACTGCTGCTTCTATCATTCATGTCGATGATTATGCAGCGGCCAAGGAATTGATTACGACACTTGTCAAACAAACAGACAAGACAACCCTTCAAACTATTCGTGACAATGTGTAAGAAGAATGGGAATCTCGCTTTGGCGGGATTTTCTTTCGTTCTATTTCTACTAATAACAAAAGGAGATTAATAGTGACTATTTTAAAAGTTGGCACACTAAACGAAGCTAAATTGATGTCCGTACGTGACGTATTTGGAGAAACATGTGAGGTATATGGTTATGAAGTCCCTTCTGGTGTATCCGCACAGCCTCTCACTGATGAAGAGACGAAACAGGGAGCCGTTAACAGGGCGATGTATCTTATTGACAAAGAATCAGCTGATATAGCACTAGGACTGGAAGGGGGCGTCATGGTTATAAATGATCATTATTTTTTATGTAACTGGGGAGCTCTTGCAACAAATTCCGGTCACATTTTCGTGGCTGGAGGTGCTCGAATTCCATTACCTGATGAGGTGGCTGCTAGTATAAAAGAAGGGATGGAATTGGGAGACATTATGGACCGGTATGCCAGTAAACTTAATGTTAGGAAAAATGAAGGCGCTGTTGGCATTTTAACGAATTTACAGGTAACGCGATCAGAGATGTTTAGTCATATTAATCGACTGCTTAAAGGGCAGCTTGAGAGAGCTAAAAAGATATAATATTAAAAATGTTAAACTGTCTATATAGTTTATTTAATGTGGCGTAACGCACTTTATATGGTTGGAGGTTATGACTTCTCGTTATAAGCGAAGTGCCGTCCATCCATGCTAGGTGAGAGAAAAATTTGAATAAACAGGAGCTGAGAAAAAGGTCAGCTCCCTTTCTTAATGTTAGTCATTATCAAAAATATAAGCTAATGTGTGTAAGGCTTGGTCGATCGTCTCTACGGTTACTTGTGCTTTTTCAGATAACTCTTTGAGTGGATGATGAAGTTCGGCTGGTCTGACTAGAATGAGCGGCTTATTTAAAGCAACGGCGGACGCAGCATCTGCAGCACTGTTCCATTGTTTATATTTTTCTCCGAAGAGAGCAATCACAATATCTGATTTTTCCATTAGGACACGAGTCCGTAAGTTATTCATTTTTGAAGCAGCTTCATCTTTTAAAATAGGATTTGGCTGCTGTCCGAGAATTTCCTCGCCAATATTATCTGAGCGGTCGTGGTTTTCCATCGGACCCACAAATGTGATTGGGAGTTTTTTTTCGGAAGCTTTATCTTTTAATGTTTTGCGCCAATCATCATGAATTTGTCCAGCCAAATAGACGATGAGTTCCATATGTTTTAACCTCCTTAATAGTTGGTGACTCAAGAGTCGCCTTTTCCTGCATAATAAAATAAAAACCATTTTCAATCAAGGTTATGAGATTATGTCATTAAAAAAATGGTGTAGCACATATGATATGATGTCTAATGGATATAATGGGTTGATGGTATGCGTATGGAAAGTGAATAAGTCCAACTATCGTGCTCAATAACT
This sequence comes from Salipaludibacillus agaradhaerens, assembly GCF_002019735.1. Classification (NCBI taxonomy): domain Bacteria; kingdom Bacillati; phylum Bacillota; class Bacilli; order Caryophanales; family Bacillaceae; genus Salipaludibacillus; species Salipaludibacillus agaradhaerens. The sequence goes on from NZ_KV917378.1 coordinate 3,945,217, forward strand.
GAAAGCATTAGGCTAATGTGACGAAGAACGCAGGTTTGATTCGGTATAGTCAGTCATTCTAATAGAGAGATTTGTATTCTGAAAAGGAGTTTGAGATGAAAGAATTTTTAAAGCGGAAAGGGGTTGAACCCTCTTTTCATAATTATGTGATAAAAGCATTAAGTTATATGGCCTTAGGGTTGTTCTCTTCGTTAATTATCGGATTAATCATGGAGACACTTGGAACGCAGTTAGGTGATATTCCTGGTGGTGCGCTGCTTATTCAAATGGGTGAGACAGCTATGGGGTTATCAGGTCCCGCTATAGGGGTTGCTGTTGCTTATGGATTAGGTGCCCCACGCCTCGTCCTTTTTGCGGCTGTTGTGGGTGGGGCTGCTGGAGGTGAAATGGCAGGCCCAGCAGGAAGCTTTATTGCTGCATTACTTTCCACTGAAATCGGCAAGTTAGTATCACAATCAACAAAAATTGATATCATTGTCACCCCTTTTGTAACGATTGCTACTGGTGTGATAACGGCTTTGTTTATCGGTCCTCCCATCGGTCAGGCTATTAGCCAATTTGGCCTTTTTATCATGTGGGCCACCGACCAACAGCCATTTGTCATGGGGATTTTAGTCGCTGTTTTTATGGGGCTTGCCCTCACAGCCCCTATATCAAGTGCAGCCATTGCTTTTATGCTTGAGCTTGAAGGGATTGCTGCAGGTGCTGCCACAGTAGGATGTGCGGCACAAATGGTCGGCTTTGCTGTCAGTAGCTTTCGAGAAAATAGGTGGTCAGGCTTGCTCGCTATTGGTATTGGTACATCCATGCTGCAAATCGCCAACATTATTAAAAATCCGTATATTCTTATTCCCCCAACATTGACGGCGGCTATTCTTGGGCCGATATCTACGCTTGTTTTCATGATGGAAAATAACCCAGCGGGAGCAGGAATGGGAACGAGTGGCTTTGTGGGTCAGATCATGACTATTCATACTATGGGGAGCTCGTTGGGCGTTTTAATTAGTATTTTTCTGTTGCATTTTCTTGCACCTGCCATCCTTAGTTTGGTATTCTCAGAATGGTTAAGAAGGCTAAATAAAATTAATTTAGGTGATATGACGATCGACAAATCGTAAGGAGGTAAATAGAATGAAGGAATTAACATCTATTGAACATTATCATGATGTAATCGGTGGGGAGGGAACAGTTTTAATGTTTTCTGCTGGCTGGTGCCCTGATTGTGTTGTGATTGAACCGGTGCTGCCTGAGTTAGAAGAAAAACATAGTGATTTGGCATTTTATAAAGTGAATCGAGATGACTTTATTGAATTATGTCAAGAATTAGAAGTATTTGGTATCCCGAGTTTTCTCGTGTTCAAAAACGGAAAAGAAGTCCATCGATTTGTAAGTAAAGATAGAAAAACGAAGGAAGAAATTGACGCATTTTTAAGTGAAGCTAAAGAGAAATAATACTCATTAAAGTAAGCGATAAATAGACTGTTGAGATATAATGTACTCAACAGTCTATTTTGTATTGGAAATGTCTATGTGACTTAACTTGTACGGTAGGTAGAAGTGGGGAAGAATATGGACAATGGTGCTATTTTTACAGCTGCTACGGCATTTGATAGAGAATATGAAAAAACCTAATTTGTTGTAGAGTTATTGAGTTGTTAGTGGGAATAGACATGAATATCTAAAGCGATTAGAGCTAGTTGTTCATGTCTATTTCTAAGTTGGTATTTAGAGCAGATATGTTGTTGATTAATCTCATTACTGAAAGCAAACTTTAAACCTTTAAAAGATACATCTGTTTTTTAATGAAATTATGAGCAAGACAATTGGTAATAGTGCGCTCACGTGTTAAACTAGCCGTGTACTGGAGGGACGAAACAATGAAATCAATTCAAATAAAAAGAGAGATAGAGAGCAAGTTAACTAATAACAATTGGGTAACATCTTATAATAGGGAACAAGATACACTGCGAATTGTTGATAAACGTGTTGATAAAGGGGTGACGATCAATTTAGCTAATCTCGCTCCGAAGTTTGAAAAAGATAAAGAAAAAGCTTTACAAGAAACGATCAATACGATTACTGAAGGATTAAGACTGTTAACGGCAGAGCTAGAACTATCGGGAAGAGAGCGTCACATTTTCCCGGTTATACGTTCCACATCTTTTCCTACAGAAACACCGGATGGCAGACAGTTAATTTATAGTGACCATACGGCTGAAACACGCATTTTTTATGCACTGGATCAAGGGGGATCTTATTCATTAATTGACAAAAAAACATTAGAAAAAGAGAAAAAAACATTTGAGGAAATTAAGGAAACAGCACTGTTTAATATTAGATCGTTAAATAACGAGATGAAAGAAGATAAAGTAGCAGGAAATACATTCTACTTTCTTACAACTGGAGATGGTTACGAAGCTAGTAGGCTGCTTAATGAAACATTATTGAAAGAGATGAATGAAAAAGCATTAGGTCAACTAACAGTGGCGGTCCCGCATCATGATGTGATTATTTTTGGAGACATCCAAAACGAAGTAGGATATGATGTTTTAGCGCAAATGGTGTTTCAATTTTTCTCTGAGGGAGGACTCCCTATTACAGCGCTACCATTCATGTATGAAAATGGAGAATTAGAACCAATATTTATTTTAGCTCAGAAAAAACGTCAAGAGACGAAAAAAGATTGATGATTTTTATCGCTACAAAAGTTAATATGAAAGAAGGAAGATTAAAGAAGAATCGCCCAAAGGTGGTTCTTTTTTATTCAAACGTGTAAAGAGATGAAATAGGTGATAAAAATGACGAATAAAAATTCTAATGGATTTATATCGAAAATAAAAAAGTGGATGTTTCCAGATGATGATGAATCGGTAGCAGAACCTAAAAAACAGAAACGCTCAGTGTCGATTCAGCGAGCTCAGCCATTAAATCGTCCAGTCAAAAAAAGTCAACATGATGTGAAAGTGCTTCGTCAATATCCGGAAGGGAGCTTTAGGTTTCCTGTTATTAAAGACACCCCTACTGAGAAAAAGGGGCCGTCTCGGTTTAGCAAAAATTCAAGTGGCTCATTTTCACGTCCTGCTACTGAGCGACGTACTGAGATGAGACCCTTTCAAAAAAAGATGATGATGCAAGAGACGGTTTCTCAGGAAGGGAACAATACGACAGAAAGAAGAATGTTTCAAGGGCATGATTTTAGAGCCCGTTCTATACCGTCACCGGTTCACGGCTTTGGAGAGAGACAATCAAGGACCTCTACTACGTTTGATAGTAAGAAACGACCTATTGTTAGCGTAACTCCCCTTAATAAAGAAGGGGCCCGTGATAAAATTATTCAGAAGAGAGAAGAAGAGCCTGCAAAGGATATCACAAAGGGGTTTGAGGCTTCAGAGGTGAGGGGTTCTTCTCTTAGAAGCAACACTCATCAGGCTGTTTATAAACACAGGGAGGAGAAGAAGGAGACAAATGAAAATCCACCGTTCGTTAAAGAGAGTAGCGATGCCTTAATGGCAGAACCGCGGAGTGAGTCAATTCCTGACTCAGTTATGTCCGTGTCGAACGATTTACAGCGTGATGATAAAGAAAGCGATTGGTTATCTGATTCATCAAAGCAGGAAACTGAAAAAGCCCCTCCAATGGCACAACAGCCGTTTTCACAGGGTGCTAAGAAAGCTACTGATAGTGAATCACAACCTGAGCCCAACCACCTTGTTACGACCGATGGTGTCAGTAGTCTTGGTGAAGGGGAAGAACCGACATATGATTTTCCAACACTAAATTTGCTCAACCATACGAAAGTGAACACAGGGGATGACGATTGGTGGCTTGATGAAAAGGCACATCAGTTAAATAGTACATTTGAATATTTTCATATTCGAGCTCAAGTGACCGGTGTTACAAAGGGGCCTGCGGTAACTCGCTTTGAAGTGCAGCCGGAACCAGGTGTTAAAGTAAGTAAAATTGTGAATTTAACAGATGATTTGAAGCTTAGTCTGGCAGCGAGAGAAATTCGTATTGAGGCGCCGATTCCAGGAAAAAACACGATAGGAATCGAGGTGCCTAATGAAAACGCTGAGCCTGTTTTTTTGAGAGAGCTGCTTGACGATTCGATTTTTCAACAACATCCTTCACCATTGGCGGTGGCTATGGGAAAAGGGTTATCAGGAGAACCGGTCATTATGGATCTACAAAAGATGCCTCACGGGTTAATTGCTGGGGCCACTGGGTCTGGTAAAAGTGTGTGTGTCAACTCTATTTTAACAAGCATAATATATAAAGCATCCCCTGATGATGTTCGGTTGCTATTAATTGATCCTAAAATCGTGGAACTTGCACCTTATAATGATGTTCCACATTTGGCAGCCCCAGTCATAAATGATCCAAAAGAAGCAACAGAAAGCTTGAAATGGGCTGTAGCAGAAATGGAGAGACGTTATGAAGAGTTTGCTAGAGCGGGTGCAAGGGATATAGCGCGTTATAATAAGAAGATGAAGCAGAGTGGTCAAGAAGATGATACCTTGCCTTATATACTCATTGTCGTAGATGAGTTGGCGGACCTCATGATGGTGTCGCCACAAGATGTTGAAGATGCCATCTGCCGTATTGCCCAAAAGGCAAGAGCGTGTGGTATCCATTTACTCGTTGCGACTCAACGTCCTTCTGTAGATGTTATTACAGGGCTTATTAAAGCGAATATTCCTACTAGAGTGGCTTTCTCTGTATCTTCTCAAGCAGATTCTAGAACGATTCTCGATGGTGGGGGAGCAGAAAAGTTGCTTGGAAAAGGGGACATGCTTTTATTAGAGAGTGGTACGTCAAAGCCCGTTAGACTTCAAGGAACGTTCGTCTCAGATGATGAAATAGAACGTGTTGTAGACTATGTGAAGCACTCGCAACATCCAGGTTATTTATTTGAAAAGGCAGAATTGAAAGAGCAAGTAGCCGCGGAAACAGAAGATCCGTTATTTGAAGAAGTGTGCGATTTTGTTGTGGAACAACAAGCTGCTTCTGCTTCATTGATTCAACGACGTTTTCGTATTGGCTATAATAGAGCTGCTCGTATGATTGATGATATGGAAGCACGTGGGATTGTATCGCCACAACGAGGAAGCAAACCGAGAGAGGTTTATTTGACAAACCATACCCATAAAGACGACAATAGGTAAAAGAGCGAAATTAAGACTACACATTCCGCTACTTTTTTAATACAATGGTTAGTAATTGTTATTAAATAAGACAATTGAATATGAAGGGATCCGTGAAAGGCTTTTCAGGTGGTAAGAACGGAACAACATTGTTAAGTTCATCACGTTTCACTCGAGATCGAACTAATACCAGGGAGGGATGTTCGTATGCAACAGATATCTTTGGAAAATTTGGTTCAACATGTGTCTCCACAGTGGCTTCACCTATTAACATCTAAGGAACGGTCCCAATCAATTGTATTAAGAGACGGCCTCCAGCGTTTAAATGCTGAAGATTTAGCAGAAATTATGGAAGCCGTTATTCAAGAACATGCTAAAAAATACTATTATCATTAACGAAAAATAATGAGGGGTTTCAAGGAGAAAATCAATGAAAGAAATTCATTTAAAGCTTCAGGGAAAAATTAAACGTTTAACAAACAAAACTTTTAAATTTGATGAACGTGTTAGTGAAGGTTGGTTTTCAGCTGTTTATTTTTTAAAAACAAAAGAAATAGCTGAAAAATATAAACCAGATAACATCGTCACGATGCAATTCTTTCAGAAAAAAAAGGCAGTTCTTTGTGGAACTGATGAAGTCATTGCGCTACTTGAAACATTCGCAGTGCATCCTGAAGAGCTGGAAATCCATTCACTTGAAGACGGCGATAAAGTTGAGCCATTTGAAACAGTGATGACGATAACGGGTCCCTATCAATATTTTGGTTTTTTAGAAGGTGTTATAGACGGTATTTTTGCAAGGAGAACCTCTGTGGCTACTAACGTTTATGAAGTTGTTACAGCAGCAAAGTCAGCTGGGAAAGAAAAACCGATCATATTTATGGGTGATCGCGATGACCATTTTATGATGCAATCAGGTGATGGTTATGCAGCGTATATCGGTGGTTCTAAAGCTCAAGCAACACATGCTATGAATGAATGGTGGGGGAAGCGAGGCATGGGTACGATGCCTCACGCACTCATTCAGTTATTTGAAGGGGATTTAGTAGAAGCGACTAAAGCATACAAAGAGACTTACCCTGACGACAATTTATTAGCACTGGTAGATTATAATAATGATGTCATTACAGATTCGCTGAAAGTAGCGAGAGAATTTGGTGATGAATTAGAAGGGGTTAGGCTTGATACCTCTAACCACTTAATTGATAAATACTTTACCCGACACCCGGAAGTTCTCGGCACATTTGACCCTAGAGGGGTCAATCCCACGTTATTATTCGCCCTTCGTGAGGCGCTAGATAATGAAGGATTTCAACATGTGAAGATTGTGGCCTCTGGGGGATTTGATGCTGAACGAATTGAACGGTATGAACGTATGGGAGCACCTGTAGATATGTATGGTGTGGGGAATAGTCTACTTAAAATTCACATTGGGTTCACAGGGGACAATGTGAAACTAAATGGTGATCATCAAGCTAAGGAAGGTCGCCGTTTCCGGGAAAATCCTCGTTTAAACCGTATTACATTTGGTCAATGAAATAAGTAGTTCGTAACTTATGAATGATGATCAAATAGTGCTGTAAGGGAACATAAAAGCTGTTCATTGTGGATGAATGAACAGCTTTTTCTTAACGGATAAATTCAGATAAGCTGATGCTTACCTCAATAAAATGAGTGTTATTTTTGATATAATATTTCTAAAGAGGTATGTTTATCACAGAGAACCGTCTGTAAATCTCCCTGCTCCAAACTCAAGCGGAGAGCGACATTATTTAGATGGGTTCTAACGGCCAGTAAAGTTCTGATTCGCTCATCTACCAATCAGTGGGCGTGAAACGGAAACACCCACTGATTGAAGATCGTTTTATTATGCAATTACTATGTCAACTTTCAAACTAGCACCTGTTCATCTAAAGGAACTGAGGCATTGTCAGAAGGAAAATAGCAGCATTATTAATGCGGAAAATGATAGTTCCTGAAAATGGTGTGAAGCGGGTGATACGTTGTGTCACTTATGCTTTACTTAATAAATAAGTTTTACTTCTCAAAGGGGTTATTGGAGATGAACGGCAGAAGAGCGGAATTTTTAATCGATCTTCAAAAAATAAAAGCGCAAAAACAAAAAAAAATAAATGATATTTTTGCGGATTTATATGAATGGATGTTTATTTATCTTCAAACGGAAACGAATCTTCGGGAAAAGGTCCGTGCCAAACAATTATTTAGACATAAACTCGACCTGAATAAAGAAGAAGTATTAGATAATGATTTACAAGTCCATTTAGAACATTGGCTATTATTAGATTATGTAACGGTCGCAGGCTCCAGGCTGTTTGATATATTCGTACGAACCAAACAAGAAAAAATGTCTAAAGAGATGCTCGAGCTTAGTGGTATTTTAATGCTTGTGCATTTTGAACCTGTGAAAGTGATCGATGTGGAAAAAGAAGTGGTCACGTACGATACATTATTCGGTGATAATACAGATCTTTTTCAGGCTTCCCCATTTCTTTTTAGTGTGGATGTGAGACCTGAACAATTAGCGCTCATACGTACCGCAACGATTGGATTTGAAAGAAAAATAATTGGTCCATCCATTGTTATAGATCCTTCTTTTGAATCGGAAGTAGCGGGTATATTTAAAGATGTACATGATCAAGGATACCATGTTTGGCGCCGATACTTTAAAGAATATGGTATTGACATGCTAAAATATAGAAAAAAAACGTAAACATCATAAAAATAACAATGAAATAGGTTATAATCACATATACTTAAATTAAAGTCTCTCTTTATTAACTAAAAGAGTACCTTTACTTCACAATAAGCATCTATTGAAGCAAGATCCTGTTAAATTATCAAGACCATTGCGTCATGGTGAGCCGCTTTTTTTTCTGCTATAATAGTGTAGCGTCCAAGGGGAAAAAATAGGATAATAAACCTTAAATATGTTTATGACCAAATCTAAATCTTGTTGTGACTAACTTTTTTTATAAATAAATATGATTTGAAAAAAGCGCATTAAAATTAGTCGTACTTTAATTAAATCGTGGAGGTTCAACGATGACAGCATATCATTTTATTGGAATAAAAGGCTCTGGCATGAGTGCGTTGGCACAAATATTATCTGACATGAAACATCATGTCCAAGGGTCAGATGTCAACAAAATCTTCTTTACACAAAAACCTTTAGAGAGTAAAGGGATTCCAATATATCCTTTTGAGAAAGCGAATATTCATGAAGAGCAAACGATTATTGCTTCTCCAGCCTATAACGACGAGAATGCTGAAATACAGGCAGCAAAAGAAAAAAACATGAAAATTCATTACTATCCACACTTTTTAGGGGAATTTATTCAAAACTTTACAAGTGTTGCAGTTACAGGTTCGCACGGAAAAACATCGACAACGGGACTGCTTTCCCATGTGATAGGTGAAGCTCGCCCTACATCCTATTTAATAGGTGATGGGACAGGGAAAGGTGAAGAAAACAGTGAGTATTTTGTTTTTGAAGCCTGTGAGTATCGAAGACATTTTTTAAATTATCATCCTGACTATGCGATTATGACAAATATTGACTTTGATCATCCTGACTATTTTAAAAATGTTGAGGATGTTTTTGAGGCGTTTCAAAGCATGGCTATGCAAGTTAAGAAAGCATTGATTGCATGTGGTGACGACGTATATTTACAACGTCTCAATGCCCAAGTGCCAGTACTATATTATGGATTAACCGAAGATAATGATTTTTATGCCAAGGATATTCAGTCAGATGCTGAAGGGACTCATTTTGATGTTTATGTTCGTAGTTCCTTTTATGGGTCATTTTCGATTCCAGGATATGGGGATCATAATGTGTTGAATGCTTTAGCTGTCATTACTCTCTGTGATTACGAAAATATTGAGCTGGCTACTGTCCAGAAACAGTTAAAAACATTTCAAGGGGTAAAACGTCGTTTTAGTGAAAAAGAGCTGGGAAATCAAATCCTCATTGATGATTATGCCCATCATCCAACTGAAATTTCAGCCACAATAGAAGCTGCGCATAAAAAATATCCTGAGAAGGAAGTTGTGGCTGTTTTTCAACCTCATACTTTTTCTCGAACGCAAGCATTTCTTGATGAGTTTGCGTCTAGTTTATCGGCGGCTGATCGTGTTTATTTATGTGATATTTTCTCATCTGCTCGTGAAAATAATGGGGAATTAACTATTCACGATCTACAAGATAAAATTTCAGGCTGTGAGATTATTCATGAAGAAAAAACAGATGTCTTGCAGACACATGAAAACAGTGTCATTATTTTTATGGGAGCTGGAGATGTACAAAAATTCCAGAAGGCATACGAACAAACGTTAGAAAAACGAGTGAAATAGGGGAAGGTCAAAAAATCTGTTGTGAATGAACACAACAGATTTTTTATAATTAAAACAAACGAGGATTATTAAATAATACGAAAGTAATAGACTTTTACTTTAAGTTTTCTGGATTTAACTCTTGTAAGTCCTCTGTAACAAAGCGCCCATCTTTACGGATCAATTCACCATCAAAATAAATGCTTCCACCACCATATTCAGGTCGCTGAATCGTGACAATATCCCAATGGATAGCTGAATCATTGTGGTTATAAGCATTGTCGTATGCTTGTCCAGGGGTGAAGTGAAAGCTACCATCGATTTTTTCATCAAATAAAATGTCTTGCATCGGGTGTAAAATATAAGGGTTCACTCCGATGGCGAATTCACCAATATAACGTGCTCCTTCATCTGTGTTTAAGATATCATTAATTTTTTTAGGGTGATTAGATGTGGCTTCAATTATTTTACCTTGCTCAAATGTGAATGAGATATTTTCAAATGTCGTACCTTGATAAGGCGATGCTGTATTATACGTAATGGTACCATTTACAGAATCCTTGACAGGGGCTGTATAAACTTCTCCGTCTGGTATATTTAATTTACCCGCACACTTTATAGCTGGCATCTCTTTTATAGAAAAATGTAAGTCTGTGCCTTCACCTGTAATATGTACGTGATCTGTACGAGTCATTCGTTTCACGAGGGAGTCCATTGCTTTATCCATTTTGGCGTAATCCAAATTACATACATTAAAATAAAAATCCTCGAAACCTTCTGTACTCATCTGCGCTAATTGGGCCATAGAATGACTAGGATAGCGAAGGACAACCCATTTGGTATGCGGTACTCTAATTTTTCTATGGACCTCTGTTCCGACTGTTTGCTCGTGAAGGCTCATCTTTTCTGATGGGACATCGGATAATTCGTTTATATTGTTTCCAGCCCTTAAGCCGATGTATGCATCCATCTGTTTCATGACGTAAGATTCAAAATCAGCAGTCATCTTTTGCTGGATATTTGAAGCACCTTTAATCAAGTAGCGGTTTATTTCATGCTCTTTCAGGGAAACGAAAGGAATAGCTTCGGCGGCGTAAGCCTCTTCCACAAGGGCTTGAACTAATTCTTTTTGCACGCCAAAATTTTCGATAAGGATTTTTTCTCCTTTCTGTAAATTGATTGAGTAACGAATAAGATTTTTTGCTAAAGTTGTTATACGAGGATCTCGCATGTTTGGCCTCCTTTAAAAGTGAAATGATCATTACCCTTCTATTTTACACGGATGATAAAAAAGAAGCGAGAAACGTAACGGAGGGAAGGTTCGTTTTATTAGGAAGGTGACCTGATCTTGTGGAGGTATGACAGTTTACGGTACAATGAAGAAAAACGGCATAATTGGGAGGTGTCAGACATGGAATGGTTAATGAGTGTAAGTGTAGCGGTCATTGCTGTGGCATTTGTGTTATTTGTTATTTATTCAATTAGCATCTTCATCTCGATAAAAAAAACAATGGTGAATATCTATGCAACTGTTGAAGATTTAAAAGGGGAGATGGAAGGTGTTAAGAAAGAAACTGAACAATTATTACATAAAACAAATCGTCTAGCTGATGATATACAACATAAGTCAAATTCGTTGAATAGTGTGTTTGATGCAGCAGAAGACTTGGGGCAAACTTTTCAACACGTCAATCAATCAGTTAAAAAAGTATCCTATGCTGTTTCTAAGCAAGCAGATGAACAATCTGAACAGGTCGCGCAAGCTGTCAAATGGGGAAATGTCATATTAGAGTTTTGGTCAAAATGGCAGGCTAAGAAAGCGGAGAAAGCAGCAAAAGCAGAGAGCACTGTTACCTCACGTGGTGAATAAGGAATAATATGAGGGAGGAATTATTATGAGTGATAAAATGAACACAAAAGATTTTTTAATTGGTACTTTAATAGGTGGGATTGTTGGTGCTTCAGCAGCATTTTTATTTGCCCCTAAATCAGGGAGAGAATTACGTCAAGATATTAATGAGCAAGCAAGAGCCGCTAAGGATAAAACATCTGACTGGACCAATCAGGCAGTTGAGAAAGGAAGCACAATGGCTTCAACAGCTGCAAGAAGTGTGACAGATCAATCAACACAACTTATTGATAAAGTGAAAAAATTAGCGCTGTCTGTTAGAAAAGATATGCAGACTTTATCTGAATCAGCTGACTACTTAGCGGATGATTTGAATGGTATCAGCGAGGATATTGCTGCTTCTGTTAGACAAGAAGTAGAAGATTTACAACGCTCTGTTGAACAACTTGTTAAAGAAGTGGAGCAAAAAGAGCAGGAAAAGAAAGCAAAGCAAGATGGGCAACAGCATTAAGGAGGATGACGCCAGCGATGAATAAATTGACTGATAGCACTGAACTTACACAATTACTTACAAATGAAGAGACGTTTTTCTTGCTGAAAAACAGCACGACATGCCCGGTTAGCAGTGATGCTTTTCAAGAGATGGAAACGTACGCTAAAGCAAATGAGACACTTCCTGTTTTTTATTTAAACGTACAGGAGTTGCGTGATGTCTCAAATAAAGTAGCTGAGGATTTCGGTATTAAGCATGAATCCCCGCAACTCATTTTATTTAAACAAGGCAAGGCTGTATGGAATACGTCTCATTGGAATGTGACAGGTAAGAATGCTGAAGAAGCAGTGGCTGAATTTAGCTGAACCATTAGTATTCGAATTCATCAATTAACTGGGGATAAGGCATGCCTTCCAAGTTGACCGAGAGTGACATTCTTACAGAACAATTAACAAAGTAGTAATTATGGCTGTAAATCCATTACAAAAATGACCTCAATCTTGAACGGATGAGGTCATTTTTACGTATTTTGACGTACAATTATCACAGATAACCGTCAGGAAAGAGGAGAGCGACATTTATTTAGGCGGGAGCTAACAGCCGCTCATGTCCTGAATCACTCAACTAGCATCAGTTGGGGAAGCAAAAAATGCCACTGATTAAAGCTTAGCTTTATTAAGCATCAACCCATTTTAATTGTAAAACATCACCATGATGAATCTCGCTAGAGAATGAGGTTTCTTCATCGTTTCTTAAAATAACGGGTTTTTTCCGTTCTTCTTTTTCGGGGCGTTGTATCTTCACTTTAGTGAACACATCTTGGAAAATAAAAGGCGTTACAGTCTTTTTTTTAATCTCCAAAGAGTCCCCGTGCTTTATTTTGGAATCAACGGTCACTTTATCTTTATTAATGTAACAGTCATATAGCTCTTTCTCGAGATAAACGGGTTTCCCATTAAATGTGACGATGAGCTCTCTAGTGACTGTATCGTAATTATGAGATAATACATCTTTTATTGTAGGTGGAGCGTCGTCTTTTTTTACGATATCTAATCGATCACCCTGCTGAATAGGAGCTTTTAGTGAGACACTTTTACCGTTAAGGAGAAGTGCTGATTCAGTTGTTTCAAAAGACATAGGCTGTCCATTAAGTGTTACTTTCATGCGCTGTGATATGACTTGTTCTCTAGCTATATGAAGGAGAGGCAAGACGTCCTCAACCGTTTCAGGGAGTTGACAGACAATCGTATCGCGGTCTTTCAATGATGCATTAAAGGCTGTCTCTTCTCCATTTTTAATTAACCGAGGTGAAAGGCGCTTTTCCTCCCCATTAAATATGATAGTCAGTTCAGGAGGTTGATCTACAACATCTTGAATAGTTGCTGAAGCATCTTGGCCATTTGACCCTCTTTCTACTTCAATATGATCGCCATGAATTAATGGCGCATCAAGTTCAGTTGGAACGCCGTTCTTTTTTAATAGTGGTGGTGTACCATGCATGCCAGGAATCGATACAACTCGGCCGTTTACTTTTACCATGATGGCCATTCCCGGTTTACCATAAAGCTTTGGTAATTCAAGCCCGCTAGATAGGAGTCCGTCTCCTACTGTCAGCTTTTTAATATCGAATAAACGCACGCTTTCATCGTTCACTTGAATACTAATGTATTCTACTGGACTTTCTTTTGCTGCAATGGCAATACCAATAGGCGTGACAAGCTCTGGTGTTGCATCATATTCTTTTTCAAACGTGAGCTTTTTAATAGCATCAATCCCCCTAATGGCCACACGGTTTTCAGGAAGTTCCAGTCGCTCAGCAATCTTCTCTGGTAAATGAGGTGTCATACTACCTCCTCCAACAAGCATGACAGCCTTTGGTGCTTTACCGTTTAGCTTTAAGACTTCCCTTGCTATTTGATCGGCTAAATGATTGATAGCACCTTCAATGGGCTTAATAATCTCGTCACGAGAGAATGATGTTTCTAGCCCTAAAATATCGGTCATCATTAACTCATCGTGACTAGATAGCTGTCGCTTAATATTTTCCGCATCAGGGAAGTCTAATAAAAAGTGATCACTCAAGGCTTCTGTAATTTCGTCTCCAGCATTCGGGACCATCCCATATGCTGTAACAGTACCTAAGTCAGTAATCGCAATGTCTGAGGTTCCCGCTCCTATATCTACTAAGGCGACATTAAGCCGTCTCATAGAGGAAGGAATAAGGACATTTATGGCTGCAATAGGTTCTAAAGTTAATGCTTCTAATTCAAGGTCGGCACGCTGCAATGCTGAAATTAAAGATTCTACAACAACTTTAGGTAGAAAAGTTGCAATAACTTCAATTGATACCTTTTCTCCACGTTGGTCGAGTAAACTACCAATCACTTCACCATCTAAGCAGTAATTAATAACTGAGTAACCGACACAGTAATCATTTATTTTTTGCCTACTGTCAGCATTTTCATTAGCTAATTCAAATTGCGCTTTTTGGACAGCGCTTAATTCGAGATGGAGTAAGGAGGGCCGATCAAAAATTGGTTTTCCGAGTATGTCCCTTTCTACAAGTGCGCGCTTCGTCTTTAAAGAACGCCCAGCAGCTGCGACGCATACCTTTTTTAATTTACCATGGGTTGCTTCTAAATGTTCTTTCACCTGAAGAATTTTCTCTGATACAGCGAGAACATTATGTATTTGACCATCAAGCATGGATCGCTCATCATGTTCAATTGAGTAAACGTCTAAAACATGGTATCCTTGATCTCTTTTCTCAAGCATGAGGCCAACCACAGAACGGGTGCCAATATCGAGACCAAAAATAAGGTTAGATGAAGCCTCTTTCATATACAATTCACCTCGTATAAAATGATATGCTTTATTCATTAAAAATACTGATTGCAATTAAACAGCTTGGACATATAAAGCCTGAATAAGAGAAATAGCTCGTAAATAGTGATTGAACGATAGAAAATAGAAAATCGTTAGGCTTCCTCTTAAGAATAGTCGCTTATTGTCAATTAATAAATGAGCATTTTACGCTTAATACTAATTAGGAATCAAATTGAGGGCTTATTTCAGTATAATGCGTTCGATTTATCACCATTACAATGAGTTTTTTGTGTAGTTAGTATAAGTATCATGCCAAAAATCTCATTATAAAATGACTTAAAAGGAAGTACCCTATCGTAAATAAGTAAATTAACTGTCTAAATGTCTCTCATTGTGTTATTTTTTATTATACATGAAATTGTTTAATGGTTGGTATAGCAACATTTTTTAACCTCACAATCACTTTAATGCTTAAAAGCGTTTAAGAATTAAAGAAAAAGTGATGACATTCTTAATAATATCGTTTATAATAGTGGCTAAATGAAAAGTCTTAAGAGGCTTTGCTGCTAAGAGAGGGGTTTTTTTGATGGGAAATGAACAATTAGAAGAGTTGAGAGACCAATTGGATAGCATTAATGAACAATTGGTTGAGTTAATTAATGAGCGAGCGAAAGTAGCGCAAGAGATTGGACGAGTGAAGCGGGCGCAGGGTCTTAATAGGTTTGATCCAGTTAGAGAGCGCAAAATGCTAGATATTATTGAAAATAAGAACAAGGGGCCGTTTGAAACGTCAACCCTTCAACATATTTTTAAACAAATTTTTAAAGCTAGTCTGGAATTACAAGAAGACGACCATAGTAAAGCATTGCTCGTATCACGTAAAAAACAACCACAAGATACGATCGTGACAATCCGTGGTGAAAAGGTCGGGAATGGTGAACAGCGTTTAATTGCTGGTCCTTGTTCTGTAGAAAGTTTTGAACAGGTAGACGAAGTGGCTAAAGCACTGAAAAAAGAGGGGATTAAGTTTCTTCGTGGAGGTGCTTACAAGCCAAGAACATCGCCATATGATTTCCAAGGTTTAGGTGAAGAGGGACTTAAGATATTAAAAGAAATTGCAGATAAGCACGACTTGGCTGTCATCAGTGAAATTGTGACGCCACATGACATAGAGAAAGCTGTTGATTACCTTGATGTCATTCAAATTGGTGCGAGAAACATGCAGAACTTTGAGTTACTAAAAGCTGCTGGAAGCGTCGATAAGCCTATTTTATTAAAACGTGGTTTGTCAGCGACGATTCAAGAATTTATTAATGCTGCTGAATATATTCATTCAAAAGGAAACGGCAATATTATGCTATGTGAGCGTGGTATTCGTACTTATGAAACAGCCACACGTAATACGCTAGACATTTCGGCCGTGCCGATCTTAAAACAAGAAACACACTTACCTGTATTCGTAGATGTGACACATTCAACTGGACGACGAGATTTGCTTCTACCTACAGCTAAAGCTGCCCTTGCTGTTGGAGCAGATGGTGTTATGACAGAGGTTCATCCAGACCCTGCTGTTGCTCTCTCTGATTCAGCACAGCAAATGGATATTCCTCAGTTTCATGAATTCATGAAAAATTTGGAAGAATCAGGTCTGTACAAAAAGACTCAAGCAGCTTCGTCTAAATAGTAAGGTGTTCATCTATATAAGAGAAAGCTCCCTTTAAATAGGGGCTTTTTCTTGTGTTAGAAAAGGTCTTTATCACAGATAAAAGTCCGTAAAACGCCTGCGTCAAATTAAAGAAGAGAGCGACATCTATTTAGGCGGGAGATAATGGACGCTAATGTCCTAATTCACGCAACGATCAATCAGTGGGCCTAGGACGAAAATGCCGATTGATTGAAGGGTCGTTTTATGTCAATGACTGTCCAATTGTTAAGAAAAAATCAAATGATCTCTTTCTTAGATTAAAAGAAGTTCATAGCAAAGTTCGACAAAAAGGAATAGTTTCCAGTTTTTTGAGACACGCTAGCATTAGAAAGTGATAGGTCCTATAAGTCATGCGAAAGGTATTCAATGGTTGAAAAAAATACTAAAGTAAACGTCGGTCGTGCTAATGGACGTTTGAACTTTTAAAACGTGAGACTGCTACATTTAACATACCATTTACACTGTATACGGATATACCGACATTATCTACATACGATCCTGTAAGCCTGATGATAAAGATGACACACTTCTGAAAAAAATAGTCATATTATTGCCGATATACGGTAATGAAGAACCAATTTGGAAAAGGAAAAGCGACACGAATACATAGGATTTGTAGGATAATGACTTTTTTTGGGATAAAACCGGTTATATTATCCCTTATCCCATATGATTTTTTCTAACTTCCCTTAATTTTTAGGAGGATATGTCGATATAAATAAAGAATTTGCGCCCCTCCTGAAAGTGTCGTATTATAGCAGTACATTATGAAAGTATGAAAGCCATATTATGTAAGAGTTTTGAGGAGGAAGCGAGTAATGAATATTACAATTTATGATGTAGCAAGAGAAGCTGGAGTGTCTATGGCCACCGTATCTAGAGTGGTTAATGGAAATCCGAATGTCAAACCAACTACGAGAAAAAAAGTGTTAGAGGCCATCGAACGTCTGGGTTATCGTCCAAATGCAGTGGCAAGAGGCTTGGCTAGTAAACGTACCACGACTGTAGGCGTTGTCATCCCTGATATTTCAAGTACATTTTTTGCAGAGCTTGCTAGAGGGATTGAAGATATTGCCACAATGTATAAATACAATATTATCTTATGTAACTCTGACCAAAATAAAGAAAAAGAAATTCATCTAATTAATACGCTGCTTGAAAAACAAGTTGATGGAATCGTGTTCATGGGTGGTGAGATCACAACTGAACATGAGGAAACGTTTAAAAAATCACCAGTACCAATTGTCTTGTCGGCTACGATTGACGATAAGAAAGAATTCCCTTCTGTCAACATTGACTATAAGCAAGCAGCTTATGATGCTGTAAAATCCTTGACGGATGAAGGCCACACAAAAGTAGCCATGCTGTCAGGGACATTAGAAGATCCTGTTAATGGCTATCTAAAATTCTCAGGTTATAAAAGTGCTATACAGGATGCTGGCCTTCATTTAGATGATGATCTCGTAGTAATTGGTGATTATTCGTATGACTCCGGCTTAGAGGCAATGGCATCGCTACTCAAGCTAAAAGAGCGACCAACAGCTATTTTTGCTTCAACAGATGAAATGGCACTGGGTCTGATTCACGGGGCTCAGGATGCGGGTGTTAAGGTCCCTGAGGATATCGAAATAATTGGCTTCGATAATACTCGCTTGGCAACGATGGTGAGACCGACTTTATCCACAGTCGTGCAACCGATGTATGATATTGGTGCTGTCTCTATGAGACTCCTTACAAAATACATGAATAAAGAAGACGTGTCGGAGAATGTCGTCATTCTTCCACACCATGTTGAGTATCGCCAGTCCACATCCTTCACTGCCAAAGGGGAATAACGTTTTACTGTTGGTTTCTGTCATTAAACGATGGCGGAAACCAATGTGTTACAAAAAAGTTCTCTATAGAGAAAAAGAGAAATGTGTAGGGTTAGGGAGAGGATTATGAAAAAAATTGATTTGTTAACACCAATAGGCATATTTATCGGATTAACAGCAGTATTTGCAGCTATTTATACGAACGCGTCAGGTGCAGGCTCACTGACAGACTTTATCCAGATTGCCTCAATCCTCATTGTTCTAGGCGGAATGTTTGGCGCTATCTCGATAAACTTTTCTTTTGCTGATATTAAATTACTTCCAAAAGTCATAAAAGAAACATTTCAAACGAAAGATCAAAATTTGCAAGAGCTCATTAACACATTCGTTGATCTTTCTGCTAAAGCAAGACGTGAGGGCCTTTTAGCCCTTGAAGCGGGTCTTGAAGATGTAGATGATCCCTTCATTGAGAAAGGTGTATTATTAGCTGTTGATGGAATTGAACCTGATATTATTAAAGATATTATGATGGCTGAAGTATTAGCTATGGAAGAAAGACATAGAAAAGGCCGAATCATTTTAGAAAAAGCAGGGGAGTATGCCCCAGCATGGGGGATGATCGGAACATTAGTAGGTCTCGTACTGATGCTTCAAAACTTAAATGATCCATCTACCCTTGGGCCTAATATGGCAGTTGCTCTTTTAACAACACTTTATGGAACCCTTTTAGCGAATCTCGTCTTTATACCTATGGCTAATAAACTTGCTTTAAGCACTGAAGAAGAAGTGTTTGTTAAACAAATTGTTGTAGAAGGTGTTATTGGTGTTCAATCAGGTCAAAACCCTAAGATTCTAGAAGAAAAATTAAGTGCGTTCCTTCCAAATCATGTTAAAGATAGCAATGGCGAAGAGACAGAGGAGAAGGATATGAATGAATAGGCGGAGGCAGAATAAAGATGACAAAGGGGCACCGAAATGGATGGTCACCTTTTCAGATATGATGACGCTCATTCTCGTTTTCTTCATTTTGTTATTCTCTATGTCTGTCGTTGATGCTACAAAGTTTAGAGCTATTGCTGAGTCATTTCAGGATAGAGCTGTATTTGACTTTTATCCTTCTATCGTGCCTTTTGAAAATCCGGCAGAAGATCGGGAAGTTAAAGACGATCCATTTGAAGAAGAGGCGGATCCATTTGAAACCTATTTAGAAATGGACGAGGAAGAGATCAATGAACAGCTTGATAGCCTTCTTGAAGAAGTGGTTGAATATCTGGAGGAAAATGAACTAACTGAAGAAATCACGGTATCAAGAGATGACAGAGGCGTTGTTCTCGTGTTACAGGAACAAGCCCTCTTTGAAACAGCCCGTGCTGATATTATTTCAGAGGCTGAGCCTTTCCTTGGCAAGGTAGGTGCTCTCTTAAATGAAATACCGAATATGGTTAAAGTAGAAGGACATACGGACAGCAGGCCTATCAGTACAGCACAATTCCCCTCTAACTGGGAGTTGTCCGGGGCTCGTGCCAGCAGTGTCATCCGGTTTTTAATCGACGAATCTAATCTAGAGGCGGGGCGCTTCTTAGCGATAGGTTACGGTGATACACGACCAGTAGCTCCGAACACCACACCGGATAACCTACAGCAAAACAGACGAGTCGTCATTGTCATCTCAGATCCTACGTACAGCGATGATGATCTATACTAATGATAAAGTTAAGCCCGAGAAAATTTTCTCGGGCTTTTTAATATGGGTGACAACAGCCTTGACTGAACTACTTAACGCATAAGAATTGAGTCTTATTATAAAGTAGTAGATTCAAAGCAGCAGCTGAATATAGTTGTGACAGAATATATGAGATCACTAAACAATGCCTAACTCATATTAGCCACGAACTCCAAAATAGGTTATTTAGATCCTCATTTAACGTTCCAAATTGAACGAACGAAGAAGCAGATGAATTAGCCAGAGCTTTTCGAGATGTATTTGCAGAGTGGTTGGATAAAAAGGACTAATAAAAAGGGGATGTATAAGTTCCTAAAACTACCGCCTCACGAATAAAAATGTGGCGGTAGTTTTTTTACCTTGTTTTTTATAATCTTTCAAAATAGATAAGTACATAACTAAATTCATTAGTTCTTCTTCATTTTCTTTCCGATATTGTAAGCCTGCAAAATATAAAAAAATC
Organism: Salipaludibacillus agaradhaerens; assembly: GCF_002019735.1. NCBI lineage: Bacteria > Bacillati > Bacillota > Bacilli > Caryophanales > Bacillaceae > Salipaludibacillus > Salipaludibacillus agaradhaerens. The sequence continues at coordinate 3,965,587 of NZ_KV917378.1, forward strand.
ATTAACAATGATACCCCTACCCCTAATGCGATGACTGGTAAACTAAAGAGGTAAATTGCCAACCTCATCATTTTATTTTTACATAGAAATATTAATATCGCCACAAGAATTGGAGCGAAATAATAAGTAGGAAAAGTATATAATGTTAAGTACGTGAGGACATTCACTATAATAGCTAAGGCTAGAATGATCCCATTTCGAACACTCATAATTATAAACCTCCTTTGTGACCTTCATGTTTCTTAGAAGTTATTATTAGGAAAATAGGGTTTAGTGTTGTAAATTCACATTTTCCTGACCCCTATTCACCAAAAAACATGATCTCATTCAAACCCATTAAGACATATTAATACTAGCATAATTAGGAAATAATGACATGCGAAAAACAGCAATAATTAATAATTGTTAGATAGACTGACTCACCGTAAGAGGGGTGGATAATTCAATAGCATCCCCACCCCTTTATTTATATAATAAGATAATAGCGGAAATTGAATGTTTGTAGAGGGAGTGATAGTATCATGACAATCGGGATTATTGGGGCAATGGATGAAGAGGTTTTATACTTTCGAAAAAGGATGGTTGATTTTGAAAGTATTTCTCATGGTAAACAAACATTTTATAAGGGACGATGGCATGGTCATGAAACGATCGTTGTGAAATGCGGAGTAGGAAAAGTGAATGCAGCTATGGTCAGTCAGATGCTGATTGATGTTTATAATGTAGACAAGCTCATTTTTACAGGGGTGGCAGGAGCAGTCAATCCCGAGCTAAATGTTGGTGACATTCTTATTTCTCAATCGTGTCAACAACACGATATCGAGGCCACAGCTTTAGGTTTTTCACAGGGCGTCATTCCAATGTATGACGGCCCGTCGGTATTCCAGGCAGATCCGACTTTACTTAACATCGCTTATTCAGCAGCAAACGAGCTAGCAAAAAAAATGGAGAAGGCAGTTTTAAAAGGGAAAGTCGTCAGTGGCGATCAATTTATCTCAGACCCTTCTCAAGTGACATTGTTGCGTGAGATGTTTACAGCAGATTGCGTTGAAATGGAAGGGGCAGCGGTTGCTCATGTAGCTGATTTTAACCACATTCCTTTCGTCATTATACGCTCCATTTCTGACAAAGCCGATGGAAAAGCCAGTGGGGATTTTCAAACGTTTATGGCAGAAGCTGCTCAAACGTCAGCTGAAATCGTCAGTCATATGCTGGAATTGAAATTATAAGACAATGTTTGTTATGTGAATCAATTTCATAATGTTGTTTCTGAATGATATCTATTGATTTTTATTTAATATGTGGCTAATAAAAAGTGGCTGCAATGTATGAGGGCGACTCACGGAGGAGGATCCTCTTTTGCAGGAATTTACCGAGCAAAGGTTAGTTAAAGACAAGCCCTCGGTCTGAAGTGAAGGCCACATTCACTATTAGGACCTTGATATCTTATTTTGAATGAGGCATTCCTTTGAGTAACTAAAAGTGTGAAAAAGCGGCACTAATCTCGTACCGCTTCTTTCTCTTTTAAGTAATAGAAAGTGATGGACGTCATTCAATCGCTTATGTCTATGATGGGCTTTAACGCTTTTATTAATGAACGTCTGTTTTTTGTTTCTATGTCTGCTTGTCGGGAAATATGAGGGTAAATGCCTTCAGGATCTGTCCATGAGGTAGGTAAGGATACGGGCGCTTCTTTTTCCCATTGTTTAATCCATGTGTCTGGTATACAGGTCTTCATTTTATGCTGTTGGTTTGACATTTCAAGCCACAGTGATGACCAGGCACGGGGAACGACTCGCCAAATATCATATCCCCCACCACCTACGGCAACCCAGCGCCCATCACAAAATTCGTGTGCCAGTTCATGAGCTAATTTAGGGATTTCGTGAAAAATGGTCATCGTACTGCACAAGTGGGTTAAAGGATCGTAATAATGAGCATCAGCCCCATTTTGTGTGAGAATAATATCAGGTTTAAAATAAGCCGTCACCTCCCTCATCGCTTTTCGATATGAAGAAAGCCATGAGGCGTCCTCAGTGAACGCTTCAAAAGGTATATTGAATGAATAGCCATAACCATCCCCGTGCCCCCGCTCGTTCACATGTCCTGTGCCAGGGAAAAGGAATCGTCCACTTTCATGAAATGAGAGTGTGCATACGTCAGGATCGTTGTAAAATGCCCATTGGACCCCATCTCCATGGTGAGCATCGGTATCTACATATAAAACGCGTGCCCCATATTTTTGCCGAATGTATTCAATGGCTATTGAACTGTCGTTATAAATACAAAATCCTGACGCTTTCCCTCTAAAGCCATGGTGAAGGCCACCGCCTAAATTCAATGCATGAGAATAAGCATTGGACATGACACAATCGACAGCGGTTAAGGTGCCCCCTACGAGCCAAGCAGCTGCATCATGCATCTGGGGAAAAACGGGGGTATCATCTGTACCAATGCCGTATGTCGTACGGTAAGAGGAACGACTTTGTCCTTCTGCTGCTGCAATGACAGCTTGAATGTAATCCTCATCATGGATGAGAAGAAGCTCTTCTAATGTTGCTTGCCTTGCTGGGAGAATAAAGTCGTCTGAAAGTGCATCAGCTGCTTTCAGTAAATCAGTTGTAATAGATAATCTGTGCTGATTGAAAGGGTGGTCATGATGAAATTTGTATTGCAGCTGTTCTTGGGAAAAAATATAGACTGCCTCTTGTTTCATTGTGTCATCCCCACATCTTGCGGCCAAACAATCTTGTAATGCTTCTCTTTTAACGCAGATATTAATCCTCGCATATCCATACATTGAATACGGAAAACGAGCGTTTGTCTTTCAGAATTTGAAAACGAAGGATATACAAGGACACTATGAATATTAATTTTATGTCGCTTTATGACATCGCTCACATTAGATAATTGACCAGTTTCATTTGGAACATCAATTTCTAGGCGAGATGTAGGTAGGTCAGCCCCCGTTAATCTGACTAATATATTAAGTAAATCCGTTTCCGTAATAATTCCGATAAGACGCCCATTTTCTTCGACTGGTAAGCAGCTAATTTGTTGCTCTGTCATTATGTGGGCCGCTTCTTCCACGAAATCATCAGGAAGGGCTGTTATCACATTTTCAACCATTACCTTTGATACGGGGAGAGACATGACATCTTCTTTAGGTTTGCTGTCAAAAATGGAAGGAATAGCATCACTTAAATCTCGATCTGATATAATTCCGACTAAATGATTGTGTTTGTCTACGATAGGTAAATGACGAATTCGGTGGAGGAGCATTAATTTTAAAGCTTCCGAAAGTGACATCTCAGGTGGGGCAACTATCACTTTCGTCACCATAATATCTCGCACATGCATGCATATCACCTTCCTAATAAATTACAACATATATTTGTGTTTAAAGCGAACTCGGTTAAACTCATGAACCGCGTCGGGAGTGACACGTTTACCAATGCGAGCCATTAAACAGTTTGCTGGGTGGGAGCAAATTTCTGGATCATCAGTGGCATACCATTCTAAGCCCCCGGTCTTCATGACTTTTTCCATAACATCACGGTATTCCCAAATAGATAATCCTGTACCTCTTAAATCCCAATGCCAGTAGTATTCAGTGGTGATAATAATATAGTCTTCCATCGCTTCATCCATCATCGCTACTTTTAAAAGGTGTTTCGCAATTTGATGACCACGGTAATCGCTGGACACCTCAATTGCACCTAATTCTAATAAATTATCTAGCTCAATTTCTGACCATCTCTCTAATGGATCTGGATATAAGAAAATAGCATAGCCGATAATTAAATGGCCATCCCTTGCTACGATAATTCGGCTTTCATCCAAATCAGCTACTTTTAAAAGCGCTTTCTTTTGTTGGTCAGATGGACGAAATGCTGTCAGTTTTGAATCTAATTCACATTCTTCAAGGGTATGTTTTGGAATAGGGCCTTCGATGATGAATTGATGATTGTCTTTTGATTTGAGTCGAAGTGACTTACAGGTTTTTCGGTGCTTCACAAGCATCCCACCTTGAGAAGTATTGAATCACAAAAGTCTGTTACCCCTACTATAACATATTCTTTTAACAGGAGAGTGAGGGAAATTTGGCGAACTAGCCGTCCACATTTAAATATTTAGGACGTACGAAAAATGTCAGCCTACGCAATGCAGCTGTTTCACATGTTGTTCTCGTGCTATCCAATAAAGGCGAGGCTTTTGGAATATGCCTATAACGCATCAGTAGAAAATGGCGGGCTAGAGAAAAAGCTAGGAGAAAGTTTCTCCTAGCTGTATTAATTAGACGTATTCGTGTTGTTTGATTCATTATTATCTGTTTCGTTATCATTCTCATTATTATTCGAATCATCTGTGTTGTTATTGTCATTTGATTCGTTCTCGTTATCATCCTCGTCTTCACGAGTAGCGTTGTTATTGTTATTAGAGTTGTTGTTTTCATTATTATCATTGTTTGAGTTGTCGTCATTCTCATTTTCATCTGAGTTAGATTCATCGTCATTTCCGTCATCATTTGATGAGTCATCATCGTCATCATCAGGATTGCCGATAGATACATCATCACCAGCTGATGATTCTCTTCCAGCTACATCTACAGCTGTGACGTAATAGTAGCCTGAGCTCCCTGAATAACTATAGCTCTCATCCCAACGAACACTATCAACTTTACTAAAGTTGGAACCATCTGAAGAGTAGTAGACGCGATAGCCGATCACATCTCCTTCATGATGTGTGCTCCAAGAGATACTATTTCCTGATGTGGAGACTGATCGTAAAGAATCGGGTGTTTTCCCATTATCAGGTGCCTCTTTATCGGGAACAAGGTTATCCCATCCATCTGGAATGTATTCGGATATATCCCCATCTGCAAAGTCAAAGTATTCTTCTTTAATGGCTACCCCTGCTTTCGTAAATTCAGTCGGTGTTGATTCAAGGGCTTTGTACATGTCATCATTGACACGCACATATTGTACACGGGATAAACTGTCATCTTCTTCTGTTGGGACATATTTTACATTAAATAAGTCGGTTGTGACAAAACCAGCTTCCCGACATAAATCAGATGGGAGTTTACCGGAAATGCCACAAATGGATTGACTGACGATCCCATCAGGTTGCTCAAACCGCTCTGAAGGCGCTATTAAGTCAGGTTCTACCTCATAAGCTGCATTTGCCAAAGCGGCCCATAACATTTGGGTGCGCTGGTTATACCGCATGCCATGTGATTCCTGCGGTATTGGCTCATTGTCACCAAAACCGAGCCAAATACTTTGAGTAATATTTGGATTTCCACCAACGAACCAAGAATCTCTAATTTCTTGACTCGTCCCTGTTTTTCCGTACAGGTCTGAATTAAAGTTAAGGTAGCTCGGCAATTGTGAAGCTGTCCCACCGCTTGACACCACATCACGCATCATATCAATCATCAAATAGTTCGTCTGAGGAGAAAGGATATCGATTTCTTCAGACTCATGTTCAAACACTACCTCGCCATCAGATGTTTCGATGCGTTCAATCATATAAGATTCTTGTCGAACGCCATTGTTACCGAAAGTAGAATAGGCACTCGTATTTGCTTCAATGGTCATGCCGATCGTTCCAAGAGCAGTAGATTCATAAGGCTCATCTTCCTGCATAAAGCGCTCAAATCCATAGTTAATAAGGGCTTCACGCGCGATACTATGATCTACTTTCGCAAACTCCCTAACAGCAGGGACGTTACGTGATAAAGCGAGTGCCTCACGTGCTGTCATTAAGCCTCTATGGGAATTATCAAAGTTAGTGACGTTGTCATTATTTGCCCTATAAGTATATGGCGTATCAGGGGTAATAAAGCCTGGCTGTAAGACACCTGTTTCAAAGCCGACAGCATACGTTAGTAATGGTTTCATCGTGGAACCTGTATGGCGTATTGCTTGTGTCGCATGATTATAATTTTGCGTTTCATAATCACGGCCGCCAACAAAGCTAATAATAGCACCGGTAGAATTATCAATTAAAACAGACCCAGGCTCTTCCGGCCGTGTAATTTCAACTTCTTCACCATCTTCGTCAGTGACGATTTCTGTTCTACTTGGAGCGAAGTAGCTAAAGTTTTCAATAACCTCTTGTTGTGCGTCATAAATATCTTTGTTGATCGTCGTGTGAATTTTATAGCCTTCTCGTTGAAGGGCTCGCTCGGCTTCTTCAGTATATCGACTTATCATGAGCTCTCGTTGAGCCTCATCATCAATTTCATCGAGGTCAACACCATCTTGTTCCATTAACACTTCAGCTAAAATTGGTCTTGCTCGTCTTTGGACTTCATCGGTTACAAACGGATATGCCTCAAGACTACTAGCACGAGCTTCTGTCAAATTTTCTCGAATATCATAAGCAAGCGCTTCTTCAAGTTCTTCATCGGTAATATAACCACGGCTGTGCATACGGTTTAACACAGTAGTCATTCGATTTAGCCCCGCTTCAAAGTCCTCTTTCACCACTCCTTGAGAAGTAAAAGGTGTATAGGCAAATGGACTCTGTGGCAATCCGGCAATAAAGGCCGATTGCGCAATATTTAATTCAGAGGCATCAACACCGAAAATACCTTGAGCTGCTGATTGCGCGCCAGCTACTTGCCTTCCATTGGCATTCCTACCGAAAGGGACGACATTTAAATAAGCTTCCAGAATCTCGTCTTTTTCAAAGAAATTTTCTGTTCTAATCGCTAAGAGTATTTCAAGAGCTTTCCGATCGTGTGTCACGTCGCTTGTTAAAACTTGATTTTTGATTAATTGCTGCGTTAAAGTACTCCCACCAGTTTGAGTATCAGCATTAGAGAAGTCTTGATAAACGGCTCTAAATAATGCTTTAGGTACAATGCCTTCGTGTTCATAGAAGTATTCATCCTCAGTGGCAATCACCGCATCAATTAAATGTTGAGAAATATCCTCTAAATTTACTTCTCTTCGTTCTAAAGGACTTGGTAAATCCCCTAAATATACGTCGTTTGCAAAATATATTTCGGTTGCTTCCTCATAGTCATAAATATCATTTTGAATGTCTTCAAAACTGCGAATCGGTTCATCTTGTACAAGTGATGCAAAATAACCGGCTGCAGCCCCTCCAATAAAGAAAAGAGAGATAAGGGCAAGTGTGGAAAAAATCAAAAATAAATTCCAAAAAACCTTCGAGGTAACACGGACCCCTTTTATGACAGATTGAGGTTCTTTCCGTTTTAAAAACGCTTTAACAGAAAACCTTTGATCACTCATTTTTCAAAACCCCCTAAAAAGTCAACAACATTATAGCACAACCTTCAAAAGCTGCATAACCAGAAAAATAACAAATTTTGTACATGTCAGTTAGAATAAGTCCATTGTTGTGATGGCATATTTTATGCCTGTTGTTTTATGATATTTTTTTTAAAACATTAAACTTAAGAAAGAGCATGATAAATAAGGGAGAACAGGCACTTTTCTTTGATGAGTGAGCTAGAAAAATTCATTTAAATATATGCGGATGGTCACTTAATATGAGATATGGTAAAAAAGAATCATTTTCTATTTTGCAAACTCAGTCCCCTTTCATTAACTAAATCAATGGCTTGTTCTTCTTTAATATTGTGTGGATAGCAGATATCTTTTTTGTAGTTAAAAGGTTGATGATAGCAAATAGAATTGACAATAAACATGGACGTATGCTATTAATATAGAACAGAATGAGTTCATTTATATATGGTAACTGTGAAAAGGATGAAGTAGTTTATGCCTCCCTGCCCCAGAGAACCGGTGGTGCTGTGAACCGGTGTATAGGCAATAAACGAATTACCTCCTTGGAGTTTATTTATGGAAACATAAATCGTCGGTGAGGCGTTAACTCACAATTCGAGGTGGGAAAGCACTATTTTCCAATCAGGGTGGTACCGCGATTAATCATCGTCCCTTAATGTTATTAAGGGGCTTTTTTATATGTTATAGAAACGAAAGCACCTTGATAACTTTCTTATAAAAGGTACAAATAACTGTGGAATTATTAAATTAAAGTTAGGGTGGAAAAAAATGACAACATTACTTGAAGATTTAACGTTTCGTGGGCTTGTTAACCAAATGACAGATGAAGAAGGCTTGAAAGAACTGATAGACAAAGAATCAGTTAAGTTGTACTGTGGTTTTGACCCCACTGGTGACAGCCTTCATATCGGTCACCTATTAACGATTTTGACATTGAGACGTTTTCAGTTGGCAGGGCATAAACCGTATCCGTTAGTAGGTGGCGCCACTGGTTTAATCGGTGATCCTAGCGGAAAAAAAGCAGAACGGACATTAAATGAACAAGCAGTTGTGGAAGGCTATAGCGACAAAATAAAAACGCAGCTTCAACGTTTCCTTGACTTCGATGGCACGAACGCTGCGACACTTGTTAATAACTACGACTGGATTGGTTCCATGACAGTTATTGATTTCCTGAGAGATGTGGGTAAATATTTTGGACTAAATTATATGCTTGCTAAAGAATCTGTAGAGACACGAATCGAAACGGGTATATCTTTTACAGAATTCAGTTACCAGATATTACAATCTTATGATTTCTACCGTCTTAACAAAGAAGAAGGTGTGAAGTTACAAATTGGTGGTAGTGATCAGTGGGGGAATATTACCGCAGGACTTGAATTAATCCGCCGTATGTCAGGTGAGGAAGAAGGGGAACGACCAAAAGCATTTGGTTTTACGATTCCACTTGTAACAAAGGCAGATGGTACGAAGTTTGGTAAAACTGAAGGAGGAGCGATTTGGCTCGATCCAGAGAAAACGTCCCCGTACGAATTTTATCAATTTTTGTTAAATACAGATGATCAAGACGTTATTAAATTCCTGAAGTATTTTACATTTCTAACGCGTGAAGAAATTGAGGCATTGGAGATCGAATTAAAAGAGCGTCCGCATGAGCGACTTCCACACCGTCGTTTAGCTGAAGAATTAACAGCTTTTGTGCATAGTGAAGCAGCTGTTAAACAGGCAAAGCGGATTAGTGAGGCATTATTTGGCGGCGGTGATTTAAAAGAGTTAACGGGTGAAGAAGTGCTGCAAGGTTTTAAGGATGTACCATCTTATGACATGCCAGAACCTGAAAAAAGTCTGGTTGATTTGCTAGTGGATGCAGGGATTTCACCATCTAAACGTCAAGCACGTGAAGATATTAAGAATGGTGCCGTTTATATTAATGGTGATCGTTGCCAAGATATAGATAAGCAGATGGGGATGGATGATAAAATCGATGGTCAATTTACGATCATTCGTCGCGGAAAGAAAAAGTTTTATCTTATAAAATAATCGTTAACCAGATGTTTCGGCATCTGGTTTTTATTGTTTTTAAATTTTCCACTAACATGTAGAAGGCATCGGTACAAACACCTACCTCGTTTGCTGTTCATATAATGTGGAGAAGGAGGTGAGCGGATGAGAAATCTTTACTGGGGGGTGGACTCTGCCACAGATGTTGATCAAGCATTGTACGCGTGTGTAGTAGCTAATTTTGGCCAGCCGGATTTTTGGGGCAGATATTTGACAACTGTTCCGAACGTTAATGAAGGGCTTACACGTGAGGAAATTGCATTTTTGCAAGGTGTGGGAATTAAATTGATGCCGATTTATAATGATTTTAGCGAAGCATTAGGCTATACACAAGGCAGGGTGGCAGCAAGGAACGCGATTTTTCACGCCCAAAGACTAGGAATAACAGGAGATATTTTTATTTTTGCCAACTTGGAAAATTTCTTTAATATCGATGCAGATTGGCTAATTGGCTGGGCGGATGCCTTTGTCGATAGCAGCTTCCGTCCGGGGTACTATAACGACCCGATCGAAGGGGATTTTAATGAAGCGTTTTGTGAGGCACAGGAACAAAGTGAAAATGTTAGGTTTCAAACAGTCTTGTGGAGTGCCGAACCTGAACCGGGCGTCACGACAAAAGCGAACACCCCTGTTTATAACCCAGAAGCTCCTGAGTGCGGGGGGAATGTGTGGGCCTGGCAATATGGTCGGGACGCCGCAGCTTGCCCGATAGATACCGTTCTTATGGAGGAACGGTTGTTTAATAGTCTGTTTTAGGATGCGAGTGGTCTATTCTTATATGGAGGAAGGGGGTGGTCCCGATAAGTGTGTACTTAGGAGACCATCCCTATTTGTCCTACCATGATTTTTTTATCACAGATAACCGTCCGTAAACCTTCCGTCTCAAAATAGAGAGGAGAGTGACATATTTAGACGAGAGAATACTCTGTTCGACTCACGGGCGTAGATACAATGTTAGTGATGGCATGAGGTATGAAGGTTAGGTTTATTTTGGGGTATCAGATTAAGAGCCCGATCTTAGAAATAGGCGGAAAAAACTCTCTTAAATAGTCATTAGCCATGATAATAGCTTAAATAGACGGAGAGATTCCGCTAATGACCGGGAAAATCTTAGAAATGGGTCGTTTTGCTTTGCACAACCGGAAAAATTCCTCTTATATTCCACAAAATGAGCCCTCTTCTGCATCTAATCGGAAAATATCCGCTTATTTTACTTTCACTAATGAACTAAATTATTGACAAGATTTTTTTAAGGGTAGAGAGAAGCCGGTTTATAAAAAAGGTTGAGACCTCATTTAAACCGAGTTTTTTATTAAAGGTCAAAGAATGACAAGCCACCTATTAGATTTCATTTGTCTGTTTTGTCACTAATGTTCTTTAAAGTTATGGTATGCAAAGAATAAATCCTTTAAGTCAGGTGGTATCCCGACAAAAGCTCCCTATTTTGGCTCTAAACAACCAGAATCATTAAACTGAAAATTATGACATTATTATAGCCTCTCGATCACTTTAATCAAGTTAATTTTTATCCACTTATCATTAATTTTAACCTGTTTAAGCTGTGTATCTATTTTATCAATAATCCCGATTACATCCGTATAATAGCCTTCATGCCAGTGTGTTAGTTTAACTTCTAATGTATATCTCATGGAGTCAAAGGCGATGTGGCCCATGTCCGTTAGTTCATCCTCAGTTAAATGAGGTTTAGGATCCTCGGCTTTTTCAAGATCGTACTCCCTTAAAGCTTGAATGTGTTCCGGCAACATCATTCGGCTCCCTTCCCACATTAAATTACCTCTTCGTAAAAATATGTCCTCGTGTTTTTTCATGGTGTCACCTCTTTATAACCAAATTACAAACAAACGTTCGTATTGTCAACTGGTTATTGTTACCTATATAAGAGGTGTATGAAATAGGAATTAAAAGGAAAGGCGAAAAGGCGCCTATTTTCGTAAAAAAACGAGTGATTAACAGCATATCCCGTGAAAGAATGCTAGTTTAGTGTAAGATATAAGCCACATTCTAGTTTGGGGAGCAGTAGATTACGGTGCTAAATATATAGTGGTTTAATGCTTTCTACATGTTTTTTTAGTGAATTATTATTGAGCTATGTATTCGTATTTAAAAACATGTGTCATTATTTCTTATAAAAAGTAATCACTTAAAGTAAAACAGCACTTTCGCCTAGTTTTCATGGGTTTGTCGTCCGTATAAATGGAAATGAAACTAATTTTTTCCTTTATTCAGGGTAAAATGAGAACAAAAGAATGTAGTTATTTCTTTATCTAATTTTTGATTCATTCTTGGGATAAAATAACCCATTTTTAAAATGGAGATTTGAAGATAGTAATAGTGATTGTCCTAGAAAAAAGAAGAGCTATAGAGAAAAGACAGAAGGCAGGGGTAGTATTGAAATATTTTTCGGGAAAGGTTTAATAGTTGAAGTGGATGCCATCATAATAGTTTGCTATTCTATGTAGGAAAATGACCATATATGGATACAGTATCATAAGTGCTATGACTTTTTACTAATAAAGAAAGACGATAGGTATATTCTTGAAATTGACTAAAAAAAAATTGTTCTATACAATGAATTCCGTTACATATTTTGCAAAAAAGAGGGTGATGGTGCTACATATACTCCTTAAAAAGTGCAGACTAAAACGATTTCGTTGCAGTATGAAAAGTTAAACCATTACAAGGAGGAAAATATGAAAAAGATAACTACTATTTTTGTCGTATTGCTTATGACAGTGGCGTTGTTCAGTATAGGAAACACGACTGCTGCTGATAATGATTCAGTTGTAGAAGAACATGGGCAATTAAGTATTAGTAACGGTGAATTAGTCAATGAACGAGGCGAACAAGTTCAGTTAAAAGGGATGAGTTCCCATGGTTTGCAATGGTACGGTCAATTTGTAAACTATGAAAGTATGAAATGGCTAAGAGATGATTGGGGAATAAATGTATTCCGAGCAGCAATGTATACCTCTTCAGGAGGATATATTGATGATCCATCAGTAAAGGAAAAAGTAAAAGAGGCTGTTGAAGCTGCGATAGACCTTGATATATATGTGATCATTGATTGGCATATCCTTTCAGACAATGACCCAAATATATATAAAGAAGAAGCGAAGGATTTCTTTGATGAAATGTCAGAGTTGTATGGAGACTATCCGAATGTGATATACGAAATTGCAAATGAACCGAATGGTAGTGATGTTACGTGGGACAATCAAATAAAACCGTATGCAGAGGAAGTCATTCCGGTTATTCGTAACAATGACCCTAATAACATTATTATTGTAGGTACAGGTACATGGAGTCAGGATGTCCATCATGCAGCTGATAATCAGCTTGCAGATCCTAACGTCATGTATGCATTTCATTTTTATGCAGGGACACATGGTCAAAATTTACGAGACCAAGTAGATTATGCATTAGATCAAGGAGCAGCGATATTTGTTAGTGAATGGGGAACAAGTGCAGCTACAGGTGATGGTGGCGTGTTTTTAGATGAAGCACAAGTGTGGATTGACTTTATGGATGAAAGAAATTTAAGCTGGGCCAACTGGTCTCTAACGCATAAAGATGAGTCATCTGCAGCGTTAATGCCAGGTGCAAATCCAACTGGTGGTTGGACAGAGGCTGAACTATCTCCATCTGGTACATTTGTGAGGGAAAAAATAAGAGAATCAGCATCTATTCCGCCAAGCGATCCAACACCGCCATCTGATCCAGGAGAACCGGATCCAACGCCCCCAAGTGATCCAGGAGAGTATCCAGCATGGGATCCAAATCAAATTTACACAAATGAAATTGTGTACCATAACGGCCAGCTATGGCAAGCAAAATGGTGGACACAAAATCAAGAGCCAGGTGACCCGTACGGTCCGTGGGAACCACTCAAATCTGATCCAGATTCAGGAGAACCGGATCCAACGCCCCCAAGTGATCCAGGAGAAAATCCAGCATGGGACCCAACGCAAATTTACACAGATGAAATTGTGTACCATAACGGCCAGCTATGGCAAGCAAAATGGTGGACACAAAATCAAGAGCCAGGTGACCCATACGGTCCGTGGGAACCACTCAATTAAACAATATAATTGATAAAAATTTACTAATCAGATAATGAGAATGCCAATAGTCTAAATTTGAAGATTGGCATTCTCATTTTACAATTAATTAATTTAATCATTGAAAATATTTAAGAACGAATTTGATAATATCCAAGGTACCATACTTAATTGGTGGTACTTTTTTCTGTACTTATAGCTGCCATTTCCCGAAAAAGCGGTCGAAAACTGGTGTGTTTTTCTGCATAATATTATAAATGTCAAAACATAAGAAAAAGCCTTGAAACATTGATATAACAACGTTTCTAAGGCTTTTCTGTATTTCTTATTCAGTGTATGCCAATTAACGAGAGTACCACTCAACGATAAGTTGTTCGTTAATTTCAGCTGGAAGCTCAGAACGCTCAGGTAAACGAGTGAACGTACCTTCGAGCTTATCTGCATCAAATTCAACGTAAGCAGGCGTAAAGTCGTTAACTTCAACAGCTGCTTTGACGATATCAAGATTACGTGATTTTTCACGCAAACCGATAGTTTGACCAGGTGTTACACGGTAAGATGGAATATCTACGCGTCCACCATCTACAGTGATATGGCCATGGTTAACTAATTGACGTGCTTGACGACGTGTGCGGGCAAGTCCTAAACGATAAACAAGGTTATCAAGACGGGATTCAAGTAAAACCATGAAGTTTTCACCGTGAATACCAGACTGTTTACCGGCTTGTTCGAAAAGACGTTGGAATTGGCGTTCGTTCATGCCGTACATGTGACGAAGTTTTTGCTTCTCTTGAAGCTGAAGGCCGTATTCCGTTAATTTTTTACGTTGGTTAGGGCCGTGTTGTCCTGGGCCATAAGGACGTTTTTGAAGTTCTTTTCCAGTTCCACTTAATGAGATACCAAGGCGGCGGGAAATCTTCCAGCTTGGTCCAGTATATCGAGCCATAATATAGCTCCTCCTTTAATATAGAAAGTGTTGTGAAATAAATAACAGTAGTAATCCCGTTCATACCGTCATTTCATTTTAGGCACCTTCGCCTCGACAGCTAGAGGTTACACAATACCCCTCGCACAAATAGCGGGAATGGAATGAACAACATGACGTTTACTTTGGCTGTCTTATTTGCACAAAGTACAGTGTATAATTTTTTGGCTTATAAGTCAAGGGAGAGAACGACTATGTCAAACAATCATTTTGTTTTGCCTATTTGATAATGCTTACATGGAGAAATCATTGTATGGATCAAAAAAAGTAATAGTTACAACTAGTAAAATAGAACGATTTTCATGTATAATGGATCATATACTAAAGTTTCATTTACGAACTTTATCAACGTAAGAGAGAAGGGGAAGCTATGATTACAGGGGAAAGATCGCTAAATTTTTCGACTATCTTTGAGACCGTCTTTCAGGACGATTGTCTCATTCCGGAAAAATATAAGCCAGCCATCTTTTTTTTAGCAGAAAATAATGGAGAAGTCAAAGTGTCAAAACAAACAGGGGATGTCCCCTTTATTATGACTGATTCATTTTCACATATGTCCCCTGATTGCTTTCGTGTCCCAGAAGCAGATTATATTATCATGACAGTAGATATGGCTATCCATAATAATGACTATAGTTGGCAGGGGTTATTTGGTGCCTTTTTTAAAAAAGATGCTAGAAAATTAGGAGAAGTGAAAGCTTACTTGAACGGCTTAAAGCCGTCGATTCATTTGGCGGCGGCAATGAACAAAGAAAATGTTCCGACTGCACGTTCTTTGCATACCTTTAATGTGCATGACAAGATTGCACACATGCTTAAAGAGACACATTATACCGATGAATTAAATGTATTTACAGATGTTTTTGCCCACCAGTTAAAAGATTATGTATCGAAAGAGGACGACGTGGCTGTCTTACTTAAAGATCCTTTTAGCTCCTATTATGTGTTAGAGGCTTCTACAAATGCCGCTTTGACTGATCAGAAAAGTCAATATACGATCGAGCAAATGACGCTGGCAGGTTTGCTTCAGTCTTCTGATAAAATGGGGGCTTATATTATTGAAAAAAAGGATGTCCCCTATTCGCTCTTTCGCGCATTATGGGCATATAATGATTTTTACATCATGCCGATTTTCTATAAGGCGGATTGCATTGGTATGATTATGGTTCTCACTTCACATGGGGAATGCAATCGGACGCACAATGGAGAAATGCTAAAGCTGACGTCAGATTTAGGTGCTTGGTTCAATAAGCTGATTCACGCTAAGCAAATGAGTGTAGAAAAGATAAGGAAAGATTTGTTACTAAAGGTTACTAGAAAATTTTATAGCTCTAAGGATGTAGGTGAGATTCTCGGTGAAATCGTGGAATCCCTACGCGAAGCTTACCCTGGGTGTAAGGTGAACTTAATGCTCTCGAACGAATGGGATGTTGCAGAAACACTTCCTGTTCAAATGCTAGATTTACAAGATTCGGTAGATGAAACGGCAGCTAAAGCGTATGTGACTGGAGAGCTCATCGTAACAGATACGACTATTAACGGGAAAACGATTCTTACTGTTCCGTTAAAGGGGCGCCAAGGGGTATATGGTGTTTTTGAAATGGAAATGGCTGTTTCGCAAATTTTCACTCACAGTGAATTGGAGTTTATTCAAGTTCTTGCGGATACAGGAGGAAATGCTATTGAGAATGCAGAGTTATATCAACAATCACGTCAGTATATAGAAGATCTTCAATTAATTAACCAGACCTCTCATCTCATTAACTCCAATTTGAAGGTAAATGAAGCGGTTGATCTAATGATGAACAAGATTATCGAGGCGTTTAAAGCGGATGAAGCTGGATTCATTATGTTTGATGATCGTTGGACGTTTAAAGATGGTGGACGTACATGGAGGTACCCTTCTGAAGAATTATTTGAAAATAACGTAAAGATTGCTGATTTAGTTATGACTTTAAAAACAGGCAAACAGGAGGTATTTTTAGGCGACTGGTCTAAAAACGTAAAGAATCCACCATTTAAGTCCGTTATTGGTATTCCAATGGTGCATAACAGCCAAGTAATTGGTGGTGTACTAGTCTTCAAAAAAGATGCTTATGCATTTAGTTTCGACTCTTTTAAATTATGTCAGTCTCTTGTGCACCATTGTACACTAGCTTTTGTTAATGCGATTCTACATGAAGAAATGAAGGAACTTGTCGTTACAGATTATTTAACGAAACTCTATACGCGTGAATATATGGATGAAATTGTGACTCACTCTATGAAAAATGACGGCTATGGCGCGTTTATTTTACTTGATATTGATCATTTTAAATCCATCAATGACCGATTTGGGCATCAAGCAGGAGATGCTGTTATTATCCAGGTAGCAAAAGTGATTCAGTCCTACACGAAACAAGACCGCGATATTGGTGTTCGTTGGGGAGGCGAGGAACTAGCAGTTTATTTACCGAAAACCGATGCTACCCATGCAGGTGATGTAGCTGAGCGAATTCGAATTATCGTCAAAGAGGAAACGGAACCGAACGTAACCGTTTCGTGTGGTGTATCTAGTTGGGCTTCTGAAGAAGGGATACCATCGCTAACGAAATTATTTAACGATGCAGATAAAGCTTTATATAGAGCGAAAGAAACTGGAAGAGATAAAGTTGAATTCTTTCATGAAACCGATAATAACGTGGAAGAACTTTAATTTAGAAGAAAGATGACATATCAAATGTGCATCACTCTTTTATCCAGCTAGTTAATGTTATTTTAAAACGTGTGTAAAATAACAAAAACGCTGAAAGGACAAGTGTCCTAAACGGCGTTTTTGTTTACGTATTTATTCAAATATGAGAGGACAATACTTTAACAAATTGCTGTAAGCCTTGTTCGTCCTCTTCTGAAAAACGTCCTTTTGACGGGCTATCGATATCTAGGACGCCTAGAAGTTCTCCATTCTTTAAAAAGGGGACCACAATTTCAGAATTTGAAGCGGCATCACACGCTATATGGCCAGGAAAGGCGTGAACGTCTTCAACACGCATCGTTCTTTTTTCTTTAGCGGCTGTACCACAAACCCCTTTGCCATAAGCGATTCTAACACAAGCTGGTAACCCTTGGAAGGGACCTAAAACAAGCTCACCTTGTTTCCATAGATAAAAACCTACCCAATTAACATCGGTTAAAAATTGATTTAAGAGGGCTGATGCGTTGCTTAAATTGGCAACTTGGTCCTTTTCTCCTTCTAATAATGCATCGAGCTGTTTAGCGAGGAGGTCATATTTAGCTGTTAAAGATCCTTCGTATGTTTTTGGTTGAAACAATGGTCTCATTCCTTTCAAAAGCTTTTGAAAATTATAACACAACTCGTTATCCAATGGAGAATTAAAAGTGTTTTTGTCGAGTATTCTTTGCAGGAAATTGTCTTTCCGACAAGGAAATTATAAAGACTACCGAATTTCACTTGAGTGATCAAGGAGGTGCTATGCTAACATGAATAAAAAAGCCTCAAAGAATAAAGTGATGCAGGCTGCTATTGAATTGTTTAATGTTAAAGGGTTTAGTGGAACCTCGGTGCGAGATATCGCTTTTAAAGCAGAGGCGAATGTGGCGCTGATATCTTATTATTTCGGCAGTAAACAAGGACTGTTGGAGCATCTTATGACGCACTTTCTTGAAGGGTATGTGGCTGCGATTGAGTCGCAATGTTTAGATTTGGAAGACGATGTCGAGCTCATATTTGATCGGTTATTACAGGCTATTTGGAATGTTATGGTGTATCAGCAGAAGCATCATGCACTAGCACGGTTTGTTCATCGAGAGATCACGTTAGATACCACCCTTGTCAGAGAACTCATGTCTTCGTATTTAGCAAAAGAAAAGCACCTCTACCATACATTATTAGTGGCAGCATATGAGAGAGGTGAGATGAAAGCCCGTGCGAATGAATATTTTGTTTTACAACTAAGAGGCATGCTCACAATGCCATTTTTGCATCCTCAATACATTCGAGAGGTTTATCATTTAATGCCTCATGAAAATCACTTTCTTGATAAATACTTCTCTGAGTTGTGTCAATGGGTTTCAACCCATTTCAAAGATGCTGTCACGAGCGTTCCTATACAAGATCAAACATGACAGCGGTTTTCTACATTAGAAAAATCTTGCCACTTCATCTCTAGAAGTCCCTACATAATTGGCTGTATGAGCATCGGATCCATACACAAGTGGAATGTGCATTTCTTTCGCTTTTTCAATCCAACGTAACGGTGGATAAGTTTCACCACAATGCTCTTTGCTTAAGCCAGCAATATTAATATCTAATGATTTATTATTATCTCTAACTGTTTCAAGTGTCTTCATTATCAAAGGTGTATCATCAAAATCACGAGGGAACAGTTTTTGAAACTTTCTAGCAAGCGAGATGTGGCCGATACGACATGGTGTAAATTGACCTAAGTTGGCTTCAATGGAAGCTTGGACGGTCTTGTAGTACAACTCATATACTTTTTTGATGGAGCCACAAGCACTTATGAGAGACTGAAATGCCTCTGGACTATAGTCGATACAATGGTAGGAGCCATTAGGTGCTTGGAGAAAGTGGACAGACAAAATGCTATCATCTAATTGGTGTCCCCATGTGTTTAACAACATAGCAGTCTGCTCGGAAAAGCCATCGATATAATCTATTTCTAACCCAATGTTGATCTCAATAGAAGAGGCATATGTTTGTTTGGCAGCATAACAGGTGTCTATGTAAAGAGACAATTGATCAGGTGATAGGGCAGAATCCTTAGTTGGAACAGGATCTGTGAATCCATTAGGTAAAGGGGCATGCTCCGTGAAAGTGATCGATGTCACCCCCTTATCAATTGCATTTTCAATATAAGCCTCTAATGGGTCTGAGGAGCCATGCGGGCAAAAAGGTGTGTGGATATGGTGGTCATGTGTAATCACGTCATAGTCTCCTTTCTTTTCCTTTAAAAAATCATGAAGAAAGACGACCACTTTCGACCTTTCCATGATATGATAGAAGTAGGTATCACTAAGTATAGTTAGGGAAATGCGAATACGTTTAAAACGTCGCTAAAAGATAAGCTATATAAACGTTTATTTTATTCTGGTAACGGGTATATTCTATCATAATTTTTATAAAGATGAACACATAGGTTAAGGAGGCCTCATAATATGTTTTTATATATTGTATATACTGTCATAGTTCTTTTTTTAGTCACAATTATCTATGGGGCATGGGCTAGAAAGAGAATTTATAAAGAAGTGGACAGGCTGGAAAGTGAAAAGTTGCAATTAATGAATGAGCCTGTAAGAGAAGAGCTGGCCAGGATAAAAGGACTAAAAATGTCTGGCGAAACGGAAGAGCGCTTCGAACAGTGGCGCGAAGAATGGGATAATATCATTACAATTCAACTTCCTGATATGGAAGAAAAGCTATTTGATATTGAGGAAATGGCAAATAAATATCGGTTTCAAAAAGCGAAACGCTATATTAAGTTTATGGATGAAGAGCTAGCAGCTGTTAAACAACAAATGAAAGAAATGATAGGAGAAGTTGACGAGCTATTACATAGTGAAGAAAAGAATCGAGAGGATATTCATGCTGTTAAAGAGCAGTTCGATGATACGAAAAAGAAACTGTGGGTCCAAAAAGGGACGTTAGGTCAAGCAGCTCCAATAATTGAAGCGCGTTTAAAGGAAGTTCATGAGATGTTTGATCGCTTTGATGAGCAAACAAACGAAGGTAATTACTTTCAAGCAAGGGAAATACTTCTTGAAATGCAATCTTTGTTAACCGTTTATTTTAATTATATGGATGAGATACCCCAGCTATTAGTTAAGTTGGAGAAGGATCTACCAAAACAATTAGAGGAATTAGAGAAAGGTCTTGAAGAGATGAAAGCTGATGGCTATCCTCTTCATCATTTCTCATATGAGTGGCAAGTAAATGAGATGAAACGGCAACTTATTGCCACATTACCTGTAGTGGAAAACCTACAATTAGCCGAGGCTGAGGAGCCAGTACAGCATATAGAAAATGAAATTAATGATATATATGGAAAACTAGAACATGAAGTATTATCTCGTAATTTTGTAGAAAAAGAGCTACCTGAACTAAATGAAAGGTTAACTGGCCTACGTCAGCTATTCGAAGAGTTAAGTGCAGAAATAGAGACGATTAAACTCAACTACCGGCTTGATGAAGAACATGATCGCCATCAAATGAAGCTAGAGAAAGATCTTAAAAATTTATTCAGTCAATTTGCTGTACTTGAAGATGCCCTGGAGGAAAAAAAGCAATCTTATACAACACTTAGGAAAATGACGCAAGATTTTCAAGAGCAAATTCAGGTGACGGAAGATGACATAACTGAAACAACAGATAACCTTAATCTGCTACGTAGTGATGAGCGACAGGCGGAGCAAACGATTCAGGATTTGAAACATACGCTTTCACAAAGCCAAAAACATTTACAGCGTAGCAATATCCCTGGTGTGCCTGAAAGTAGTATGATGCGGCTTGACGAGGCTGAAAAGCTTTTGCGATCAGCTGCTGAGGGTTTAAATCAAATACCAATATCGATGAAAGAAATTAATCATAAAGTCGATCAGGCTAAAAAGCAAGTGGATGAATGTGTCACAGAGTTAGAAAAAACAATTGACCATGCCCACCTTTCTGAGAAGGCGATACAGTATGGAAATCGTTACCGCAGTCAAAATGATCACGTTAATATTAAGCTTTTACAAGCTGAGGATCGCTTTAGAAATTATTTGTATGAAGAAGCTTTAGAGCTGGCAGTGGAAGCCCTGGAGCCTATAGATCCTGATGTTCTTGAAAAAATCAAGGAGCAGGAAACTTACCAAGTGACGTATTCTTAATAAAGGGGATTTCGGAGGGGATCACTCATGAAAAAAACGTGGATGATAGTAGGAAGTGTCACTCTTCTTTGTATCACAAGTTGGTTGTTAGTCATTGTCATCCTGTTTGACCCTTTTTCAAAAAAAGAATTAACAACTTTGCAAGGTGAAGAATCTTCGTCCCTTTTTGATGTATATGGAGAACATTTGAGTAGCAGTCATCAGGCAGATTTAATAGGACTTGAGGAGTTTGAAAAGGAATTAGCCGCTGACAATCCTTCTTCCTCTACTGAGATTAGTTTAGAGAGTGAACCAGCTGAAGATAAAGAGTTAAAAAGGGATAGGAAGGAAGAGGATAGTGTGGAGAGCGAGACTAATCACACTGATCTCAATAAAGAAAAAGTCACAGAAGAAATAACGACTACGAAAGGTATACGTCCTGGAGATTTTTCTCATATAGCACCTGATGGTATTATTTCTATTGAAAAGCTCTTTGAAGAACTCTCTATAGAAGTGGAATAATGGCATGATGATGAGTTGCCTGCTAGGTCTTAATGAGCCGAAGCAGGTTTTTTGTTTGTTAAGTGTTGTTCTAGGGCGAGTGAAATTGGAAAATGACTTTCTTTATTAATATAAAACGAACCTTCAATTAGTGGGTGTTTTCGTCCTTGTCCTACTGATTGGTCGTTGCGTGAATTAGGACCTTAGCGTCCATTAACTCCCGCCTAAATAGATTTTATCTCTACTCTCTATTTTTGGGGGAGTTTTATGGACAGGCTATCTGTGATAACAAGGTGATAGGTATAAAACATATCATAACTGTAAATGGAGCACACTAACACTGTGATTTGTGTCGTCTTTACACTAGTTTAAGGTTTGAACATCAAGGCTTGAAAAAAGTAAGTATTTAGCTGTTTGAAAAATAATAATTATGGTATGATACTTTGTTGAATATAGTTTCTAGACAAATGAAGGGGTCGTTTGGAATGATATATTTTGATAATAGTGCTACAACACTACCGTACAAAGAGGTAGTGGATACTTTTGCAAAAGTTTCAATAGATTATTTTGGTAATCCTTCATCGCTTCATCCTATAGGAAAAGCGTCTGAGCAGCTTATGGAGCAAGCAAGAAAAAGAGTAGCTGCGTTACTTAACGTGAATGCCTCCGAGATTGTGTTTACTTCAGGTGGCACTGAAGGCAATAATTTGGCGATTAAAGGGGCTGCTTATCAGCACCGTTCACGTGGCAATCACATTATTACGACAGGTATAGAGCATTCTTCTTCTTATGAAGTGTGTAAACATCTAGAAAAAGAGGGGTTCTTAGTAACCTATCTGATACCTGATAAAAACGGTTGTGTATCAGCTTCGGATGTGAGAAAAGCCTTAACGGATAAAACAATCTTAGTGTCTGTCATACATGTTAACAATGAGCTCGGAAGCATCCAGCCGGTTGAGGAAATTGGGTCTCTATTGGCTGAATATCCAAAGGTATTGTTTCATGTAGATCACGTTCAAGGTGTGACGAAGGTGCCCATTAATTTTCAAAGGGCAAATATAGATCTCTGCACCATTTCAGCACATAAATTCCATGGACTTCCAGGTAATGGTGTTGTGATAGTGCGTGACAACGTAAAATTGGTCTCTTTGTTCTCAGGAGGAAATCAACAAGCTGGTTATAGAGCAGGGACAGAAAATGTAGCAGGGATTGTGGCTATGACTAAAGCGTTACGAATTACCTTGGATGAAGCGGAAAAAGGGACAGATCACCTTCAGCAAATGTCACATTGGTTGGAAGAAGAGTTAATGAAAATAGATGGTGTTATAATTAATTCTCCGGCAGAAAGAGCACCGCATATTTTAAATTTTTCTATACCAGGGTTAAAGCCAGAGGTTGTCGTTCAAGCATTAGCAGAACGAGACGTGTACGTGTCTACAAAATCTGCTTGTTCATCGAAAAAGAATGCCCCTAGTCGTATATTGGTGGCGGCAGGATTTGAGGAGAAACAAGCTAATTCTGCCATCAGATTATCTTTCTCGTTCAGTAATACAAAAGAAGAAGCTTCGGTTTTTCTCGAAAAATTAAAAGAAGTAGTGGCGACGATGAAAAAGGTGGTAAAAATCAAATGAAGTATGATCATATTTTAATCCGTTATGCGGAATTATCTTTAAAAGGAAAAAATAGAAAGCAGTTTGAACAGAAGTTAGAAAGAAATATTAGAGAGGTTTTAAAAGGTTTTGAAGCAATTAAAGTAAAACGTTCCTTTGGTCGCATGTTTGTAAAATTGAATGGTGAAGAGGAGACAGCTGTGTGTCAGAAGCTACAGACTGTATTTGGCATCCATTCTCTTAGCCCATCAATAAAAATTGCTTTATCAGAAAAGGAGATAAGTGAGGGCGCTTTATGGGCAGCGGAAGATGCTTTACCATCGGGAAGAGGAACCTTTAAAGTGTCAGTGAGGCGTACCAATAAAGATTTTCCAATAGGCTCACAAGAAATGAATAAGGTGATCGGCGGTCATATTTTACGAAATATGAATGAGATTAGTGTGGATGTTCATAACCCAGATGTTGAATTAAAAGTGGAGATCAGATCTGAAGCTGCTTATATATCATCTAAAGTTCTTAAAGGAGCAGGTGGGTTACCAGTAGGAACGAGCGGAAAGGTTTTACTAATGCTCTCTGGAGGGATAGACAGTCCTGTAGCAGGCTATCTTGCCTTGAAAAGAGGTGTTACATTAGAGGCCATTCATTTTCATAGTCCTCCTTTTACAAATGAAAGAGCGAAGCAAAAGGTTGAGGATTTAGTAAAAGTGTTAACACAATTTGGTGGGACGATTAAGCTCCATATCGTGCCTTTTACTGATGTGCAAACGCTGATTCATAAGCAAGTACCAGATAATTATGAAATGACGGTTACGAGACGTTTTATGCTGAGAATAGCCGAAAAAATAGCAAAGGTACACCATGCTAAAGCGATTGTAAATGGAGAAAGTCTTGGACAAGTGGCTAGTCAGACGCTTGATAGTATGTATACAATTAATAGTGTGACAAATCTGCCTGTATTGCGTCCCCTTATTACAATGGATAAACTTGAAGTAATTGAGCAGGCAAGAAAAATTGGTACATACGATATCTCAATTTTACCTTATGAAGATTGCTGTACTATTTTTTTACCAGCCGAGTCGAAAACAAAACCAGATAAAGACAAAGCGGAACGATATGAAAGTTTCCTTAATCTTGAGGAGATCATTGATGACGCAGTAAACCGAACGACGAGCCATGAATTTACGCCTTCTGCAGATGAAGAGTCAGAAATTAATGAGCTTTTCTAAACGTAAGAATATAAAGAGAATATCACAATTGAAGATTCATCATGAACAAGCGAAAAATACTAAATAATTTAAATCGTATGGTCGTTTTATAAAAGGTTATAGATTAAGAACAGGACTAACAGAGCAATGTTGCGAAAGAATTTATCGCCTCATTTTTAGACGTCCCACGATAAAACTACGTCTCTGGCATTCACTGTATGCTTATTTTTAGAGATGGCATATGTGTTTGGATGAAGGAATGGATAGAGTAACTGATGGTTTAGTTAAAGCAATATGATATCATTTTTCAATTATTGGATGTCTAACCAAGATTCTTCTCGAATTAGATCATTTCTTTTGTCGCATTATAAGCGTACAAGGGAGGTGAGATTATATGGCTAATAACAACAACAGCTCAAATCAATTAGTAGTCCCTGGGGTACAACAAGCGTTGGATCAAATGAAATACGAAATTGCTCAAGAATTTGGGGTGCAACTTGGTCCAGATGCAACTGCACGTTCTAACGGTTCTGTCGGTGGTGAAATTACAAAAAGACTTGTTCAAATGGCAGAACAACAAATGAGTGGGTATCAACAATAATATAAAAATATGTGACTCTAGGGCATCCGAATGGGTGCCCTTTTATTTTTGATTTATATCTTAATTGCCTGTATGATGAATTTGTTATATATTTTACAGAATTAAAGCTGTCTGTGGAAAGGAGCACTTTCTTTGGGAACTTTGTGGTATGGAGGAAGAATACGCACCCTTTGTAGTGAAGAGGATGTGCAAGAAGCAGTTTTTGTTGAAGAAGGACATATCGTGAGTGTCGGTCGGTTAGCCGATTTAAAGCTTAAACATGAAGGCACTATTTCCGAGGAAATAAATCTACAGGGCGCTGTTATGTATCCTGGATTTGTTGACAGCCATTTACATATGATTGGACACGGAGAAAAGTTGCTTAAACTCGATGTCTCAGATGTGACAAGTATTACGAGATTATGCGCCATCTTAAAAAAAGCGATTAAAGAACTCCCGCCTGGACAATGGCTCGTGGCAGAAGGGTTTAATGAAAATTTATATGATCAGCAACTAGTTCCAGATAAGTATGTGCTCGATAGCGTCTCTTTACATCACCCGATTATCGTTTCAAGGGTGTGTCGACATGCAAGCGTAATAAATACATATGCTTTACAGTTAGCTGGGATTGATAAACATACTCCTGAGCCTGCTGGCGGGATAATTGTACGTGATGAGCATGGTGCACCAACTGGCTATTTGCATGATCAGGCACAAGAATTAGTTAAAAAATATTTGCCAGAGAAAGATTTTACTTATGTAGAAAAGGCTCTCTCCACAGCTGTTAATGATCTTCTTAAAAAAGGGTATACAGGAGGACATTCAGAAGATCTAAACTATTATGGTGATGCGGACGCTACTCTTAAAGCGTTTTACAATGTGATAGATAGTATACATTGTAAATTTCGCACGAATCTACTTATCCATCATGAGGTAGCCTCTGGCATTTTATCTAACTATCATCAAACTGATCACCCCTACGTCGAGCTTGGGGCGGTGAAAATTTTTGCTGATGGAGCTTTAGGTGGGAGAACTGCTTTACTGAGTAAGCCGTACGACGATGATCCTTCCACTTGTGGGGTGGGGATTCATACGAAAAGTGAACTTGAGGAGCTTATCAAAGAAGCCCGTGCTTTCTTCAGACCAGTTGCGATACATGTCATTGGAGATAAGGCGCTTGAAATGGCGATCGAGGCCATTGAAGCATACCCTCCTGAAGAAGGACAGCGTGATCGTTTAATACATTTGCAAGTAACGAGAGAAGATTTAATAGCTCGTTTGCAACAGCTTCCTGTAGTTCTCGATATTCAGCCTAGGTTTGTTGCTTCTGATTTCCCATGGGTCGAGAAGCGTCTTGGAAAGAAAAGGTTGGAAACCTCCTTTGCTTGGAAAACATTCATAGATAAAGGGCTAATGTGTGCAGGAGGCTCTGATGCCCCGATTGAACCAATTGACCCGATGCTTGGTATTCATGCAGCTGTCACGAGACGGAAACCTGAAGAGGAACATGCAGGTTATAACCCACATGAAAAACTATCGTTATACGAGGCGCTTACGTTATTTACTACTGGCAGTGCAAAAGCGATCGGAAAAGAGAATGTATATGGCAAAATAGCAAAAGGATATAAGCCCGACTTTACAATTTTAACAGAGGATTTGTTTGACCTTTCTCCTGATGAGTGGCTAAATGTTAAAGTGGCTAAAACTGTAGTGGATAATACAATTATGTACGCTTTAAATCAGAAGTCGTAAGTTAAGGAGAATGTGCCACGATTGGGTGGCGTCATATGGGTTAAGTTTAAAAAGAAGAGAGAGATTAAATATTTGGTAACATGTATTAGGAAATAAGTAGACAACAAAGTGGAAGTCTTGCGTATACAAAACTTCCACAGGCATATGATTTATCACAGATAACCTCCGTAAACAAGTTAACGGACGTTAATGTCTTTATTAACTCAAATTACGACTCAGGGGGGCAACGACGAAAATGCCCACTGATTGAAGGTTCGTTTTATAAAAAGCTACGTTTGACTTTATGAATAAATAAATTGTCTTTTAAGCGAAGTGTTTTAATGGTTCTGTCACTTACTTTCACTTTCACTTCATGTGAATGGCGAATACTTAGGGCTTCATTATCAGCACCAATGATAGGATGATCATTACCATCTTGTACGATTTTAAGGATGAGCTCACGATCGTTATTTAATATGAGAGGTGATCCTAAAGTACGATATTGATTGTTGTTAAGAGAAGCAATTTCAGTTAATTGCATAGCGTTTAATTTAGGGTCCACAACCGCCCCTTTTAGTGATTTATTATAAGCGGTACTACCTGTAGGAGTAGACACAATCATGCCATCTCCACGGAAGGTTTCAAGATGGATACCATCGATGAATACATCGATAGCAAATGTTTTGATGATGTTAGACCGAATCGATAATTCATTTAGACACTGGAATTCCTGAAGATCGTCAACAGTGACTTGAAGAGTGGGGTAGCGTAACACTTCGATATTTTCTGCTTGCATGCCCAACTCTATTTTTTCTAAGTCATTTAAATTAAAATCAGTATAGAAGCCAAGCTTATCGTCGTTAATCCCGATGTAGAGGCAATCCTCACGGAAACCTGTTTTTCTGATAGCTTGAAGGAATGTTCCATCGCCTCCAATACTGGCAATGATATTGGCTTTATCAGGTGATTCAGCTAACGTAAAACCATGTTTCTTTCCAAGCTCACGAAGCTTTTGAACTTTTTCATCAAGTTCATCATTTGGCTTATAAAACAAATAGACCTGTTTTCTCTCACTCTTCATGTTGGATGCATCCTTTCTTCTTACATGATTTTCATCAGTTTCGTTTTTTCTGTAAACACGTTAAAATAAAACTTAGTGTCCCACATAAGTCGTAATATGAAACTAAACTTCTACTATTATCGTATCAAATAATAGGTCATTCGTGGGTATTTACATAAATAAAACGCTTTATTAATTTTAGCAGGAGGGATAAGATGAATGCAAAACGATGGATTGGCCTCGCTATAGCAGGTGTCCTTTTATTAGCAGCAACACTCGTATCTTTTTTTCAAGCATCTATGGAAGAATCTTTTGAAGGCTTCTTTGGCGGAGCAGGAGAACCCTTTCATGAAAAGATTTTGGAAACTGGAACAGGCAGCGGTAAAATTGCCGTTATTCATGTAGATGGGATCATACAGAGTGGTGCTTCTGGTGGGCTTTTAGCTGGTGGTTATGACCATCAGATGCTGTTGGATCAGCTTGATTATGCAGCAGAA